>QXXE01000017.1 GCA_009911355.1 Clostridiaceae bacterium | reverse complement strand
ATAAATGGGGCTTGTCAACCCTGATTTCATATTTTTCTATATTTTGTGACCGGCTGAGTCAAACCGATAAGCATATTGTCAAATTTCTGATTTCAGCTCTGTTTGGGATACATATTATATTTTAGGGATGGAAAAAAAGACAACTTCCGTCCGATTGTTTAACAATCTGCTACATGGGATATATTGGAAGAGGAGGTGATATTTTGACTTTTCGATATTTTGATACAACCGGCAACCAGTTGACAGCGGAACAGCTAAAATCCATGCGTATTGCTACCCCGGCGATGGAGCATATCCTTGCGACCGTGAAGGAGCGCGCCGAAAAAAATTGGAAAGCAGCGGAAAGCCTTGAAGATTGCGCAAACAAGAGCTATAATTAATGTATGGCTTCGCGGTACGAGGCAAATTTGCTGAGGGGAGGTAAAATGAGTAAATCGAAAATGATCAGGCCGGTGGAAGTCACCAGCGGCATTGTTCTGGCCTTGTACCGCCGCGTATCAACGGACAAGCAGGCGGATGATGGCTACTCGCTGGATGTCCAGATCGAGAAACTGGAGGCGTATGCCAAGACACTCAACGACGTGAAAGAAGTCCGTGTCTACACAGACGACGGGTATTCAGGGGGCAGCCTGGACCGTCCCGGTATGAACCAGATGATTGAGGATATTGAAGCAGGCATCATAACCCATGTTATCGTGGTGAAGCTGGACCG
Source organism: Clostridiaceae bacterium (assembly GCA_009911355.1). Lineage (GTDB taxonomy): Bacteria > Bacillota > Clostridia > Oscillospirales > Butyricicoccaceae > QXXE01. The sequence continues at coordinate 69,832 of QXXE01000017.1, read as the reverse complement.
GCTGAGCCGAAGTCAAAAAGATACTTTACATCTGATTGAGGACATCATGATTCCGGCAAATGTGGCGTTTATCTCTATTATGGAGAGCTTTAATACCAATACGCCCTTCGGCAGAGCGATGGTTGGTATCCTTTCCGTATTTGCGCAGCTGGAACGTGAAAACATTTTTGAACGCACCCGCGGTGGTATGCAGAAACGGGTGGAAAGCGGTTACTGGCCTGGCGGGGGGCGGACCCCTTACGGCTATGATTATGACCCGGCACAGGGCATCCTTGTCCCCAACAAAGACGCTGATCTGGTGCGGCATATCTATGACCGGTACCTTGCTGGCATATCCATGCAGGCAATCGCAAATGAGCTGGATCTGAAATATGAGCGGGTGGTATACAATATCATCACGCGAAAGTCCAATGCGGGATATATTGTCTATAATGGTGAGGAATACAAGGGCCTTCATGAACCAATTATATCCCTCGAAACCTATGAACAGGCTATGCAGCTGCTGGCAGACCGCTCTGCTGCCAAACTGGTAACGAAAACAGACCACCTGTTAACCGGCTTTTGTTACTGCGGGAAATGCGGGGCAAAGATGCGGTATATGAAGTGGGGAAAAGCGGGATATAAACTGGTCTGCTATTCCCGGCAGCGCAGCAAGCCGTATTTGGTTCGTGACCCTGATTGTGATGTCCCTTCTCCTTTTGCGGAAGATGTAGAGGACGGTGTAATCCAAACGCTGTTTACGATCTCAAAGGAAAAGCTCGACAGCATCCGGAAGTCCGTCCAGTCTGGCAGCGTCAGCGATATGCTGCAAGAACAGCTGAAAAAAGCTGAGGCAAAGCTGCGCCGCCTGTATAGCCTGTATGGGGACAGCGGGGATGAATGTTTGCTGGATACGATCAATACAACAAAGTCCGACATGGAACGGCTGGCCGCATCCCTTTCGGATGAACGCGCCAAAGAACATGCTGCACGCTCTGCGATGAATGTATATCAGCGCTTGGAAGGGATACAGGACGCATGGCCGCAGATGTCCATACAGGAGCGCCGGGCCGTCCTGGCCTCTGTCATTGAGCGGGTAACAATTTCTGCCGAGTATACCGATATAACGCTGAAATTTGGGGTTTCAGCGTAGGAAACTGGTTTTTCAACCTCGGAACGCTATGCCGATGATTATTGGCGAGATCCGGCGTTACCTGCGGGACAACAGCGTAATCCGCGTGTCGCGCTCCATGCGGGACACGGCGTACCGCGCGTTGCAGGTAAAAGAAGAATTTATGCGGGAGCACCAGCGCGAGCCTACGATTACGGAAATCGCGGACGCGCTGGGAATGAAAAAAGCGGAGGTCGTTTTTGCGCTGGACGCGATCCTCGACCCGGTGTCGCTGTTCGAGCCGGTGTGGGGCGAGGAGGGCGACGCGCTGTGCGTAATGGATCAGGTGGGGGACACAAAGAATACTGACGATCAGTGGCTTGAGCACATTGCGATCAAGGAAGCGATCGGGGATCTGAGCGAGCGCGAGCAAAAGATCGTGCGGATGCGCTTTTTCGAGGGCCGGACACAGATGGAGGTCGCCAAAGAGATACACGTCTCGGCGAACGAAATGACGCAAAGGGCGCGGGAACTCGAGGTACGGTTTTGCCGGAATCGTTCGGGCCATCGTGGCGAATACGAAGTCACTTACTACATACGCTGGCAGCTCTGCTAGCGGGCGGCGGGGCTCCGCCCCTTCACCCCGCGCCTACGCGGCGGGCGGCGGGGCTCCGCCCCTTCACCCCGCGCCTACGCGGCGGGCGGCAGGGCTCTGCCCCTGCACCCCGCGCCTGCGCGGCGGGCGGCAGGGCTCTGCCCTGCACCCGCTGGGGCTTTCGCCCCAGACCCCCGAGATGCTTGCGCATCTCTTTCTCGCCTGCGGGCGGGACGGGGGCTTGGGGCTCTCGCCTGTCCTTCGCGCGCAGTCGCCCAGCCCGCCAGAACGGCGGCGGGCTGCGCGGTTTTCCTTTTTGGGTGCTCTGCCCGCTTACCGCTCTCCCGCACGAAAAACCGCTGGCATAACGTCGCCAGCGGCTTTTCTTTGCTCCCCTTTCAGCGTTTCCTGCTGCGGCGTCCCTGCGTTTTTTTGAAAGCCACGGTTGAAATTTTGCTGGATTTTCGGTATAATAAGCGGACGGAGGGGATGCTATGAAATTGAAGTTTAGTTGCCTGCTGATACTGCTCTTGCTGCTTGGGAGCGGCTGCGCTGCGAAAGAATATGAAACCGCCTTTTTTGCAATGGACACCTATATGACCATCCGCGCCTATGGGACGCACGCCGAAGCCGCTTGCGCCGAAGCCGAACGCGCGGTGTTTGATTTGGAAAACCGCATTTCGCGCACCCGCGAGACCTCCGACGTTGCCCGGCTGAACGCAGCGGGCGAAGCGCAGGTTTCCCCGGAAACCCTCGCGGTTTTGCGGCAGGCGAAAGAATCCTGCATCCCCGGCGTGTTCGACATCACCATCGCGGCGGTGAGCGACCTTTGGGGCATTGGCACCGAAAATGCCTGTGTGCCCGCGCCCGAAGCGCTGGAAGCGGCGCGGGCTACCGTCGGGATCGACAACCTCTCCCTTTCGGATGACGGCACGGCGCGCCTGTCAAACGGCGCGCAGCTCGATCTGGGCGGCGTTGGCAAGGGCGTCGCCGCCGACCTCTGTGCCGAAGCGCTGCGCACAAACGGCGTGGAAAGCGCGCTCGCCTATCTGGGCGGCAACATCTACGCGCTCGGCAGCAAGCCGGACGGCTCCGCCTGGACGGTCGGCATCGCTGACCCGGACACGCCAGCCGCCTATCTCGCGACCATTGCGGTTCGCGACACCTCCGTAGTCACAACCGGCGATTACGAACGGTTCTTCATGGAAAACGGCGTGCGCTATCATCACGTCTTTGACCCGTCAACCGGCGAACCCGCCCGCTCCGGCCTGCGCAGCGTCACAGTGGTCAACGAAAATTCTGCCCTCGCCGACGCGCATTCTACGGCGCTGTTCGTCATGGGGCTCGAAAAAGGGCTCGCCTACTGCGCAGAAAACCAGCTGGACGCGGTGTTTATTACCGATGACCACCAAGTCTATGTGACCGAAGGGCTGCTTTCAAGCTTTACCTTCTGCGGGGAGGAGGCCGGGTATGTCCTGGCTTCGTAGCCTGCGCCTGCGCCCCGGCGATTTTGCGGTTGCCGCGCTGGTGCTTGCGCTCGCGGCGGCAGTCTGGGCGGCGTTCCTTCCGGGAAGTTCAGGGGTGCTCTGCGTGGAGATTTACCAGAACGACACCCTCCTGAAACGGCTACCGCTGGCGGACGGCCTGCATGAGACGATTACGCTGGGCGGCGCGGTCACGAACACGGTCGAGGTCGACGGCAAGTCTGTACGGTTTTCCGCGTCAGATTGCCCCGACCAGGTATGCGTGCGTACCGGGACGCTGACCCGCGCGGGCCAGACAGCGGTCTGCCTGCCCAACCGCGTGGTCGTGCGCCTGACCGGCGGGACAGCCGAAGTCGACGCAATCGCAGGACGTACAGCCGGATGAACAGCAAAGCAAAGCGCGTCGCCGTATGCGGCCTTCTGACAGCGCTGGCGCTGGTGCTGTCGCTTGTGGAGCGCCTGTTCCCGCTGTCAGCGGCTGTGCCGGTCCCCGGCATCAAGCTGGGCCTCGCAAACGTTGTAACGCTGTTCGCCCTGACACGGCTTGGCAAACGCGACGCATTCGCGGTCCTGCTCGTGCGGGTGGTGCTTGCGTCGGTATTCATGGGCAGCGTGACCTCCTTCCTATTCGCCCTGTTCGGCGGGGTGCTCGCGCTCGCGGTAATGGCGCTGCTGCTGCCGTTCGAGGGACGCTGGTTTTCCATCCCTGGCATTTCGGCCGCCGGGGCGGCGGCGCACAACATCGGCCAGATCGGCGCGGCTATGCTGGTACTCCGGTCCGTATACGTTGCGGCATACCTGCCGCTGCTGCTCGTATCGGCGCTCGTGATGGGCCTTGTTACCGGCCTGACCTGCCGCGCAACGCTGGAACACTTGGAAAAAATTTCATTTTAGCTGCTGTATAATGCCCCTTTTTCGTTCGAATACTATATGCAAAAACGAAGGAGGGAATCCCATGAAAAAAGTATGGACGATTCTGCTGGCGTGCCTGCTGTGTACAGCGCTGCTGGCAGGGTGCAGCAGTCGGACAGGCGGCGCGGCGGATACCGGAACGGACGACACAGTGAATAACGGCAGCGCGAACAACGGCGCTGGTATGACCGGCTCGGGCGATAACGGCCTGACCGGCACCGGCACGGACGGCGGCACAACCGGCAAGTCACAGGCAACGGCACTGGCACGGCAAACGGCACGACCGGCAACGGCACGGACGGTACCGGTACCGTTACCGGCGACGGCACAACCGGCGATATGAACGACAACAATTCGCTGGGCGACGATATCCGCGACGGCGTGGACGATATCGGCGACGACATCCGCGACGGGGTCGACGACCTGGTCGGCGACGACAAGACAAACCGCTAAGCAGATGCCCGGGACAGTGTTGCGCTGTCCCGGGTATTTTCCTGCAAAAAACGGACGTAGCGCACCGTGTGCCGCCGCAAAAGCCGCTCCACAGAGGACGGCTGGGAATTCGTTTGACGGTTACGGCAAACAAAAAACGCACCGCAGGGGTGCGTTTTTTGTTGCCAAAGGGGCAGCGTGCCGGAGGAAAGCGCAGCATCGGCCTGCATCAATGCCTGCGCCCGCCGCGCCTGCGCCTGCGGTGGGGCTTTTCCGCACCTGGGAGCGCATCTTCCGCAAGCATATCCGCAGCGGCTTCAGAGTCCGCCGGGGGATCTGGCCTTTCGCGCGGCGCGCGGCGCGGGGGCTGCCGGACAGGTTCCGGAGCGCCGGGAGCGGTGGCCTGCTGCGGGCCGGGTGCGGGCCGTCCCTTCGCCTTGCCCGAGCGGAGCACGGCGCAGTCGGTGCAGGCGAACTGCTGTGGCGTATCGTCGCCGTCCTCAAGCAGCACGCGGCAGGTGCCGCGCAGCATCTGCGTCGATACGACGGTGCCGCGCCCTTCGGGGGTTTCGACCAGGCTATCCAGCTTCGGGGTCTGCTTTTGCAGCTCGGAATAGACCTCGTGTTCATATTTCAGGCAGCACATCAGCCGCCCGCAGGTGCCGGAAATTTTGCTGGGGTTGAGCGAAAGGTTCTGCTCCTTTGCCATGTTGATTGAAACCGGCTGGAATTCGTCCAGATAGCTGGTGCAGCACAACTCGCGCCCGCAGATGCCCAAGCCGCCGAGCATTTTTGCCTCGTCGCGCACGCCGATCTGGCGCAGCTCGATACGGGTGCGGAAAATAGACGCAAGGTCTTTGACCAATTCACGGAAATCGACGCGCCCGTCGGCGGTGAAGTAAAACAGGATTTTGTTCAGGTCAAAGGTACATTCGACGGTCACAAGGTTCATTTCAAGCCCATGCTCGGCAATCTTATCGCGGCAAATGCGGTAGGCTTCGCGCGCATGCAGCTCGTTGGATTCAACGATCTCATGGTCGGAGCGGGTTGCGATCCGAACAAGGCGCTTGAGCGGCTGGACGATCTCATCATCACTGACCTCATGGGTGCCCTGCACGCATTCGCCGAACTCGGTGCCGCGGGCAGTCTCGACGATGACATGCTGGCCGGGCTTCACCAGGGTGTCGCGCGGGTCAAAATAATAAATCTTTCCGATCTTCTTAAACCGGACTCCGATAACTGTAGCCAATGGTAATATCCTCAATTTTCTATAAAATATATTGTTAAAAGGCCAAAAAACGGCATTTTTCAACCAATATGCATGAAAAGCACAGCACAAGCGACCGTGCGCAGGCCGTAGACCAAGCCCCCGTCCCGCCCGCAGGCGAGGCAGAGATGCGCAAGCATCTCAGGGGTCTGGGGCGAAAGCCCCAGCGGGTGCAGGGCAGAGCCCCGCCGCCCGCCGCGTAGGCGCGGGGTGCAGGGGCAGCGCCCCGCCGCCCGCCGCGCAGGCGCGGGGTGCAGGGCAGCGCCCCGCCGCCCGCCGCGTAGGCGCGGGGTGCAGGGGCAGCGCCCTGCCGCTCGCCGCGTAGGCGCGGGGTGCAGGGGCAGCGCCCCGCCGCCCGCCGCGTAGGCGCGGGGTGCAGGGGCAGCGCCCCGCCGCGTAGCCCTCACGCGCCGAAAGCATCCGCCGTCAGCGCACAAGTCAGCGCCGCCGCACCCGCATTCAACTCAAGCCGCGCAGAAAGCGTGCCGCACAGCTCATACAGCGCGAACAGCCGCCGCGACGCAAGCCGCGCAGCCAGCGCCCGCGTCTCCCCCGCAACCGCCGGGAGCAGCGGCGCTCCCAGCCCATCCGCCACAAATATCGCATCACGCAGCGCCGTTTGCAGCAGCGACAGCCACGCCCGCTGCTGCGGCCGGGGCAGCTTTTCCAGCCCCACCGCCGCGCGCATCAGCCCCAGCTCGCTGCCCTCCGCCAGCGCCCGCAGGTAGGGCACAAGCAGCGGCAGCAGGCTTTCGTCCGGCGCTTCCTCGTCCGGCGGCAGCTGGTAGCGCGTGCAGCGCGACAGGATCGTTTCTAAAATGCGGTCGGGCTGCTCGGCGCAGAGCAGGAAAAAACAGTATTTGGGCGGCTCCTCCAGCACCTTCAGCAGTGCATTTTGCGCGGGTACGTTCATGCGCTCGGCGTGCGCGATCAGGAACACCTTGCGCGCGCCGTCGTTCGGAAGCACCAATGCCTCCGAACGTACCCGCCGCGCCGTCTCGATCTTGATCTCGCCCTCCTCGTCGATCCCGATCAGGTCGGGATGCACGCCGCTTTCCACCTTGCGGCAGGAGATGCACGACCCGCAGGGTCCGCCTTCCCCGCACAGCAGCGCCGCGGCAACAGTGTGCGCAAGCGGGCGCGTGCGCGCGTCCGGGCCGATGAACAGCACGGTCTGCGGGAAACGCGAGGCGAGCGCGCCGGTGATGTCCCGCCGGAGCGCGGCTGGCAGGCCCAGCGAACCGAAGCCGTTCACAGCTTCTCGAACCGCTCCACGCCGAGCACAAAAACGGTCGCGCCGCCAACCTCAACCTGCACGGGCATCGTGGGGAAAAAACCCATGCCAAGCTCGGTGGTGGTGGGGACGATCTGCTTGCGCTTGCGGCAGTGGTCGCGGATAATTTGGAAAGCGTCGTCGAGCCGGGACTCGTCAAGGCCGATGAGCACGGTCACATTGCCCGATTTCAGGAAGCCGCCGGTGGTGGCGAGCCGGGTGACTGAGAAACCCTCTTTGGTGAGGGCGGCGATGACGCTTTGGGAATCGTCGTAGTTGATGATTGCGAGCAGCATTTTCATGAGAAAAGCCTCTCTTTCGTGGTGTTTTGCCGCCGTGGGCGCTATTCCTGCCCCACGCCTGCGCGGCAGGGCTCTGCCTTGCACCCGGCGGGGCTCCGCCCCTGCACCCCGCGCCTGCGCGGCGGGTGCCAAAGGGGCTCGCCCCTTTGGAATCCCTTTCTCCGCTGCGGCGGGGACGGGGGATGTGCCAGCGGTTAAACGTGTCCCACAGGCGCTTTTGCGCAGCCCTGCGAAACCGTCTCTATTTCATTATAGCACCTTTTGCGCAATAATTCAATCTGTACCGCGCTGATTTCCTCCCCGGGATAGACCAGCGGCGCCCCTGGCGGGTACGGCGTGACCGGACGGGCACAGACCTTCCCTGACGCGTCCGCAAGCGGCGTTCGTTCATGCGGTGCAAACCAGGCTTCACGCACCCGCATTTTACGCTGCGGCAGTCCCGGCGGCGCGGACTTTTCGGGCAGGGGCGCTTGCCGGGTGCGCTTCGCGATTTTTGCCAGCCCTTGCCGCAATCGCTGGATGCTCCTGGGTGCGTCCGCGCCGGTCAGGATGAACACCACGTTGCGCGCGTCCGCCATCTCGCAGGCAATTGCAAATTCACCGAACAGCACATCGGCCAGCGCGTGCCCGGTCAGGCTGGTGCCCGCCGTGCAGACGGTCAGCCGGCAGGGGTCGAGCCCGTGCGGGGCCATTTCCGGCTCGAGCGCGAGGAACGGCGTGCTGCCGGAGACCAGGCTGCGGACAGCGGCGCAGGCTTTCGCAGATTCGTGGAATGCCGTTGCGCCCTGCCCTTCCGCCCACGCCCGCGCAAGGTCGAGCGAACACAAAATAGGATAGCTGGGCGACGAGGTGCCGAAAAGCGCGGCGGCTTCACGCAGCGCTTCCGGGGCCACGCCGCCGCCGCACAGCAGAAACGCCCCTTGACCCAGGCAGGGCAGGGTTTTATGCGCCGACAGCACCGCGCAGTCCGCCCCCTCCTGCACCGGCGAGGGCAGCCTGACCGCCGGGAAGTGCGCCGCGTGCGCCGCATCGACAAGCAGCAGCCTGCCGCGCGCATGGCACAGCCGCGCAAGCTCCTCCAGCGGCTGGCGCACCCCGTAATAATTCGGCGACGTGACCAGCAAGGCCCGCGCGCCGGGGTGCGCGTCGAGCGCCGCTTCCACCGCTGCGGTGCCGAGCGCCGACGGGATTCCAAACGGCTCCAGCACCGGCGGCACGAGGAAATGCGGCTCGAGATCAAGCAGCGCCAGCGCCGTACACACCGATTTGTGGCAGCAGCGGTCAATGAGCAGCTCGCCGCCAGGCGGGACGGCGGCGGCAAGCATCGACAGCACGCCCTGCGTCGAGCCGCCGGTCAGGAACAGGCAGTCTGCGGCGTGGTAAAACCGGGCGGCGGCAAGCTCAGCCTCGCGGATCGGGCCTTCCCCCGTGTAGAGGTTGCCTGTGCCGTAGGTTTCGGTGAAATCGATCGCGAAGATCTCTGAAAAGGTCTGGAAAATGGGCTCCCCCTTGTGCCCCGGCATATGGAACCGCGCCGTCCCGCTCTCGCTGAGCAGGTTCATTGCGTGGAACAGCGGCGCGGTCGCGTCGGGCAGGGTGTCTTTAAAGCGTTTCATGAAGGGTTCTCCGTCTGTTGTGTGTCCGCGCCCCGCTGGAGGGCAAGGTTGCGCCGCAGCGGCGCGGGCCCCCGCCAAGTGAAGGCGCGGCCGGGGTATTTTTCCAGGAAGGCGCGGCGGGTCAGTCCATCGAGCGCGTCCGCGTCCAGCGAGTCGATGAGGTTTTCGCGGAAGGCAGGGGTTTCGGTGAGCGGCACGTCCCGGTTCATCGGGCAGGCCGTCTGGCAGGCGTCGCACCCCCAGGCCAGCGGGTGCTGCCGGAGCAGCGCGGCTTCCTCCGCAGAAACATCGCCGCCGCGCTGGGTGAGCGCCGACAGGCAGCGCGCTGGGTCGACGCCTGCCGCCCCGATCGCCCGCGCGGGGCACGCCCGCACACACGCGCCGCACCCCAGGCAGGCGCGGGGCCGCTGCTGCGCGGCAGCGATGGGCAGGCTGGCGGCAATCGTGCCGATCACGACATAGCTGCCGTATGTTTCATGGATGAGCAGCCCGTTCTGCCCAGCGGCTCCGAGCCCCGCGAGCACGGCGGCGCGCACCTCCGGGAGCGGGGAATCGTCGGCGAGGACGGCGAAGCGGTGGGCGGGGTGCCGTTCGCACAGCCTGTCCGCAACCGGCGTGAGCGCGTCGCGGATGACCGCATGGTAATCGCGCCCCCGCGCGTACAGCGACAGGTTGCCGGGGCGTCTGCCCGCGAAATAAGGGAAAAGGTACACGAGTACCGACTGCGCGTCCGGGCACAGCCGCCCGAGCCATTCGCGCTCGTGCGCGCCCAGCCCCAGTGCGGAAACCGGGCACACCCCTGCGGCACAGAATTCCTGCATGGCCTGTCCTCCTTTTCTGCGGGTAAAAAATAGGGTTTCCGGGAATCGTAACAACATACCCGGGCCGTATATGTTTCGGCAGCTACAGCACGACAACGGTGATGCCGTTGTTGTGGCGTTCGAGATCGGGGTCGCTGCGCAGCGCGGGGCAGCGGTCCAGCGCCCGGCGGGTTTCTTCATTGAAGATTGAAAGCTGTTCCCCGGGGATGTAGAATTTCAGGTAGCCGCGCCCCTGCTGGGTATCGAGGAACCGGCGCACGGCGGGGCGCAGCTTGCCGCCGCGCCCGGAGGAGCCGAAGCCGTGGATCAGCTTGAGCGCCGTAATCCGCGTGCCGCGCGTCAGGCGCAGCTCCATTTGCAGCCGCGCGAGCGCGTCGGGGACGGCGGGCCGCCCGGCTTCAAGGTTTACCGTTTTGAGTTCACTCATGATGCGCTCCGCATTCCTTTATAAAGTCGTCAAACAGGCATTGGTGGTCGGTATCCACGTCGGCGCACAGGCCGGGCAGCATCCGTTCGGGGTGCCACTGCACACCGAATACGGGGAAGGCTTCGTGCTCAAGGGCTTCCGCAAGGCCGTCCGGTGACGACGCCGTGCACCGCAGTCCAGGGGCAAGCGCGTCCGCCGCCTGATGGTGCCAGCTGTTGGTTTCAAAAGCTGCGCCGCAAAGCGCTTCTATCCGCGAGCCGGGGACGGCGTGTACGGTATGGCGCGCGCCGTCCGCGTGGCCGGGCACCTGCTGGCACAGCGTGCCGCCGAAATAGACGTTCAGCAGCTGCACCCCGCGGCAGATGCCGAAAACCGGCCTGCCCTGCCGCAAAAATGCGTCGAGGAGGGCGAATTCCTCGCGGTCGCGGTCGACGTCGACCGTGTCGGTGGGCAGGCGCGCGCCGCCGTAGCGGGCGGGCTCCACGTCGCCGCCGCCGGTCAGCAGCAGGCCGGAGAACTCCCGCGCGAGGGAGGCGGGGTCGCCGCCGGAGAAGGCTGCGGGCAGCCCGCCCGCGCGGGCGAGCGCTTCGCCGTAGAGGATGGAGGCGGTGCGGCTGACGGACAGCCCGCCGGTGCGCCGCCCGGTAGTGAGAAGGATCAGCATGGAGAGTCTCCTTTCAGGTTGACAGGGGAGGCTTTTTGAGCTATAGTATAATTGGGTGGAGTTGGGATAAAATTGCCCTCCCTCTTTCCCGGAAAGAAAAGAAGGAAAGACGCCAAGGGCCCGAAGGGGCCGAAAAAGGAGGTAAAAACATGGGCTTTGACCTTTTATCGCTGGTGCGGATGGCAGGCGGGCTCGCGCTGTTCGTGTACGGCATGGGCGTGATGGGCGATGGGCTGGAACGCGCGGCAGGGCCTGCGCTCGAGCGCACGCTGCAAAAAATGACCGGCAACCTGTTCCGTTCATTGCTGCTGGGTGTCCTGGTGACGGCGGTGATCCAGTCCTCGTCGGCGACGACGGTGATGGTGGTCGGCTTTGTCAACGCGGGGATCATGACGCTGCGGCAGTCGGTCGGGGTCATCCTCGGGGCGAACATCGGCACGACGGTCACGGCGCAGCTGCTGCGGCTGGATTCCGGCGGCGCGCTGGGCGGCAGCCTGCTGATGCAGCTGATCCGGCCGAAGAACCTTGCGTGGCTGGCGGTGGTATGCGGCGTGCTGGTAATGATGCGCAGCAAGGGCAGGCGCGGGCGCTCGGCGGCGGATATCCTGCTTGGGTTCGGCTTGCTGTTCATCGGCATGTCGTCGATGGAAGCGGCGGTCGCGCCGCTTGCGGAGCTGCCGCAGTTTGCCAGCTTGTTTGCGGCGGTGTCCAACCCGGTGCTCGGGATACTCGCCGGTACGGTGGTGACGGCGGTCATCCAGTCCTCGTCCGCGTCGGTTGGCATTCTCCAGGCGTTGTCAACGACAGGGCTCATCCGCTGGTCGGCGGCGGTCCCGATCATCCTGGGTCAGAATATCGGCACTTGCATCACGGCGTTCCTGTCGGCGCTGGGCGGGTCAAAGAACGCGCGGCGCACGGCGATGGTACACTTTTATTTTAATCTGATCGGCTCGGCCGTATTCCTTGTGGGCATCTACACGATCCAGTATACCATTGGTTTGCCGTTTTTTGAAGAGGCAATTGGAAAATCGGGCATTGCAAATTTCCATACGGTGTTTAATGTAGGGGCGACGCTGCTGTTCCTGCCGTTTACGGGGGTGCTGGTAAAGCTGGCTGAGGGCACGGTGCCAAGCGGACGGGAGGAGCCCGACCCGCTGGCGCGTTTGGAGCCGCGTTTCCTGTCAACGCCGCAGCTTGCGCTGGACCAGGCGCGGCAGTGCGTTGCGGACATGGGGAAGGCGGCGCAGGAAAACGTGCAGTTCTGCATTGGGGGCATATTAAACGGCGATGCGCTGCCTGAGCAGCAATTCGCGAAAAATGAGGCTTTCTTAGACCGTGCGGAGGTCGAAATCGGGAAATACCTTGTTGCGGTACGCAGCGACCTGCCGGAAAACCTGCGCCAGATGCACGCTGAGCTGCTGCATTCGCTGAGCGACTTTGAGAAGGTGGGCGACTATGCGCAAAACATTTTCGACCGGGCGCAGGACATGCGGGCGCGGGGGCTGCGGTTCAGCGGCGATGCGGCAAAGGAGCTGGGGGTGATGTGCGCGGCAGTCACCGAGCAGCTGAGGCTGACAGTGGCGGGCTACACAGGCAGCGAACCCAACGCCGCAGAGCAGGTCGAACCGCTTGAAGAAATCGTAGACGATTTGAAGGACTTGCTAAAGGAGCGGCACATTGCCCGTTTAGGCAGCGAGGGCTGTGAAATGCAGGCGGGGGTGATGTACTTGGATGCGGTGCATGACTTGGAAAAGATCGGCGACCACTGCGTGAACCTTGCGGTCTACACTTTACAGCTGCGTGATGGGCACGGGCAATTTGACACACACAGCTATTCAAAGCGTGCTTATCTCACTTCGGAGGCGTTCCGTTCAGAGGTGGCCCGTTACCGCGTGCAGTACCTCACGCCGCTCGGCAGCTAACGGGTGGCTACGCGGCGGGCGGCGGGGCTCTGCCCCTGCACCCCGCGCCTACGCGGCGGGTGGCGGGGCAGAGCCCTGCACCCCGCGCCTACGCGGCGGACGGCGGGGCTCCGCCCCTGCACCCCGCGCCTACGCGGCGAGCGGCGGGGCTCCGCCCCTGCACCCCGCGCCTACGCGGCGGGCGGCAGGGCTCCGCCCTGCACCCGCTGGGGCTTCCGCCCCAGACCCCTGAGATGCTGACGCATCTCTTTTCGCCTGCGGGCGGGACGGAGGCTTTGGGCTTCTGCCCATCCTTCACGCCCAGTGACCCAGCCCGCCAGAACGGCGGCGGGCTGGGTTGGTTTAGTTTTTTTATGGGTGGCCATCCGCTTACCGCTCTCCCGCACAAAAATCCGCTGGCATGATAGCACCAGCGGATTTTCTTAGCTCTCCCTCAGTTTTTCCCGCAGCCCGTAAAGGCCCGGCCCTCATTTGCGCTGGGAAATTGTGCACATTGCCCTTGACTAAAAATGTTGTTTGATGTACTATTAAATGGTGCAAAATCTTCAAGAAACAGGCAGAAAACGCCTGCAAAAAATATAGCGGGAGCCACGGTTGGCTTCCGGGGAAATAAGGTATTGATTATGAAGTTTAACGAAATGCCGTTCCTGCCAGTCATCCTGGGCGGCGATATCACGACCTACAGCCTTGCGCGCGCATTCCATGAGGCTTACGGCATCCGCTCGGTCGCGGTCAGCATGATCCGCAGCCGCCTGTGTGCCGACTCGGATATCATCGAAAACCTGATCGTCCCGTCGATGGACACGCGCGAAACCTTCCTTTCCGAGCTGGAAAAGATCGGCAAGGCGCGCAGCGGGTCGAAAAAGCTGATCCTGCTCGCATGCGGCGACTGGTACGTCCGGATGATCGTCGAAAACCGCGCACTGCTGGAACAATATTATGTGATCCCATATATCCAGGAGGAGCTTCTCAACAGGCTTGTCTTAAAAGACAGCTTTTACAGCATTTGTGAGGAAATCAGCGTACCGTATCCAAAAACCTACGTTTACGACTGCAAGAATCCGCCGGAAAAGCTGGAACTGCCGTTTGGGTTCCCCGTGATTGCCAAGCCTGCGTCTTCGGCGGCGTACCACTACGCGCAGTTCCCGGGCAAGAAGAAGGTTTTCAAGTTCGACACGCAGGAAGAATTGGAGGCTATGCTGAAAAACCTGAACGCCAGCGGCTACGACTACAAGTTTCTGCTTCAGGACTTCATCCCGGGCGACGATACCGGCATGCGCATCCTGACCTGCTATTGCGACCAGTCCGGGAAGGTGCGCTTTATGGCATTCGGTCAGACCCTTTTGGAAGACAAGGGCGATATGGGGATCGGAAACCCGGTTGCGATTATCAACCGCGTCGACCTTACAATCATGGAACACGCCAAGCGCCTGCTTGAGCACGTAGGCTACACCGGCTTCGCGAATTTCGATATCAAATACGACCCCCGCGACAACTCCTACCGCTTTTTTGAGATCAACACCCGTCTGGGCCGCTCGAATTACTATGTAACCGCAAGCGGTTTCAACGTAGTCAAGTGGATTGTGGACGATCTGATTGATCACAAGGAATTTGCGGACAAGCCGGTCATCGCGGACAACACCGACTGCCTGTATACAGTCGTCCCGAAATCGGTATTAAAAACCTATATTAAAGACCCTTCCCTGAAAGCCGAAATGCTCTCGCTTTATGCCAGGAAAAAAGCGGTCAACCCGATCGCCTACCGCGCGGAAACCAAATTCCTGCGCAAAATCTACCCCTATGTCTTCCTCTGGAAGCAGAAGCGGAAATTCAGGGGCAAAATTTAACCGTCCCTGAACAGCTCAAACCTGGAGGTAACGCGAATGAAGCCCAAACTGGCAGGCGTCCTTGGCGGCGTAGGGCCGATGGCGACGGTCTACTTTGAGCAAATGGTGCTCGAACTGACCGACGCAGCCTGCGACCAGGACCATCTGAACATGCTTGTATACAACCATGCGTCCATCCCTGACCGCACGGCGTTCATCCTCGGCGAAAGCACGTGCTCGCCGCTGCCCGACATGGCGCAGGACGCGCAAATGCTGGAACGGGCAGGCTGCGACTTTCTTGTCCTGCCGTGCAATACGGCGCACTTTTTCCACGAGCACGTTCAAAACGCGGTCTCTATCCCGCTTTTGAACATCATCGAGGAAACGGTCAAGGCGTGCGCAGCGCAAAACGCCCATACGATCGGCGTCCTTGCAACAACCGGCACCGTAACTGTGGATACCTACGGGATCATGTGCAGCCGGTATGGGCTTTCCTGCGTGTACCCCGACCCGGCAACCCAAAAGCAAGTCACCTCCGTCATTTATGACTACATCAAAGCCGGCAAGCCCGTCCGCGCAAAGGTGATGGCGGCGCTGTATAACCGGATGCGCGAGGAGGGCTGCGACGCAATCGTGCTGGGCTGCACCGAGCTCTCCGTGGCACACCGCGACCTTGCGCTCCAAGCCGCGCACCCGGATGTAGTGGACTCGCTGGAAACGCTGGCGCGGCGCACCATCGAATATGCGGGGAAGCGGCTGCGTGAATGAAGAAGATGCCGTCCCGCCCGCAGGCGGAATAAAGCTTTTACTCAATTTTTTCTCGAAAAAATTGCGGGTGCAGGGCAGCGCCCTGCCGCTGTCTGCGGAGGACCGGGTTTCCAAAGGGCAGCGCCCTTTGGCGCCCGCTGCGAAGGCGAACGCGAATGCAACAAATTTCCTGAAGGAGTTAAAACCATGTGCGGATTTACCGGTTTTTCAACCGCAGACACCAGCTTTGACCACCAGTCAGCCATTAAATCAATGGCCGACGCCATCGCCCACCGCGGCCCCGATTCCGAAGGACTCTTTTCCGACGGGCATGTCTCCCTCGGCTTCCGCCGCCTGTCCATTATCGACCTGGAAAACGGCGCGCAGCCCATGTACAACGAAGACAACAGCCTTGTCCTGTGCTTCAACGGCGAAATCTACAACCACAACGAACTCCGTGAGGAGCTCCGCGCCGCCGGGCATACCTTCCGCAACCGCGCCGATTCCGAAGTCCTGCTCCACGGCTACGAGGAATGGGGCCCCGCCCTGCTCGACCGCCTGCGCGGGATGTTCGCGTTCGTCATCTACGACCGCAACAGCGGCAGACTGTTCGCCGCACGGGATATCTTCGGCATCAAGCCCTTCTACTATTACCATAAAAACGACGTCCTGCTGTTTGGCTCGGAGATCAAAAGCTTCCTGCACCACCCGCAGTTTGAAAAAACGCTCAACGAAGAAATGCTCCCGCAATACCTGTGTTTTGAGTACATCCCGAACGACGAGACCTTCTTCCGGGACGTCTACAAGCTGCCAGCCGCGCACTATATGATCTGGGAAAATGGGGAGCTGACCGTAAAAAGGTACTTTTCCATTGAGTACAGCATCGACCAGTCCAAAACCCTTGACCAGTGGTCGGACGAAATCGCGAAAGTCTTTCACGAGTCCTGCAAAACCCATATGATCGCCGACGTTGAGGTCGGCTGCTTCCTGTCCTCCGGCGTGGATTCCAGCTATGTCACGCAGGAAATGGCGCGGGAGCTGCCCGTCAAATCCTTCTCATTAGGATACGCGGAGGAGAAATATTCCGAGCTGAAAAACGCGCAGGAGTTGTCCAAAATCATCGACGTCGAAAATTTCAGCCGCAAAATCACGGCGCAGGAATTTTTCGACGCAACCCCGGTCATCCAATACCACATGGACGAGCCGCTGCCGAACCCCTCCGCCGTGCCGCTCTACTTTGTCGCGCAGGAAGCGCGCAAGCAGGTGAAGGTTGTCCTCTCCGGCGAAGGCGCGGACGAGCTGTTTGGCGGCTACCGCTATTATCAGGAGTGCATCGACTACCAGAAATATATGAAAATCCCCCGCTTCCTGCGTTTGCTCGCGGGCAACCTCGCCGAAAAGCTGCCGCCCTTCCATGGCAGGCGCTTCCTGATGCGCGGGCGGCACCCGCTGTCAGTGCGGTATATCCGGAACAACTATGTATACAATTTTTCCGACTGCAAGGACATCTTAAAGAAGGATTACCAGCCGAAAACGCCGGATTTCTACACCAAGCCGGTATTTGACCGCATCCCGGACGAGGACGAGATCACCCAGATGCAGTATGCCGACATGCAGGTTTGGATGCTGTATGACATCCTGCAAAAGGCCGACAAAATGAGCATGGCGAACTCGCTGGAGCTGCGCGTGCCCTTTCTTGACCGCGAGGTGCTGAAAACCGCGCTGCGCATCCCGTCCAAGTACCGCGTCACCCGCAAGGAAACCAAGCTGGCGCTGCGGCGGGCGGCGCTGAAATCGCTGCCAGAGAAGACGGCGGACATGCCAAAAATCGGCTTTTTGACGCCGCTCAACGACTGGCTGAAGCAGGACGAATTCTATTCGCGGATTCGCGCCGCGTTCAACGGGGAGACTGCGTCGCAGTTCTTCCAGACCGAAAACATCACCCGGCTTTTGGACGACCACAAATCCGGGAAAGCGCACAATATGAAAAAGGTCTGGTCGATTTACTGCTTTATTGTCTGGTATGAGGAATTTTTTGTAAAACGCTGAAAAGGCGGCGCAAAGCGCCGTTTTTTCGTACCCGGCAACGGGCATATTACAGGAGGGCACAATGGATTTTACAGAGGAAGAGTTACGGGAAGCCCGGCGGCAGATTGGCTCCACGCTGCACAAGCTGCGGGAAACGCGCAAAACGCTGCAAGCGAAAGTGGGCCGCTGCAAGCCGCAGATCACGCTGGCGGAGCGCCGGATCAGGGCGTTTGAAATCGCGGATTTTCTGATCGGGCGGGAGCTACAGGCTTTTGCCAGCGGGCGGGAGGAAATATGAATTATGTATACATCCTTCGCTGCGCGGACGGCACGCTGTACACGGGCTGGACGAACGACCTGACGCGGCGGCTTGCGGCGCACAACAGCGGCAGGGGCGCGAAATACACGCGCGGGCGCGGGCCCGTGACACTGGCATTCAGCGAGGTATTCGGCACGCAGCGGGAAGCGATGGGCTACGAAGCGTCGATCAAAAAGCTGACCTTGCAGCAAAAGCAGGGGCTAATTGCGGCGCAAGACGAGCCGGGCGGCGAATACCTGACGGTTTATGACGCGGCGCTGCGGCCCTGTGGGGAGCGCCCGCGCTCGGTGGTACACCGGCAAGGGCTGCTGCACATGGTAACGCACCTGTGGCTGTTGGAGGGGGATCGGCTCTGGTTGCAGCAGCGCGCGGCGGACCGCCCGCTCTATCCGGGGCTATTTGATCTGGCTGCAACCGGGCACATTGACCCGGGGGAAACGCCTGTGCAGGCGGTGTGCCGCGAGGCGCGCGAGGAGGCGGGCATAGAGGTTCGCCCGGAGCAGCTGCTTTCCGCGGGCGCGGTATCGCAGAGGTATCCCCGTCCGGACGGCTTTGACGACGAAATCGCGCATGCGTTTGTCTTGCGCACCCAAAGTCCGCCGGTATTCCGTCCGGGCCCGGAGGTTGCGCGCATGGCACCGCTGGCGCTGGACGAATACGCCCGTGGCGAAGCTGCATTCCGTCGCGGGGAATCTGGCGGCGTGCGGTTTTCGATTGGCGAAACCGTTGCGCTGGACGCTTTTTGCTGCTGGCACGCTGAGGAGTGGGCGCTTGTGCAGGCGCTTCTCTCAGCCAACGGCTGATGCCCTCCGCAGGCGGCGGCGGGGCTCTGCCCCTGCACCCCGCGCCTGCGCGGCGGGCGGCGGGCTCTGCCCTGCACCCGGCCCTACGCGGGCAGCGGCAGGGCTCTGCCCTGCACCCGGCCCTACGCGGGCAACGGCAGGGCTCTGCCCTGCACCCGCGATTTTTTTGAAAAAAAATCGAGTAAAAACTTCATTCCGCCTGCGGGCGGGACGGGGGAATTCGCATTCTTGCATTACTTTTTTGACAAAGCGCATGTTATTTTATCGCATTACCACGAAAAAATCTCGGTATTTTATTGCAAAATCCGGCAGTGTCTTATATAATAGTAGGGGCCTGCCAGGCATCCGGCAAACACAGGCCGACAACAGGCGCAACCAGCGCAGGAGGGACAGACATGAGTGCAAAACGACGGAAACCGACCAAACGGCAGCGCCAACTGCTGCAAGGGCTGATCGTGCTGGTAATCGCGCTGGCGCTTTCATACTTCTTCCCGGACTTGTACGGGCCTGGAAACACCGGCGCACCGGGGGCGCAGTCCACGTCCGGCACGGCGGGTCCAGCAGATGGGCAGCTGTATTTTATCGACGTCGGGCAGGGTGACGCCTCGCTGATTGCTTCGGGCGGGGAATATGTGCTGATCGACGGCGGGCCGGGCTCTGCGGAGGGCGAACTGGTTGCCTATCTGGAATCGCTCGGCATTGAACGCTTTCGCGCGGTTATCGCAACCCATCCCCACGAGGACCATATCGGCGGGCTGGACAAGGTGCTGGCGCGCTTCCCGGCTGATGCGTTTTACATGCCGGACAAGGACGCAACAACGGCGTGCTTTGAGCGGATGCTGGATGAGGTCGAAGCGCAGGGGCTTGAGATTACCATCCCAGAGCCGGGGGAAACGCTGCGGTTTGGGGATGCGGTGCTGGAATTCCTGAGCCCTGCCCCTGAAAACCGCTATGACAACACGAATGATTATTCGATCGTTACGAAGCTGACGATGGGCGGGATGAAGGTTTTATACATGGGCGACGCGGAAACGCCGGTCGAACGCGAGCTTTTGGATGCAAACTATGACCTGGACTGCGATATTATCAAACTGGGCCACCACGGCAGCAGCACCTCCTCCTCGAAGGAATTCCTGGAAGCCGCGTCCCCAGAAACGGCGGTTATTTCCTGCGCGAAGGATAACGACTACGGTCACCCGCACCGCGAAACGCTGCAAACCCTCCGCGAGATGGATATCCCGGCGCTGTACACCTATGAGGGCACGGTCGTCCTGCCGGGAGATGCGGCATGACGGGGATCATAGACCGTTTTGAAGGCGGTTTCGCAGTCGTGGAGCTGCCGGACGGCATACAGAATTTCGCGTTGTCCGACTGCCCCCTGGGTCTCAGCGAAGGGCAGGTTGTTATCATTGAGGGCGGCTCCATCACTGGCATTGACGAAGCGGCGACGGCGGCGCGCGCAGAAAAACTCCGCAGCCGCTTCGCCCATCTCAAGCGCCGTTCCGACGGCTGACGCGCCGCCTTTAACGGCGGCAAACAACGCAAAACCCAAAAGAAAAGGATGATATTTTTCATGGAAAAGAAACCCTTTGTAACACTGGAACAGGTGCAGGAAATCGCCCGGCGCTACCCGACCCCGTTCCACATCTACGACGAAAAAGCAATCCGGGAAAACGCGCGCCGCGTCAAGCAGGCGTTTGCCTGGAACCCGAATTTTAAGGAATACTTTGCGGTCAAGGCCACTCCAACCCCCCGTCTGGTGCAGATCCTGCACGAAGAGGGCTTTGGCGTTGACTGCTCAAGCTATACCGAGCTGCTGATGAGCAAGGCGCTCGGCATCACGGGCACGGACATCATGTTCTCCTCCAATGTGACTCCTGCTGAAGATTTCAAGCTTGCCGCCGAGCTTGGCGCGATCATCAACTTCGACGACGTCACCCATATCGATTTTTTTGAGAAGATCGCCCCCTTCCCCGAGCTGATGTCCTGCCGTTACAACCCCGGCGGGGACTTCGTGCTTGACAATCAGTTTATGGACACCCCCCAGGAAGCCAAATATGGCATGACGCGCCCGCAAATGACCGAAGCGTTCCGCAAGCTTCAGGCAAAAGGGGTCAAACGGTTCGGCATCCACGCATTTTTAGCATCCAACACCGTTGAAAATGGCTATTATCCGGCGCTTGCGCGCATCCTGTTCCAAACGGCGGCCGAGCTGCATCAGGAAACCGGCGCGGAAATCGCGTTCATCAACCTGTCCGGCGGCGTAGGGATTCCCTACCGCCCCGACCAGCAGCCGAGCGATATCCTGGCAATCGGCGAAGGCGTGCGCCAGGCTTATGAGGAAGTGCTCGTCCCCGCAGGGCTGGGCAATGTTGCAATCTGCACCGAGATGGGGCGTTTTATCACCGGCCCCTACGGGATGCTCATCACCCAGTGTACCCACCAGAAGCACACCCATAAGGAATATATCGGCTGTGACGCCTGCGCTGCGAACCTGATGCGCCCAGCGATGTACGGCGCGTACCATCATATTACCGTGCTGGGCAAGGAAAACGAGCCCTGCGGCCATAAATATGACGTGACCGGCGGGCTCTGCGAAAACAACGACAAATTTGCAGTCGACCGGATGCTCCCGGAGATCACGATCGGGGACTACCTTGCTATCCACGATACCGGCGCGCACGGCTTCGCGATGGGCTATAACTACAACGGCAAGCTGCGCTCGGCCGAACTCCTGCTCTGCGAGGACGGCTCGGTTGAGCTCATCCGCCGCGCGGAAACCCCCGAAGATTATTTCGCAACCTTTGATTTCACACATCTGTTTGGATAAAACACTGCAAAATCGATACCCGTAACAGCAATGAGGCCCTTGCCGCGGAACTGCCTGGCAAGGGCCTTGCCTTTGCGGTCCGCTTGGTGTCTAGGACGGTTTCTGAACTTCCATGCTGGAATCGTAATGCGGGGGCGATCGAAAATTTGCGTTTTATGTGCGTCAGGGGTTGTGGAACCGACGTTTTTGGGGTAAAATAGAAGAAGGACAAGACGATGAGGTGACAAATATGCGTGTGATCAGCGGCTCCGCACGGGGCAAGCTCCTGCTTCCTGTGCCGGGAATGGCAACACGCCCGACAACCGACCGCATAAAAGAGAATATCTTCAACATCATCCAAAGCGAAGTGCGCGGCGCAAACGTGCTCGACCTGTTCGCCGGGACCGGCCAGATGGGCATTGAAGCGCTGTCCCGCGGCGCCGCCCACTGCGATTTCGTCGACCGCGACCGCGCCGCCCTCAGCGTGATCCGCAAGAACGTGCAGGGCGCGCGCGTCGGGGAACGCGCGGCAGTACATGCCAGCGAAGCCGCCGCGTTCCTGCGCGCCGCCGCGCGCCAAAGCTACGACCTTGTTTTCCTCGACCCGCCCTATGGAGGGAAATTGCTGAATCAGGCCCTTTTTGACTTAGAAAGGTTTGACATTTTGTCGGAAAATGGTATAATGATATGCGAGAGTGCGGCAGAGGACGAGATTGCGCCCCGCTTTGGCGGCGGCAAGGAACGGCTCTATGGCGCGATCCGAATAACCGTTTTACGGAAAACGGCTGGATTGGAATAAAAGTTTTATGAAAATTGCAATTTATCCGGGTTCTTTTGACCCGGTAACCTCCGGGCATGTGGATATCATCCGGCGCGCCGCAGGGCTGTGTGATAAGCTGATCGTTGCGGTCATGCACAATCAGGCGAAAAAGCCCGCTTTTTCCCCGGAGGAACGCTGCGAAATGCTTCAGCGTGTAGTTGGGGACGTGCCCGGGGTTGAAGTACGGATGTTTTCCGGGCTGCTTGCGGACTACGCCGCGCAGGAACATGCGGAAACGATTATCAAGGGGCTGCGTGCCGTTTCCGATTTTGAGTATGAGTTTCAGATGGCGCTGGCCAACCGGAAGCTGAACCCCGGCGTTGACACGGTCTTTTTGATGACCAGCGCCGAATATATGTATCTCTCCTCCTCGATTGTGAAGGACATCGCCGCCCACGGCGGGGATATTACCGGCTTTGTGCCAGATTCGATTCAAGATGACATTCTGCTGCGGATAAGAAAGGAAGGCAACTCATGGCAACGTTAGAAGAACTTATTAACAGTATGTACGATATGGTGCAGGACGCAAAGAACATGCCGTTGTCCAGTGACAAATGCGTGCTTGAGCGGGACCGGCTGCTGGATATGCTGGACGAGCTGCGCGCACAGCTTCCTGCCGACATCAAGATGGCGCAGGATATTGTGGAGAAGCGTAACGAGCTGGTTGCGGCGGGCAAGCGCGAGGCGGAGACGCTGCGCAAGAAAGCGGAGGATGCTGCGCGGCAGATGATTTCGGAAACTGAGATCGTGGTTGCGGCGCGCAAAAAGGCGAAGGAGATCGTCGGGAATGCGGAAATCCAGGCGCGGGAGCTCCGGCGGGTAGCGAATGAATACTGTGAGGACGCGCTCAAGCGGACGGAGGAAACGCTTGGCGGGACGCTGGACGGGGTACGTAAGGCGCGGGTGCAGTTCAAGTCGCTTGCAAAGGGCTGAGCAGCCGGGCAGCAGAAACAGAAACGGGAGGGTTTACCCTCCCGCTTTTTATTCCCGTTTGGCCCCCGCGCCTGCGCGGCGAGCGGCAGGGCTCCGCCCTGCACCCGCGATTTTTTTGTAAAAAAATCGAGTAAAAACTTCATTACGCCTGCGGGCGGGACGAAGGTCACAACGCGGCGTTCCCTCCGATACACTGCCCCAGCCCGCCAAACATTACCGGCGGCTGACACTCGCCGTGCGTCCCGATGATCTTCTCCATCCAGAGCATATTATACCAGCGCCCAAACTTATTCCCGCACTTATAAAACTCCCCTGCGGCCGAAAATCCAAGGTGCGCATGAAAGTCCGCGCTGTTGCGGCTGAGATACCCGTCCTCTTCATCCGGAACCGCAACGCAGGCATACAGGTTTGTGATGCCCATGCTTTTCAGACGCTCCTCCATAGCCCGATAGAGCATCCCGCCCAAACCGCATTTCCGCGCGTCCCGGTCTAGGTAAACTGACAGCTGGCACGACCAGTCATAAGCCGCCCGTCCGATAAAAGCCCCTGCGTATGCGTACCCCTGTATCGTCCCGCCGACCTCCGCCACAAGATAAGGGTAGCGCCGCAGCGTGTTTTCTATGCGCGCCTGCATTTCTGGCAGCGTCGGAACCTCATATTCAAACGTAATTGCGGTATTTTCAACGTAATATGCGTAAATCTCCCGGATACGCCCCGCATCCTCCGGCCTTGCGTCCCTGATTACAGCCGCTTCCATTTCCATTCCCCCATATTTTGTTTTTCATAATTATACAGCATATGCCAGCCCGGTGCAAGACAGATAAAAATATCTTGACCTTCCGGCTGGCATATAGTATACTATGTTTATATCTAGTGTGTTTTTTATAGTAGCAAAAAGGAGGATTGATTATGAACGCTGACCAATATTTGAAAGAAATATCGGCGAGGGTGCATTGGAAATTTTCAAGGCAAGACGCCGACGAGATCGTCGATGACTACAAAGCGCTTTTAACGGATGCAGAGTCACGCACAGATGATTTCGTTTCTGCGCTCGGAACCCCTTCCGAGGCGGTCCGCCATCTCGAAGCCCCTTCCGGCTACAGGCTATGGCTGGCAGCATGCATCCTGATGCTGTCCTGTGTGGCCCTCCTGTTCCTGAATCTGCATTTCTCCTCGCAAAACAGGCATTTGCTTGCCGTCCTGCTGGTTCCCGGTTTCATAACCCCTATCATCTGGTTTTGGCTTACCGAAAACGGCTACCGGTATCACAAGCCCCCTTCCCCGGCCATCCTGGCCCTGCTGTCCCTGATGGCGGCAGCCGTTTGTCTGGAATGCCTGCTTTTTAAATCCGTCGGCCGCTCCCTGTCCCAGCAAACCGCAAAGCTGCTCTACTTTCTATTGCAAATCGCCGGGGGCTTCTCCCTGCTCGCTGGCGCGGCAGGCGTGATCCTGGCAAAGCTGCGCGACCGGCGCTGGCGCGCAGTTTATACCGCCGCGATTACAACCCTTGCGGTTTCCGCCTTTCTGTGTTCCATTTTACGGAGTATGTCGTTGGATCTATCGGTTGCGTCCTGGTGGATCCCCTATCTGTGGAGGTTTGTGTTGATTGCTTGCGCTGGCACATTTGCCACTTTATTCTCATTATGCTGAAGAAAAACATATTGGAATTATGCCTGCTGTCCCTGATCGCGGAGGAAGAAGGGTACGGCTACGACCTTCTAAAACGGCTCCATGACACGTTCCCCGACACGCAGGAGAGCGCAGGCTACGCCTTGATCCGCAGCTTGCAGAAGGACGGCTATATCGATGCCGCCGGCCAGAAAACGGCAAACGGCCCGCCGCGCAAATATTACCGGATCACGCCAAAGGGTTCCGAACGGCTGTCCGAGCTCCTTTCCACCTGGCGTGCCCTTGTAAAAGGGCTGGAAGGGCTGGGCATTTGTTAAGCAGCGCAACGGGCAAACAGCCAGCAGAAAATATCCAAAAGGGACGGGCTTGTAATCCAAGAGCCTATCCCATAATGAGACGTACGCAGATTGCGCCGTCAGCTTTTTCGTCAGGCGAAGCCGGTTTCCCGCTGGAATCCTTTGTGGATTTCAAGGGGAAGCGGCGCAACATGACGGATAAGATACCAGCAAGCTGTGTGCGGATATTTTCGGGATAGGCTCTAAGCCCGTCCCTTTTCTGTCCGCTCCCTGCCGGGGCTGTTTCACGAGCCTGCCGGTTCAGCTGCGAAGCAGCCAAAGCGCCTGATAGGGGGCAAGCTCCAGCGCCCCGCCGCAATACGCCTGCCCGGTAAATAAGTCGCGGTAGTCCCCTTCCAGCGCAAGGCTTATCCGCCTGGGCTGCTCGCAGAAATTATAGGCCGCTGCCAGCACCTGCCCGCCGCCCTCGCGCTGGAAGGCAAGCACCGCCCGGTCGCCGGTTTCAAGCGTATGCTCCCGCGCCCCCGCGCTGAACACCGGGTTCTCCGCCCGCAGGCGTATGATCTCCTGCAAGCCGGTGAATACGCGCCCCTGCACGGAAGACCGGTCATGCCGCCCCGCAGCGCGCGCCCAATCGAGTTTCCCACGATGGATAAACCGGGAATCCATCGCCTTGACCGGGTCTTCGCGGTACTGCCAGTCGTTCAGCTGCGCAATCTCATCCCCGCTGTAGATGACCGGTATCCCGCTTAGCGACGCAATATAGGCGTGGATCATCAGATGCCGCCGGATAGCGGTTTCCAGCAGCCCCTCGTCCCCAGCTTCCAGCGCGGCCTCGACGCCGCAGAGGGACGCGCAGGTGCCGCAGCTGCGCGCGTCCTGCGTTACGGGGTCGTAATTGTAGAGCTCCCCGCGCGCAAAGCTGCCCGGGTAATCCCCTGTGTAAAAATGGTAGAGGAATTTTTTATGCTCCAGCGGGTCGGCGCCCAGGTATTCCACCGACCGCTCCTCAAGCCCCCACCCGATATCGTCATGGCAGCGCACATAATTTACGAAGGTGAACTCCGGCGGCAGCGCATCCATCGTCTCCATCTGCCATTTCAGCAGCGTAACGTCCCGGGTGGCCAGGCTGTTCCAGATGCAAACCATCGTTGTGACGTTATAGAGGATGTCGCATTCCGGCTTGTCAACCGGGCCGAAGTACGGCGCAACCTCGCGGGGCGCCATCACAACCTCGCCCTTGAACACCACGGCAGGGCAGACCGCCTTTGCGATCATCCGCAGCATCCGCATGACGGTATGCACCTGCGGCAGGTTGCGGCAGCTTGTCCCCAGCTCCTTCCAAAGATACGGCACCGCGTCGATGCGGAAAATCTCGATGCCAACATTCGCCAGGTACAGCAGGTTTTCCGCCATTTCATGAAACACGGCGGGGTTTTTATAGTTTATATCCCATTGGTAGGGGTTAAAGCTGGAAAGCACATATTTGCCCATCTCCTTGCAAAAGATGAAATTCCCGGGGGCCGTATTCGGGAACACCTGCGGCACTGTTTTCTCATACTCGGCCGGGATGTCATAGGTATCGAAGCACAGATAGCGCGCCTGATACGCAGGCTCGCCTTTTTTGGCGCGGACTGCCCATTCATGCTCATCCGAGGTATGGTTGACAATGAAGTCCAGGCAGATGCTCATCCCCTCCGCGCGGCACACGTCGGCAAGCCGGGAAAGCTCCTCCATCGTGCCGATGCGTCCGTCGACCTGCCGGAAGTCGGAAACGGCATAGCCGCCGTCGTTCTCCTCCTCCGGCATTTTCAGCAGCGGCATCAGGTGCAGGTACCGCACGCGCAGCTCCTTCAAATAGGGGATACGCTCTTCGATCCCGGAAAGCCGCCCCGCAAACTGCTCCGTGTAAAGCATCATTCCCAGCATATCCGAACGGCGGTACCAGCCGGGGTCGGCTTCCCGCTCCAGGTCGAGCGCCTGCAAGGCCGGCCTGCGGGCTTCTGCAAAGCTGCGCATGCTGTCCAGCAGCGCCTGGAAACAGGGGGTGTCGCCGTAAAGCTCGGTATAGAGCCATTTCAGCTCGTCATAGCAGGCGGCCAGCCGCCGTTCAAAATGTGACTGCTTCATAAAACCATCCTTTCACTGAGGCAGGGCCCTTCGGTCCGCAATAATTGCAAAAACGCACTCTTTTTAAGATAAAATGACATGTTGCGGCGTAAAAAACGGTGATTTTGGTTGAATCCACGCGCAAAACATGTTATACTGGGGGTAGAAGGCCGAAGCAATGCTGCCGGTACGCCAGCCGGCAGAAGGAGGTACTGCATGGAGGAATACTCGTTTTCGATGTTTCCAAACGAAAACTTTCTGGATCTGACCATCTACCAATACGGCTGGGAACAGTGTATGCCGCTGCACTCGTTCGGCCCATACATCCGCAACCATTACCTGTTCCATTATATTTCCTCCGGGCGGGGCAAGCTGCATTCCAACACGCCGGACGGCATGACGCGCCATTATGACCTGCGCGCGGGGCAGGGGTTCCTGCTGACGCCCGGGCAGGTGAACACCTATTACGCGGATAAGCAGGACCCCTGGAAATACAGCTGGATCGAGTTTGACGGGCTGCGCACGGCGGAATATCTGGACCAGGCGGGCCTGACCGCTTCCCAGCCGGTTTTCACGCCTTCCACAAAGGAAGGCGGCGCGCGCGTCGGCGAGGAAATGATGTATATCGCAACGCATTCGGACGCGTCGCCGCTGCACCTACTGGGTCACCTGTACCTGTTCCTTGACGCGCTGGTGGACGCCTCCGCAACCCGCCGGGAGGTCAAACCTGGCCAGCTGCGCGATTTTTACATCCAGGAAGCCATCCACTATATCGAACGCAACTACCGCCGGGAGCTTCCGGTCGAAGAGGTCGCGGATATCTGCAAGCTCAACCGCAGCTATTTCAGCAAAATCTTTAAGGAATATACCGGCTGCGCCCCACAGGAATTTATCATCCGGCTGCGCCTGTCCAAAGCGGCCGACCTCATGAAGCATTCCAATGGCAGCATCGGCGAAATCGCGGCAAAATGCGGCTATCCCAACCAGCTCCACTTTTCGCGGGCTTTCAAGAAGCGCTACGGTATGGCCCCGCGCGAATGGCGTACACAAAACCAGCTTTCCCCGCGCTGACAGCCCCTGCGGGCGCTTCCTGGAGCCGCCCGCAGCGCCCCCATTTGCGGCAAGCTCCCCCGGAAACAGCATGATTTCCGGGGGAGCCCGCTTATTCCGCCGCCAGGTACAGCTGTACGGCCTGGTAATCCCCAGCCAGCGGCGGGACCGGGTATCCGGCGTGCATCAGCACGTCCCCCGCATAGCTGCCGCCGCCGCTGACGCGGTAGCGCTTCCCTGCGTCCAGCCCGCGCAGCCGCAGGCAGAGAAACGGCAGCGCCGCCCGCGTGGGGCCGGTCACCAGCGATACCAGCGCCTCCGTCCGGTCGGGGGAGACATGCGCCCACGCCGTATAGCCCTCGTCCCCGAAGGGGCTGCTCAGCCGGTAATAGTCGCCTTCCGCGATCAGCCGGTAATACTTTTTATAATCAGCCGTCTGCTTGGCCATGACGGCTTTTTCCTGTTCGTCCACGCGGCCCAGGTCGAGCTCAAAGCCGAAGGTGCCGCCCATCGCTACAATGCCGCGCGTCTCCAGCGGGGCAGCCCGCCGGGTCTGCTCGTTTGGCGAGGCCGACACATGCGCGCCCACGGTGCAGGACGGGTAACAGAACGAGGTGCCGTACTGGATCCGCAGCCGGTCCACCGCGTCGGTGTTGTCGCTGCACCAGATCTGCGGCGTATAATACAGCATCCCGAGGTCAAACCGCCCGCCGCCGCCGCTGCACCCTTCTATGAGCAGGCCGGGGAACTCCCGGCGGAAGCGTTCGAGCATTTCATACAGGCCGAGCACATAGCGGTGGTATACCTCGCCCTGCCGCTGCGCCGGGATAGCAGCCGACCAGACGTCCGACAGGCTGCGGTTCATATCCC
This sequence comes from Clostridiaceae bacterium, assembly GCA_009911355.1. Classification (GTDB taxonomy): domain Bacteria; phylum Bacillota; class Clostridia; order Oscillospirales; family Butyricicoccaceae; genus QXXE01. The sequence continues at coordinate 40,788 of QXXE01000017.1, read as the reverse complement.
ATTTCATGTAGCAGATATCTGCGCTGCGCAGCACCTCGCAGATGGCGCTGTAAACCGCGTCGCGCACCTCCCGGCGGGTAAAGTCCAGCACCAGCTGGCTGCGCCCGCGCGTCTGCGGCCTGCCGGGGGCGCCCAGCGCCCAATCCGGGTGCGCCCGGTACAGCGCGCTGTCCTCGCTGACCATCTCCGGCTCGACCCACAGCCCGAAGCCCAGCCCCAGCCCCTGGATCTGCGGTACAAGGGCTTCCAGCCCGCCGGGCAGCTTGCTGCGGTTGACCGACCAGTCGCCCAGCCCGCCGAAGTCGCTGTCACGGCTGCCGAACCAGCCGTCGTCCATGACCAGCAGCTCGATGCCGAGCGCCGCAGCCTCGCGGGCGATCCCCACCAGCTTTTCTGCGTTGAAATCGAAATAGGTCGCTTCCCAGTTGTTCACCAGCACCGGGCGGCGGCGCCCCTCGTAAGGGTCGCGGCACAGGCAGCGGCGCACGGCGCGGTGCCAGCAATGGGTCATGGAGGCGAACCCGTCCGGGGAGCAGACAAGCGCGGCCTCCGGCGTTGTGAACGCCTCCCCCGGCCCGAGCGTCCAGCAGAAATGGTGGGGCGCGACCCCCATCACCAGCCGCGCTTCCCGGAACTGGCTGGATTCGACCGCCGCTTCAAAGCCGCCGCTGTATAGCAGCGCCGCCCCAAAGCACAGGCCGTGGTCCTCGTCTGCGGAAGGGCTGCACAGCATCACAAACGGGTTATGCTGGTGGCTGGACGTGCCGCGCACGCTGCCGATGCTCTGCACCCCGGGACGGAGCGGCGTGCGGCAGAACTCACGTTCCATCGTGTGCCGCCCGTCAAAGGTGATGAAATCCAGGTTATCCTGTGGGAAATCCAGGCAGAGCGACGCCGCCCGGAGCAGCCGCACCGGCTGCGTGCCGCGGTTGATGATCCGCGCGGCGCGGCAGATCAGGTCATATCCCTCGAACACCCCATAATACAGCTCGACGGTAAGGCGTGTCGTGCTGTCCTGTAGGGTTACGACCAAGGTTTCGGCCTCCCCGCCGCCCGCGAAGAACGCGGGCAGCCCTTCCAGGGCATACTTGCCCTGCCGGACCTCATACCCCTGAAACCGCAGGTCCACAAGCTGGCTGCCGTCCGCGTTTTCCGCGGCAATTGCAGGGATGCGGTAATCCCCCACGCCGCAGGTGGAATACTCCTGCGGCAGCGTGTCCAGGGAGTAGGTGCGGCAGCGCCCGACCTCCCCGGGGTTGGGGGAAAACCCCCGGTCGGCGTGGCGGATCCGGTAGGACAGGTCGCCGCCCGAAACGCGCGCGCCGTAATAGGTGTGCAGCAGCACGCCGTGCCCATCTGCTTTGCATTGGTAAGTCGTGCGCCGGGTATGCAGTGTGAAAATATTGTTATCGACATGGATCATTGGGATACACTCCTGATGGGAAGAGGTTCATGGCTTCTTCCGGCGGCGCACGGCAGGATGCGCGGCAGGCAGGGAACTGCCTGCCGGCTGCGGTTATTTGCCGCCGGTCATCGCAACGCCTTCAATAAACTGACGCTGGAAGAATAAATACAATACGACCATCGGCAGCATCGCCAGCAGGCTGCCCGCCATCAGCACCGGGAAATTCGTGGAGAACTGCCCGCGCAGGGTCGAAAGGCCGGAGGACAGGGTCATCATTTTCAGGTCGGAGTTGACGACCAGCGGCCACATCAGGTCGCCGTAGGCAAACACCGCCGTGAACACCGAAAGCGCGGCAATCGAGGACGAGGTCAGCGGGAACATGACCTTGGTAAAGGTCTGCCACTGGTTGCAGCCGTCCAGATAGGCGGCTTCCCCGATCTCCGTCGGGATGCCCATATAGGCTTGCCGCAGGAAAAAGGTGCCGAACGCGCTGACGATGCCGGGGAATACCAGCGCGAAGATGGTATTCGGCAGGCCGAGCTTGGCGATCATCTGGTACTGCGGCGTGATAAAGATCTGGCTTGGCAGCATCATCTGCATCAGCACAATGCCGAAGAGCAGGTTTTTGCCCTTAAAATTCAGCTTGGCGAAGGCATAGCCCGCCATCGAGCTGAAGATCACCGCGCAGATCACGCGGAATACGATCATCAGGATCGTATTGATGTACATATTGACAAACGGCAGGCTGGCGATCGCGTCCTTGAAATTGTCCAGCATGATCTGCGCCGGCAGGATGGTCGGCGGCACGAGCATGCTTTCCTGCACCGTTTTGGAGCTTGTCAGGATCATCCAGATAAAGGGGAACACCATGACAAGCGCGCCCAGGATCAGGAACAGGTAGGTAAGCGCCTTTACGGCCTTCCGGGACTGCCCCATAGAACTGCTTTTCATCTGTATCCCTCCTTAAACCTCGTAGTTGACCCACTTCTTCTGGCCGATGAACTGGACCACCGTCACCACGCCGATCAGCGCCACCGTCCAGATGACGATTGCCGAGCCGTAGCCGCGGTTGCCCGCAACGAAGGATTCGCGGTAGAACAGGAACATCAGGCTCTGCACGCTTGTGAGCGCCGGGTTGGATTCCTCCACCATCATGTAAATCAGGTCATAGACCTTGATCGAGGCCATCAGGCGCATGATCAGCACCACGAACAGCGTCGGGGATACCATCGGCAGCGTGATATGGAAAAACTGCGTGATTTTGCCTGCGCCGTCAATATCGGCCGCTTCGTAATACGATTTGGAGATATTTTGCAGGCCGGAGAGCAGCAGCACGGCGTCATAGCCGATCGAGCTCCAGACCGCGACGACCGCGCAGGTGATCATGACGACCTTGGGGTCGGTAATCCAGCTGATGCGCGTGCCGGTCAGCGAATTCAGTATACCATATTCGGTGTTGAAAATCCAGCGCCAAACCATTGTTACTGCCGCAGGCGCGCAGACCATCGGCAGGAAGAAAATGGCGCGGAACGCCGACCGCCCCTTGATTTTCGCATTCAGCAGGATCGCCACCAGCAGCGCGAGGAAAATGCCGACCGGTACGGTGAGGATGCAGAAATAAATCGTGTTCCATGTCGCTTTCCAGAATTCGGGGCTCTGGAACATGTCAGCGTAGTTTTTCAGCCCGATGAATTCATAGGTGCCGAAGCCAAGATGCTTGGAAAAGCTCATGATGAGCGTCTGGATAAAGGGGTAAACGTTCAATACCACAAGGCCGATGATGGTCGGGGCAACCATGAACCAGCCCCAGTTCTGCTCGCGCTTGGCGGCGGCGGACAGTTTTGCGGCTTTCTCTTGCATAATCCGAACCCTCCTTTTTCTACTTCAGGCTTTCAGCCGTCGCGGTGTCAATACACTCCTGCATCGCCGCAAGGCCGCTGTCAATATCCGTCGTGCCGACGCAGATGCTGTTCAGGATCTCCGTAACACGGTTTTTCCAGCTCGGGCGGGCAGCGTTGTTGACGCTCTGCACGGCATAATCGAACTGGTCGATCACCGCCGGCACGTTGAGCTTGAAGTCAAACTGGTCAAACACGCCGACCCAGGTGTCTTCCAGCCCTTCATAGGCCGGGATCGCCGCACCCGATTCCCCTTGGATGCGCTGCGCTTCCTCTTCCCCGAAGAATTTCAGCACGTCCTTGACAATCTCGAGGTTTTTCCCGCGTGCGGCGGTCGCATAGCACAGGCCGTTGGAGATGCTCGCGCGGCCGTCGCCCTGCGCCGGGTCGGGGCAGGCGGGCAGGACCGCAATATCCCACTTCCCGATCATGTCAGGATAATTCTGCATCTCTGCCAGCAGGTTCCAGCTCCCTTCGAGGAACATCGCGCCCTGCTCGGAGAAAAAGGCGGTGCCCGGGCTGGTTTCCGCGAAATAGTTCTGGTCGGGGCACCAGTCGGTGCTTTGCAGCCCGATGTAGAACTTCATCGCGTCGATTGTCGCGGGCTGGTCAAACCCGGCGGCGGTCTTATCCTCGTTGAGGATGTACCCGCCCTTCTGGTACACAAAGTTCCAGTAGCCGAGCTGGTCGTCGGCATAGGCCATATAGCCGTATTTCCCGGTCGCGTCGTAAATCTCCTGCGACGCTTCGGTCAGGTCGTCCCAGGTCCAGCTTTCGTCGGGGTAGCTGACGCCGGCCGCGTCGAACATCTCCCGGTTGTACACCAGGCACACGTTATCCTTGTCCTTCGGGATACCGTACATGCGCCCGTCGCTGCCCTGCGCGTTGCTCAGGGAGATCTCGGAATAATGGTCGGTGTAATAAGCCGGGTCGTCGTAGAGGTCGGTCAGGTCGGCGAGCATCCCGAAATCCGAGTATTTCAGGATCTCGTTGGTGTGCATCCAGAAGATATCCGGCATGGTATTGCTTTCCGCCGAGGCCTCCAGCTTGGTCCAGTATTCGCCCCAGCTGGTGACCTGCACGTCGATCACAACCTCCGGGTGGTGTGCGGTGTAGGCGTCGCAGACCGCCTGCATCCCGTCCCGCTGCGCGACGTCCCAAATCTGGAAGGTCAGATGGGTCTTGCCGTCTGACGGGCCGCAGCCGCTGAGCAGCAGCGCGAGCGTAAGAAGCAAGGCGATCATACGGGAAGCTTTTTTCATAAACTCCACTCCTTTACATGAAAATGATTCGGTATTTCCGGCATTTCCGCGCCGCAAACCCGTTTCTAACTAAAAATATAGCACTGCGGCAAATTTCCGTAAATGGGGCGGCGCGAACAAAATATACCCAAATGCCTTACAACACGCATTGGATGCAGGTCGGGTCACATACCGATATATTTTATGTGAATTTTGTGAGTTTGGACATAATGAGCGCTTGTATTTTGTGCATCTTGACGCAATTTGAAAAGCAGGGGGTTCGAGCGCCCCTGCGGAGGGCGGGTATCCAGATATATCCATATAGCAAAATGCAGGGTTCAGGAAACCGCCCCTTTCCGGCGCGCCCGGAGGCTGTGCCACAGTATTTTACCTCCGGATATCATTTTATTACCATTGCGCATGCGAAACCCGCATGATACACTGTACTCGATTTCAGGGCCTGCATCCGTCCCGGACAAGCCGCGGGCGGGCGCGCGGAGGGGTTCCAAGCCCCCGCATACGCGGGCTCACAGAGGAGGGGCAACAGATGTTCTTTCAAAAGGATTACGCAAAGCCGGGCCCAGGGGTCCGTCCGGACGAGCCGGAGAAAACCGGGCTGCGCCGCTTTGCAGAGATTTTGCAGCTGGAATGCGTGACGCTGGTCAAGCTGAACCTGCTGTTCATCCTCAGCAGCCTGCCTGTGGCCACCCTGCCCGCCGCGCTTTACGCAATGCAGGCGGTTGTGCGCCGCATGGTGCTCGACCAGGACGTAGACTGCCTTTACCATTACCGGACGGCCTTCACGCAGGGCTTCAAAACCGCTTATCCCGCATTTTTCCTGACCGCCGTGCCGCTGGCCTGCGCAGCATGCGGGGTGGTTTCCTATTTGCGGCTTGCGGCTTCCTCCCCCGTATTCCTGCTGCCCTTCGCGTTCTGCATCGCGGTTTTCCTGCTTACGCTGCTGGCCTCCACTTATTTTTACCCCATCCTGTCCGACGGCAAAACCGTGCGGGAAGCGCTGCGCCCCGCGCTGGCCCTCGGCGCAGGCAAGCCGCTGCGGGCGGTTCTTGCCGCGTGCGGCAGCTATGGTCTAACGCTGCTCGCTGTGCTGGCGTTCCCGATCAGCGTCCCCTATCTGCTGCTGATCGGTTTTTCGCTCCCCTGCCTGCTCGGGAACTTTTTCACCCGCACGGTACTCAAGAAATACCTGTAACCCGGCCACCGCTTTCCCTCCCTGCCGCAGCCGCCCCCACTGGCGATCCCAGTTTCCGCAACCCACAGGCGGTGGCCATCAGCGCCAGCCCTTGCGGCGCAAAACAGCCGCAGCGCCGGCTTTTGCCCGCGCCGCCCCCTTCACCGCCCCACCCCCCGGGAACCGGGCTTTACGCCCGGTTCCCGGGCGTTTTTTTGCCCTAAAACCGGATACGGGCCGTCCAAAAAATTGTCACGGCCCGCGATCACGACAAAAGGCGGCGGGCGCGCACAGCCCTTCCAAAAAAACCCAGCAAAGGGCCTGGCCTCCATATAAAATGATTTGTTAACAATCCTACAGTTTGTATACGTTTTGTGCTGTCTGCTCATTGACGCAGTTAGAAGAGTATGGTATTATGATAAAGATTTTCTGACTTTTGCGGCGAAGATACAGGAACAAACCGGAACGGCCACTCAAATTCAGGGCAGGGTATCCTGAAACACGCTGTATACCGGAATTCGCTGCATCAGCTTTGGTCGGGAAGCGGTCAACGTGGAGGAAAGACATATGGATTATTCAGGCGGACTGTTAAAGCGAGGCGGGGAAAGCGTTCCTGCCGCCGAGTCCTGCAAGCAGCACCATGATATGCAGAGCGTCCAGAACCTAGAAGCCGTTATCAACGAGGGCCTGCGGGCCGCCCTGATGGAGGAAACCCCGGATGATTCACTTGAAATGCTGCTCAAGCATTTGGGGAACGCCCTGAACGGGGAGCGTACCTATATCTTTGAGCAGAACGAATCCGGCTGCGACGACAATACATACGAATGGGTCGCCGACGGGGTGGAACCGGAAAAGGAGAACCTGCAAAACGTCCCCCCGGAGGTGTGCGCCAGCTGGTACCGGAAGTTCCGCGTCAGCAAACACATTGTCATTGAGCGCCTGGAGGATATCCAGGAAACCGACCCCCTCCAGTACGAGAACCTGAAGCGGCAGGGCGTCAATTCCCTCGTAGTGGTCCCCCTGTATGACGGGGAAAAAATCATCGGCTTTTACGGCGTGGATAATCCCCCTGTCAAATCGCTGGAATACACATCGAATATGCTCCAGACGGCGGCATATTTTATTGTTTCTTCCCTCAAGCGCCGCAACCTGTTCCGGGAACTGCAAAAGCGGAGCTATAATGTCCTCCACGCCCTGAGCGTGGACTATCTGGGCATCTATCAGGTCAACCTCGACACCGGCGAATGCATCACCTACCGCGACAGCCAGCGGATCGGGCTGGATTGGGCCCTCCATTTCCAGGACGGCTATCAGGCGGCAATGGAACGGTATATCTCCAAATGCGTGGTCCCGCAGGACCAGGAGCGGCTCCGCGCCATGACAAACAAGGATTACGTGCTTTCCCAGCTCCGGGCCGAGAAAAAGTTTTCTGTCCGCTACCAGGTAAAGGACAATTTCACCGACCTTCAATACCTGGAAATCCACTTTTCCGCCATCGAGAATACCGAAACCGAGCACTGCGCGATCTTCGCCCAGCGCGACGTCAACGCCGTTGTAGAGCAGGAGGAAAAATACAAGCTGGAAGCAAGGCGGAGCCTGGAGGATATCCTGGAAGGGGCCCGGACGGGCATCTGGACGATCGAGCTGGAAGAGGGCTGCCCGCCGCGGATGTACGCCGACCGCACCATGCAGATCCTTCTGGGCGTGCCGGACGGGATCGGGCCGGAGGCGTGCTACCAGCACTGGTTTGCCAATATAGAGCCGGATTATGTAGAAATGGTACAGCAAGCGGTGCAGGAGATCCTCGACACAGGGCGCAGCGAAGTGATCTATCCCTGGAACCACCCGGCGCTCGGGAAAATCTACGTCCGCTGCGGCGGCGTGCCGGACAAGACCTTCAAAAAGCCGGGCGTCAGCCTGAACGGGTACCATCAGGACATCACGGAAACCATGGTGACGAGAAAGAAGCAGGAGCAGTCCATCATGGAGCTTCTGGAACGGGTACGGAAGGCCAACTCGGCAAAAAGCGAATTCCTCTCCCATATGTCCCATGACCTCCGCACGCCGATCAACGGGATCCTGGGGATGCTGGCCATTCTGGAACGGGACCCGGACGACCCGGTGCGGCGGGCAGAGTGCCGCAGGAAAATCCGTCTGTCAACCGAGCACCTGCTGTCGCTCGTCAACGACGTGCTCCAGGTCAGCAAGCTGGAAAGCGGCAGGCCCTCGACGGTGGAGGAACCCTTCGACCTCCATGAGATCCTGGAAGACTGCATCGCGATCCTGTCCCCCCTCGCGGACGAGCGAAGGTGCAGCTGGAACTGGAAGAATCCGGCCTGCACAGCCGCAGGATGGTCGGCAATCCGCTGCACCTCAAGCAAATCCTGATGAACGTCATTGACAACGCGCTCCGGTATAACCACCCGGGCGGCTCTGTACTGGTCCGGGCAGCGGCGGCCGCCCTCCCGGACGGGTCTGCAAGCTGCCAATTTATCATTGAAGATACCGGGATCGGCATTGGCGCCGACTTCCAGGAGCACATTTTTGAACCGTTCACGCAGGAGCACCAGGACGCGCGGACCCATTATAGCGGCGTCGGGCTCGGTATGTCCATCGTCAAGAAGCTGGTCGACCAGATGAAGGGCACGGTTACGATCGACAGCCAGGTCGGCAAGGGGAGCATTGTCAAAATCACCCTGCCCGTCCAGCTCGACGGGCAGCAGCGCGCGCAGCCTGCGGAGGAAAGCTGGGATGCGGGCAAGCTCGCCGGAATGCGCGTCCTGCTGGTGGAGGACAACGAGATCAACTGCGAAATCGTAGAGTACATCCTCCAGGAAGCCGACATGGAGGTCGTAACCGCCAACGACGGGAAAGCCGCCGTGGACGCATTCGCGGCAGCCGGCCCGTGGGCGTTTGACTGCGTGCTGATGGACCTGATGATGCCGGTCATGAGCGGGTACGAAGCGGCGCGGGTGATCCGCGGGCTGGACCGCGCGGACGCGCAGTCGGTGCCCATTATCGCCCTATCGGCGAACGCCTTTGAAGAGGATATCGCGCTGGCAAAAGGCGCTGGGATGAACGCGCATCTGGCCAAACCAGTGGATATCCGCAAAATGTTCCAGCTCATGGACGAGCTGAGAATCTGCCAGCCACCCGGGGCGGAGGGCGTCCCGTCCCCGGCAGCGCAACTATGAAACACTGTGGAGATGGAAATCAATATGCAAAACAAGGCTTTGCCACATTCTTTGAAAATCAGTATCGCGGTAACCATTTGTTTCACGGCCTTCGTGTTTTCCTTCCTCGGAATCTCCATTCACAGAATGAGTGAAAGCACGATTGAGGATATAGGCATCGCCTATATGGACGGGATGAACGAGCAGGTGTCGCTGCACTTTGAAACGATCATCGAGCTGCGCCTGACAATGGCGGAATCGATTGCCCGCATTGCAGCGGATCCCGAAAATTCCACCTATGGCGCAAGGGAAGACATCGAGTACGGCGCAAAGGCACGGCATTTCTTATGCGCCGCCCTGTATTCGCCCGACGGCGAAATTGAAATGATTTACGGCGACCCGGTGGAACCCAACCACCCGGAACCGTTTTTGGACAGCCTGCGGGACGGCAAGCGCAAGGCGGCGTCCGCGGTTGACAGCAATGGGGACGGCGTAATCCTGTTTGGAGTACCCTGCGAATATCCCATGTCTGACGGGAGCCGCAGCCTTGCGATCGCCGTGGGCCTTTCGACAAAATACATGAGCGAGGTCCTTTTCCTCGATTCCGACAGCTCGCTGAGCTATTCGTTTGTCATCCGCGATGACGGCAGCTATGTCGTCGGAAACGAGGGCGACGACCACGATAATTATTTCGACCGGCTTTACAGCATCTTTGAGGGCCAGGATGGCATGGCGGCTTCCTATATCGGGCAGCTGACCGCCGCGATGGAAACAGGCGAAGATTATACGGTGATCCTGGAAGGCGGGGACTCGCGGTGGCATCTGTACTGCACCGACCTTCCCTACTGCGAATGGTACCTGGTGACCGTCCTACCATTTGACCGGATCGACCGCGTGATTTCGGGGATGGGCACCCACTGGCTCGCTATCGTTTATGCCTGCTCCCTCGCGGTGATCGCCATGCTGCTTTTCATCCTGCGGCAATACTTAAAATTATTCCGCAACCAGGTATCCGAGCTCAAGCGCATGAACATCGAAACCGACGCGGCGCGGAAGGAAGCGGAGCACGCGAATGCGGCCAAGCAGGATTTCCTTTCCAGCATGAGCCACGATATCCGCACGCCCATGAATGCCATTATCGGTATGACCACCCTTGCGATGAACAATACGCATAATCCGGAGCAGGTCGGGGATTACCTGGGTAAAATCGCGCTGTCCGGCAAGCATCTGCTGGGGCTGATCAACGACGTGCTGGATATCTCGAAGATCGAAAGCGGCAAAATGACGCTGAATATCGAGCCGGTATCGCTCCGGGAGGTCATGGACAGCATCGTGAACATGATACAGCCCCAGGTCCAGGCGAAAAACCAGCGGTTCCGCGCGGCAGCCTACGAAATCCTTTCGGAAGAGGTGTACTGCGACAGCGTGCGGCTAAACCAGGTGCTGATCAACCTGCTGGGGAACGCCGTCAAATTCACGCCGGAGAACGGTTCTGTACAGGTGTCGGTGTATCAGGAGCCGCTGCCGGAGGACCCCGCCTGCGTCCGCACCCATTTCCTGGTGCGCGATACGGGGATCGGCATGTCGCAGGAGTATCAGAAACAAATCTTTGACTCCTTCAGCCGGGAGGATAACACGCGGGTGCAGAAAACGGAAGGCTCCGGGCTTGGGATGTCGATCACCAAGTGTATCGTGGACGCGATGGGCGGCTCTATTTCGGTCCGCAGCGAGCAGGGCCAGGGCAGTGAATTCCATGTTGCCCTCGACCTTGAAAAAGCAGCGGGGCGGGAGCAGGGTATCGCGTTCCCTCACTGGGACATCCTGCTGGTCGACGGAGATGAGCGGCTATGCGCCAGCACGGCCCATACGCTCGCGGACTTGGGGGTACACGCAGACTGGTGCCTGAGCGCGGAACAGGCAATCGAACGGATTTCCGAACACCGCAGGGACGACGGTTACCAGCTGGCTATCCTGGACTCCGAGCTTCCGGGGATGGATGGGATGGAAGCCGTCCGCGCAATCCGCTTAAACAGCGGGGACAGCGGCCCGGCCCTGCTGCTCGCGGCCTGCGATTGGAGCGGGATCGAGGCGGAGGCAAGGGACGCTGGGATTTCCGGTTTTCTATCCAAACCGCTGTTCAAATCCACGCTGCTTGACGCGCTGCAAGCATTTGCCGGAACTGCCGACGAAAAGACAGACAGCGCAGAAAACGCGGTTGACCTGGTGCTGCGCGGGAAGCATATCTTGCTGGCGGAGGACAACGAGCTCAATTGGGAGGTGGCAAGCGAGCTGCTTGCTGACCTAGAGCTGGATTTGGATTGGGCTGAAAACGGGGAAATCTGCGTCAAAAAATTCGAGGAATCCCCGGTTGGGCATTATGACGCGATCATCATGGATGTCCGGATGCCTGTTATGGACGGTTACGAAGCGACAGCGGCCATCCGGCGGCTGGAACGCGCGGACGCGGGGATTCCCATTATTGCCATGACTGCCGACGCGTTTTCAGAGGATATCCAACGGTGCCTGGAATGCGGAATGGACGACCATTTAGCAAAGCCGATTGATATCCAGGCTGTGGCCTACAAGCTCAAAAAGCATCTCAAATAAGGGAGCAGCAGCAGGCGCCCGAAGCGGCGTCCAAACAGAATTACCGCAGCCTCAAATAAAGGAAGCTGCCAAACGGTGAAACGCCGTTTGGCAGCTTTTTATACTGTGATCCGGTCAGTGCCTCTGCACGCTGCTGACCGCGTCTAAAATTTCAAACAGCTTATCCAGCGTGTCCGCTTTGCCGATTGGCGCGGGACGGAACAGCCCGGCCAGCAGATCGGAGGCGGCAGCTGTCCCGAAGGGATAGACAAACCCAGGAATACTGTCCTCAAGGGGGCGCGAGATGCAGGTGGTTTCCCCGGCGGGGACCACAATTGTTTCGAGCGACTGCTCGGTGCCGGTCACCCTGCGGTACTCTGCAATCGTGATGCAGCCCATTTCCAGCATGGTATCAACCGCTTCCAGTCGCTCATAGGGCGAGAGGGTGCCGGGGTAGCGGTCTTTCAGGAAGGCGATATTTTCCTCTGTCCAGCCGTCATGGCTGGGCACTTCGATTGGCTCGCGGGTCTCGCGCCAGCGGTAATACTGCCACAGATCGATACGCACGCGCCCATTTCCGAGGTCTTGGGGCTCTTCATAGTCGGGCTTCTGCGTGGCATTCTTGAGCAGCCCGGAAAAGCTGCTGGACGCTTCCCCTTTCCGCAGAGGCGCGGGCCACGCGCCGGCTTGTGTACGCTGATAACCTTGAATTTGCATAGCAATCTCCCTTCTGCGCCTATGCGGCGGGCAGCGGGGCTCTGCCCCTGCGCCCCGCGCCTGTGCGGCGGGCAGCGGGGCTCTGCCCCTGCACCCCGCGCCTATGCGGCGGGCACCAAAGGGACTAGTCCCTTTGGAATCCCATTTATCGCCTGCGGGCGGGACGACGGGCATCGTCCTACTGCTTGAAAGTAACAATATTTTATAAATATTGTAACACATTGGAACCCCATTGTCACGCGCCATTTCAGAAATCAAATATTTTTTCTTTGTGACGTACAAATTCAGTAAAAAACCGCACAAAACAGGACGGGAAAGGCCAAAAGCCTTCCCCGTCCTGCGCTTAGTGGAACCTGTTCATCACATCATGCATCTGATGCTCCGCCTTCCCGGCGAGCTGATGCATCTGGTTTTCCGCTTTCCGGGCGGTACGGTTCACCTGACGGCGAACCGAGGGGTTCATCATCGCGCCTGCCGCCATCATCGATGCGACCGCACCGGCCGCGAGCCCTGCCGTCAGCCCAGTCATCAAAGCGCCTGTCCGCATAAAAATACGCCACCTTTCTGTTCCATACCGATTGTTTGCTTGCTTATAAACAGAGTATTACCCAACGCACAGCAGAATATAAGCGGTGCTTTTTGTAAGATACTGACCAGTTTTGAACAATTCCGCCTTTCTTTCGTCCCGCCCGCAGGCGTAATGAAGTTTTTACTCGATTTTTTTACAAAAAAATCGCGGGAGTCCAGAGGGCAGAGCCCTCTGGCAGGGGTCCAGGGGACAGCGTCCCCTGGCAAACGGCGGTTTTGTAAAAAAGATGCAAAATGGCGCGTGATCCGGCGCTTTGTTGGGTGAAAATAAGGGTATACAAACCGCCCCCCGCACGATATAATAGAATCAGTAAAAACTGCGAACCTTTAAATGCGGACCAGAGAGTCCGCGAAGGCGGCGCGCTGGGTACCAATGGAGGCAGCCTGTTTTTCGGGACAGGTCTATTTTGTGCAGCTTCCCGCCTGAAAAAAAGGCCGGGTAGCTGTTTTTTATTTGCGAAAGGAGGGGGATTTTGCAGGATCAAACAATCATTCTGGACGAAGGTGCGATTTCCCGCGCCCTGACACGGATCAGCTTTGAAATCCTCGAAAAAAACCACGGCGTAAAGGGCCTCCTGCTGGCAGGTATCCGGACACGCGGCGAACACCTCGCCGAACGCCTTTCCACACGCATCGCAGAAGCCGAGGGCGCACGCCCGCCCGTCATCGCCCTAGACGTGCGCCCCCTGCGCGACGACCTGCCGCCCGAAGCACGCGCACAGCCGTCCCGCCTCCCCCCCAGCCCGCCAGGGCTGGCAAGCTGCACAGTCGTCCTCGTGGACGACGTGCTGTACACAGGCCGCACCGCAATCGCCGCAATCGAAGCCGTGCGCCGCATGGGCCGCGCCGAACGCATCCAGCTGGCGGCACTGGTCGACCGCGGGCACCGCGAGCTGCCCATCCGCGCCGACTACGTCGGGAAAAACGTCCCCACCGCCCGCTCGGAACGGGTCAACGTCCATCTGCGCGAGGTCGACGGCGAAGACGCCGTCATCCTCACCCGCGCCGGAAAGCCCTGACCGGCTTTCCCACGCACCCCTGCAAAGCAGGCACTGCAATTGTAAGAACAGCCCCACCAAACCGGACGCCACATTCTGAAAGGAGAAACTTATGTCCATCAACACTTTAGTCGCGAAAATTAAAGAAAAAGGCAACCCCACCGTCGCCGGCCTGGACGCGCGCGCCGAGTACATCCCCGAAAGCATCCTGCGCCGCAACTTCCTGCTGCACGGCGAAACCCTCCGCGCAGTCGCGGAATCGATGGTCGCCTTCAACTGCGGCCTGATTGACGCGCTGTGCGATATCGTCCCCGCCGTCAAGCCGCAGGCCGCCTATTATGAGCTGCTCGGCTCCTACGGCGCAATGGCGCTCAAGCAAACCATCGATTACGCCCACGCAAAGGGCATGTATGTCATCGCCGACATCAAACGCAACGACATCGGCGCAACAGCAAGCGCGTATGCCGAAGCCTACCTCGGGCGCACCCGCGTCGGCGACACCGAAATCGCCCCCTACGGCTGCGACTGTGCAACGGTCAACGGCTATCTCGGCACCGACGGCGTCGAGCCCTTCCTCAAGGAGTGCCGCGGCCGCGATAAGTCCATCTTTGTCCTCGTCAAGACCTCCAACCCCTCTTCCGGCGAGTTCCAGAACCGCGACATGGAGGGCGCGCCCCTCTACGCACGCATGGCGGAAAAGGTCGCCCAGTGGGGCGAAGGGCTGGATACCCCCTGCGGCTACAACCAGGTCGGCGCAGTCGTCGGCGCAACCTACCCCGACGAACAAAAAGCGATCCGCCAGCTGCTGCCGAAATCCTATTTCCTCGTGCCGGGCTACGGCGCGCAGGGCGCGACGGCAAAGGATATCGCAAACAGCTTTAACCCCGACGGCCTCGGCGCGATCGTCAATTCCTCTCGCGGCATCATGTGCGCATGGAAAAAGACCGGCAAAAACGGCGAGGACTTCCGCGAAGCCGCCCGCGCCGAAGCGCTGCGGATGCGTGACGATATCGTCTCCGCAATCAGGTAACGTCCTGCGCAGCAGGGGCGCTGCCCCTGCACCCCGCGCCTACGCGGCGGGCGCCAAAGGGGCTAGCCCCTTTGGAATCCCTTTCCCCGCTGCGGCGGGGATTGGTGCGCCGTGGCTGTTCATATGTACAGGCTTCACCCATCCAAAAGGAAGGCTGGGTGAAGCGGCGGGCTTCTTTGAGTCCCGATATACACCGGCTTTTCCCTCTTGCGAAGCCCCCCCATCGCACACCAGCGCAAAACATCCCATCCCAAGCCCCGGAGGCAGCGTCCCCCGGGCGGCGCGAAGCGCCAAAATAAGGAGTGATCCCCAGAATGAAAAAAGCATATCTACTGCTCGCCGACGGCACGCTCTACACCGGGCAGTCGGCCGGCGCAGAGGGCTGCGCCGCCGCCGAGATCGTCTTCAACACCGGCATGGCAGGCTACCAGGAGGTGCTCACCGACCCGTCCTACTACGGGCAGGCCGTGTGCATGACCTATCCCCTCATCGGCAACTACGGCATCAATTTCGAGGACTATGAGTCGCGCAAAAGCTGGGTCTCCGGCTTCATTATGCGCGAAATGTGCCAGGCCCCGTCCAACTGGCGCTGCAAGCTGACGCTGGACGAGTATCTCAAACGGCAGGGCGTTGTCGGCCTGGCAGGCATCGACACCCGCGCCCTGACCCGCAGGCTGCGCAGCGCGGGCGTGATGAACGGGCTCATCTACTCGGAGGGCTACGAGCCAGACGCCGCGAAAATTGCCGGGATGAAGTCCTACGCCGTCCGGGACGCGGTGCGCGCCGTCACCTGCGCCGCCCCCATCGTCTACCCCTCCGACACCGGGGAAACAGCCTACCGCGTCGCGCTCTATGACTACGGCGTCAAATACAATATCGAACGCGAGCTGTGCCGCCGCGGCTGCGAGGTCACGGTGATCCCTGCCTATACCCCGCCAGAGGAGGTGCTCGCGGGCGGCTATGACGGCGTGATGCTCTCCAACGGCCCCGGGGACCCCTCCGAAAACACCGAAATCATCGACGGCCTGCGCCGCCTGATGGCAAGCGGCATCCCCATTTTCGGCATCTGCCTCGGCCACCAGCTGCTGTCGCTCGCAATCGGCGCAAAGACCGGAAAGCTGCGCTACGGGCACCGGGGCGTGAACCACCCGGTCAAGGACCTCGATACCGGGCGCACCTATATCACCAGCCAGAACCACGGCTACGCGGTCGTGGCGGACAGCGTGCCGGAGGGGCTTGCGCGGGTGCGCTATGTCAACCTCAACGACGGCACAGCCGAAGGGCTGGAATACCATAACCGCCCGGTGTTTACCGTCCAGTACCACCCGGAGGTCTGCCCTGGGCCGATGGATACCGAATATTTATTTGACCGCTTCATCCTCAACATGAAGCAGGCGAAAGGGGGCGCGTCCCAATGCCGTTAAGGACAGATATCCATAAGGTCATGGTGCTCGGCTCGGGGCCCATCGTGATCGGGCAGGCTGCAGAATTCGACTATGCGGGCACGCAAGCCTGCCGCGCGCTGCGGGAAGAGGGGCTGGAAGTCGTGCTGGTCAACTCGAACCCCGCGACCATCATGACCGACAAGGCCATGGCGGATAAGATCTATATCGAGCCCATGACCGCGGGCGCGGTCAAGCAGATTATCCGGAAGGAGCGCCCGGACGCGCTGCTCCCAACGCTCGGCGGGCAGACCGGCCTGAACCTCGCCATGGAGCTCTGCGAGGACGGCTTTCTGGACAGCTTCGGCGTGCGGCTGCTCGGCGCGAACCCCGAAACCATCGCAAAGGCCGAAGACCGCCAGCTGTTTAAGGATACGATGGAAGCGCTCGGCGAGCCGATCATCGCGTCAAAGGTCGTACACTCGGTGGAGGACGCGGAACGCTTTGCGCAGGAAATCGGCCTGCCGGTCATCATCCGCCCGGCATATACCCTCGGCGGCACAGGCGGCGGCATCGCCTCCACCTGGGAGGAGCTGCGCGAAATCTCGGCGTCCGGCATCCTCCATTCGCGTGTAGATGAAATCCTTGTCGAAAAATGCATCGCGGGCTGGAAGGAAATCGAATATGAGGTCATGCGCGACAGCAAGGGGAATGTCATTACCATCTGCAATATGGAAAACATCGACCCGGTCGGCGTACACACCGGCGACTCGGTCGTCGTCGCGCCCAGCCAAACCCTCTGCGACAAGGAATACCAGATGCTGCGCACCTCGGCGCTGCGGATTATCACCGAGCTTGGCATCGAGGGGGGCTGCAACGTGCAGTTCGCGCTGCACCCGAGCTCCTTTGAATACGCGGTCATCGAAGTCAACCCGCGCGTGTCGCGCTCGTCGGCGCTCGCGAGCAAGGCAACCGGATACCCGATTGCAAAGGTCGCCGCAAAAATCGCGGTCGGCTACGGCCTGGACGAAATCAAAAACGCCGTCACAGGGAAAACCGTCGCCTGCTTTGAGCCGGCGCTGGACTACTGCGTCGTCAAGTTCCCGCGCTGGCCGTTTGATAAATTCGTCTACGCCGACCACTCGCTTGGCACCCAGATGAAAGCAACCGGCGAGGTCATGGCGATTGCGGACAGCTTCGAGGGCGCGATGATGAAGGCGGTGCGCTCGATCGAGATGAAGGTCACATCTATGGTCCTGCCCCGCTTGCAGGGATGGAGCGACGAGGAAATCCGCGCAGGCGTGCGGCAGGTGAACGACGAGCGGATTTTCGTGATCTGCGAGGCGTTCCGGCGCGGGCTGATGACGGTCGAAGAGGTCTTCGAGGCAACATGGATTGACACCTGGTTCCTGCATGGCTTCCACAAGCTTGTTGACATGGAAAAGGCGCTGGCCGCGGGGCCGCTCGACCAGGAGCTGTATCTCCGCGCGAAAAAGATGGGCTTCCTTGACCGCACCATCGCGGAGCTGTCCGGGAACCCCGTCCCCGGGGCGCTGCACCGGCTGCCTGTCTATCGCACGGTCGATACCTGCGCCGCCGAGTTTGACGCGGAAACGCCCTATTACTACTCGGCCTACGGCGACGAAACCGAGGTGAAGCCGGGCAGCGGCAAACGCAAGGTGCTGGTGCTCGGGTCGGGGCCCATCCGGATTGGGCAGGGCATCGAATTTGACTATTGCTCGGTCCACTCGGTGTGGGCGCTCCAGCAGCTGGGCTGCGAAGCGATTATCATGAACAACAACCCGGAAACCGTCTCCACCGATTTCGACACCTCCGACCGGCTCTATTTCGAGCCGCTGACCCCGGAGGACGTGGCGGGCGTCGCTGCGGCCGAGCGCCCGGATTCGGCAATCGTGCAGTTCGGCGGGCAGACGGCAATTAACCTCGCGTCGCACCTGGAAGCGCTCGGCGTCCCGATCCTGGGCACGCCCGCCTGGTCGATCGATGCGGCGGAGGACCGCGAAAAATTCGACGAAATCCTGGAACGGTGCGGCATCCCGCGCCCCAAGGGCGACACCGTATTCACCGAGGAAGAAGCCGTCGCAGCGGCGTCGCGGCTGGGCTATCCGGTGCTGGTGCGCCCGAGCTACGTGCTCGGCGGCCAAGGCATGGAAATTGCCTACAATGAGAACGACGTGCGCGAATTTATGCGGGTCATCACCCGGAACAAGGTCGAGAACCCGGTACTCGTTGACAAATACCTCATGGGGCGGGAGATCGAGGTCGACGCGATCTGCGACGGCGAGGACATCCTGATCCCCGGCATTATGGAGCATATGGAGCGCGCTGGGGTGCATTCGGGCGACTCGATCTCGGTATACCCGTCGCTGACGATCAGCGCACGGCACAAGGACACCATCATCCGGTATACACGGGCGCTGGCGCGGAACCTCGCCGTTCTGGGGCTGGTCAATATCCAATTTGTACTGTACGACGACCAGATTTATGTCATCGAGGTCAACCCGCGCGCCTCCCGCACCGTCCCCTATCTCTCGAAGATCACCGGCCTGCCGATGGTCGACCTCGCAACGCGATGCATGTTCGGCGAAAAGCTGCGCGACATGGACTACGGGACGGGGCTGCTGCCGGAGCGGGAATATTACGCGGTCAAGGTGCCGGTGTTCTCCTTCCAGAAGCTGCGCGACCTGGACACCCAGCTGGGGCCGGAAATGAAATCGACGGGCGAGGTGCTCGGCGTGTCGAAATCGTTCCGGCAGGCGCTGCTGAAAGGGCTGATGGGCGCAGGCTTCCAGATGAAACGCAAGGGCGCGGTGCTCATTTCGGTGCGGGACGCGGACAAGCCGGAGGCCGTGGAGCTCGGGGAACGGTTCGAGCGGCTGGGCTTTGAGCTGTACGCGACCAGCGGGACGGCGAACCTGCTGAACCGGCATATGGTTGCGACCAACGCCATCCGGAACGTGGACGAGCCGTCGCCGAATATCATCGACCTGATCGAAAGCGGCCGGATCGACTATGTCATCGCATCCTCGGTCAAGGGCCGTCATCCGGAGCTCGGCGCGGTACACATCCGGCGCACGGCGGTCGAGCGGTCAATCCCGTGCCTTACGTCGATGGATACCGCGGAAGCGCTGCTGCGCTGCCTTGAGGGCGATATTCAGATTGAAAGCTGCGAAATGGTCGATATCAACGCCATCTGACAGGCGGGCAAAATTTTTTAAAAAATTTCTTCATTCCTGGGGAACCTTTCTTGAAAGCCGCCGTCTAACCAGACAGAACGCAAACAAACCACGTAATTTTAAGGAGGATTTCCCATGAATAAGAAGCTTATTGTAACCGGCACGGTATGTGCAGCCCTGTTATGCACCGCAGCTTTTGCGGCACCCGCAAGCGATACCGACAGCGCCCCGGCAGCACCGGTAATCACTGCACCGGCGGTTGACCCATCGATCCCGCTGGACGCGCCTACGGCTATGCCGGAGGAAGCGATCCCCTACAGCATCGGGATCAAGGCGACTGTCACCGAAGTTTTGAAGAGCGACAGCGGGGTGTCCATCGAGGTCAAGCCGGAGGACGGCGAAACGATCGTGCTGAACGTTTCGGACAAAACCATCCTGCTGGACAACCAGAAGGCAATCCCGGTATCGATTGAAGATATCAAGGCCGGCGATACCATTTATGCTTACCATGATATGATGATGACGATGAGCATCCCGGCACAGTCCCCGGCGCTGGCGATCCTGACCAACCTCGGCGACGGCGCAATTGCCAAGCTGCACATGCCGGAACAGATGACCATCACAGACGGCAAGGCGTCCATGCTGTGCGACAACGGCTCGATCTGGGTGCGCACGACCGAAGAGACCGAATTCCAGCCCTATATGACCAAGATGCTCGTCCGCGCTGAAAACCTGCGCATCGGCCAGCCCTTCCTTGCATGGTACGATATCGTCATGGAAAGCTTCCCGGCACAGGCGAACGCAACCCGCATCCTGCTCCCGGCGATGAATGCTGAAGAACGCGAGCTGACCTTCACGCTTGACGGCGATATGGTAATCGGCGCAAAAATGGTTGACGGCGTACCGGTCGTGCCCGTGCGCCCGGCAGCGGAAGCGCTTGGGCTGAAAGTCGGCTACCGCAAGGACGGCAACAATGCCTATATCACCCTTTCCAGCGAAAGCGGCGAGCTCTCCATGACGCTCGGCCAGGACGCGTACAGCTACGCAGCGAGCGCATCCGGCAAAGAGGGCGCAACCGCACCGCTGTCCTATGGCGCAGCACCCTTTACCGCACCGTACTTTGAAACCCCGTCTACCTGGATGAGCGCGGAAGCATTCCAGCTGCTGGGCTATGACGTAGCGCTCCGCCATGACGCGCTGAGCATTACCAAGCGCTAAAAAACAGCATTTTTCTTCCATACAACAGCACCGCTGTTACAAAAAGAGCCCTCCGAAGGAAGGCTCTTTTTGCACAGAAAATATCCTGCTGCTACATCAGAAACCTATCGGGAGCTAAGAAAAGCCGCTGGCGCTATCATGCCAGCGGCTTTTTGTGCGTTTCAATCAGTCAATCAAGAACCACCCATTCTTTACATCTCCCCCAGCCCAGCCCGCCGCCGTTCTGGCGGGCTGGGCCACCGGGCACAAAGAACAGGCAACCACCCCAACTCCCGTCCCGCCCGCAGGCGAGAAAGGGAGTCCAGAGGGGCTAGCCCCTCTGGCGCTGCCCGCGCAGGGCCGGGGTGCAGGGGCAGCGCCCCGCCGCCCGCCGCGCAGGCGCGGGGTCAGGGCTTGCGGGCGATCGTCTCAAGCGCAGCAGCAGCGATATCCTCCGCGCGGAGTGCGAAACGCTCCAGCAAATAGGGCAAGTCGCCGACTTCGCCGAAGTGGTCATGCACCCCGATGAATCCCATCGGCACCGGGTGCGCCGCACAGACAACGCCCGCCACGCTTTTGCCCAGCCCGTTTGCCAACTGGTGGTTCTCCGCCGTCACAATTGCCCCCGTCTCGCGGGCACAGCGCTCGATCAGCTCCTCGTCAAGCGGTTTCCAAGTGAACAGGTTTACAACCCGCGCACTGACCCCCTGCGCCGACAGGATGTCCGCCGCTTTCAGGCTCTCCGCAACCAGGATGCCGCTGCTGATCAGCGTCACGTCCCTGCCCTCGCGCAGCGTTACCCCCTTGCCAATCTCGAAATGCGATCCCTGTTCGTAAATTTTTACCGCGTTTTTGCGGTTCATCCGGATGTAGAATACCCCGTAGGTGTCCTTCGCCGTGCGGAGTACATCTTCCAGCATCGCCGTGTCCACCGGCTCGACCAGCGTGATGTCCGGTATCCCCAGAAACGCGCCCATGTCCTCAAGCCCCATGTGCGTGCCGCCGTTGTACAGCGCCGTGACGCCCGGGTCGGAACCTACCAGCTTCAAGTTCAGCCGCGCGTAACTCGCCGAAACAAACACCTGATCCATACAGCGCCGCGCCGCGAACGCCGCAAACGTGTGTGCAAACGGCACCATCCCTGCCGCGGACAGCCCCGCGCCAACGCCTACCATGTTGCTTTCCTGCACGCCGCAGTCAAAAAAGCGCTCCGGGAACTGCCTGGAAAACGGCACCGTACCGATGGGCGCAGCAAGGTCGGCTTCCACAACCACCACCCGGCCGTCTTCCTCCGCCATGCGCTGGAGCGTCTCGCAATAGACCTCGCGCATCACCTTTTTCTCGGTTTCGTGCGCCTGTGTGACCGTAATCATACTTCCACCTCCAACGCTTCCAGCTGCCGCCGCAGGACGGCCAGTTCAGCTTCGCCCTCCTCCGGCGTAAATGTCATATGATGGTTTGCAGCGGCGTCCTCCGCCTTCATGCAGCCCTTGCCCTTGACCGTGTGCAGCACAATCGCCGAGGGCCGACCGCGTTCTGCCTTCGCCTTCTGGATGGCCCCGTAAATCGCAGCAGTGTCATGCCCGTCGACCTCCTGCGCGTGCCAGTCAAAATCCTCCAGCTTGCGGCGCAGGTCGCCCAGCTTGCAGACCGCGTCGGTTTCGCCGTCCAGCTGCTTTTTGTTATAGTCAACAAACATGATCAGGTTATCAACCTTATGATGCGCAGCAAACAGGACCCCCTCCCAAATCTGCCCCTCATCACATTCGCCGTCGCCGACGATTAAATACACCGTACTCCCGTTATTCCTGAGCCGGTTGCCCAGCGCCGCGCCGATCGCCGTGCTGATGCCCTGCCCCAGCGAGCCGGTCGAGATATCCACGCCCGGCGTGCGGAAGCGGTCGCAATGGCTCGGGAGCGTCGTGCCCGGGCGGTTGAGCGTGTCAAGCACGTCCTCCGGGAAGAACCCGCGCGCCGCCAGCGCCGCATAGACCGCAGGCCCCGCATGGCCCTTGCTGAGCACAAACCAGTCGCGGCCCTCCCTGCGCGGCTGCTTTGGATCTACGTCCATCACGCCACCGTACAGCACGCCCAGCACGTCCGCAATACTCATCGCGCCGCCAATATGCCCGCTGCCGAACGCGACCATCTGCCGGATAATATTCATCCGGATCCGCACGGCCAGCAGGTCAAACTGCTTTTTGTCATTCATAAGAAGCTTCCCCTCTCTCAGAGTGTAATAACGACCTTGCCCACGTCGGCACGGCGGGAATCGGCAAGCCGTACCGCCTCCTCTGCCTGCGCCAGCGGGAAGGTGTGGGTAATCATGCGGCGGATGCGCTCAAGCCGCCGCCCCATCCCGGCGATGACCGGCTCGAACATGCCGGTTTGCAGCCGCGAGCCGACAATGTTCAGTTCCTTCAGCGTAATCAAATCGACGCGCGCCGGTGCCGGGACGGGCGAAAAGGTCATGGTCACGACCGTACCCGCCGGGGCGAGGATCTCAACCGCTTTCCCGAAGGAACCAGGCACGCCCGCCGCATCGATCACCACCGTCGGCGCCCTGCCGCCCGTGAACCGCAGGATTTCCTCTACCGGCTCCTGGGTTTTCGCGTCGATTACAAGGTCCGCGCCGAACTCCCGCGCGAGCGCCAGCCGCCCTTCGACAATCTCGGACACCGCAACGGCCGCCCCGGCCTCCTTCGCCATATCGAGCGCAATCAGCCCCGCAGGCCCCGCGCCGTGGATCAGCACCGTGTCAAGCGGCCCGATTTTCCCGCGGGAAACCACCTGCGCGCCGATCGTGTACGGCTCAACCATCACCGCCTCCTCCCAGGAAAGCGTATCCGGGATTTTGTGCCAGTTTGCCGCATCCTCGACATAATATTCCTGACAGCCGCCGTCATGGTGCGCGCCGGTCACGCGCAGATGCTCACAGACGTTAGGCTGCCCCTTTTTGCAGGCGTAGCATCCCCCGCAAGAGTGGATGGGCTCAAGCACAACGCGGTCGCCGGGGACAAGGCTTTTCACCTCCGCGCCAACCTCGACCACCTCGCCCGCAACCTCGTGGCCGGGGACGATGGGGTACTGCGCAAAGGAGTGCTTACCGTTATAAATATGCAGGTCGGAGCCGCAGATGCCGACTGCCCGCACCCGTACCAGCGCCTGCCCCGGCTGGGCCAGGCGGGGCTTTGGGCGCTCCTCAACCGCCATTTCGTGCAGCCCAGTAAAAACCAATGCTTTCATCAAAACGCCCCCTTATTCCGGCTTGATGAGATGTACGTCGCCCGCCGTGCAGCCGCCGTCAACAAACAAGGTCTGCCCCGTCATAAAGGTCGAGGACGCGGACAGCAGATAAACCACCGGCCCAACGAGGTATTCCACCTGGCAGGTACGCCCCTGCGGGATGCCCGCGATGACGCGTTCCAGATAGCCGGGGTTGTCGGCGATCTGCTTGCGGTTGATGTCGGTGATGACCATGACCGGCGCAATCGCATTGACGTTAATATCACGGCGCGACCATTCGATCGCCATGCACTGGGTGAAAGCGTTCACCGCGCCCTTGCTGGCAGTATAGGCGCTGTAGCCCGGCTTGCCGCAGACGCTCGCCCACGAGGAGATGTTGACCACCCGCCCATGCCCGGCTTCGAGCATATATCTGCCCGCCTCCCGGGTACACAGGACGGTGCCAAGCAGATTGACGTCAAGCACCTGCTTCCAGTCATCCATATCCTGCTGGGCCAGCTGGCCGATGTGGTTAATGCCCGCAACGTTGACCAGCCCGTCAATGCGCCCGAAATGCTCATAAACCTTGCGGAAAGCAGCGGCGACCTCCTGCTCATTCGCAACATTGGCAGGCGCGGAAACAGCCCGCCCGCCCCGGTCACAAATTTCCTGCGCGGCCTTATCGCAGGCTTCGGGGACAAGGCTCAGGATGCCGACGCACGCGCCGAGGTCGGCGAGCGCACCCGCGAGCCCGCGGCCGATGCCATCCGAGCCGCCGGTCACGACAATGACCTGCCCCTCAATCCCATACAAATGATCGAGTGTGTATTTCATAAAGTTCCTCCTTTTCTCACACAAAAACAAAAAGCAAAAAGCGAACCATTTAACAACCAGCCCTCCCCAACACCCCCCGTCCCGCCCGCAGGCGGAATGAAGTTTTTACTCGATTTTTTTCCAAAAAAATCGCGGGTGCAGCCCGTAGGCCACTATCCTTATTCCCGCGCTGTGCGCGGTTCAATTGAGTGTGGCAGAGCCCTGCCGCCGCCCGCGCAGGGCCGGGGGTCCAGGGGGCAGCGCCCCCGGGCAGGAAAATTTTGAAAGCCGGTTCCGGTTTCCCACGTTTTATGGTATACTGGGAAGTATCCAAGTAAGGGAAAGCCGAGGTAAGGAACGATGGGTAAAAACCTGATGCTGGTTTCGTCCGACGAAACCTTTTACGGGACGCTCCCGCATATCGCGGGCCAGCTGGACAAGTATCTCTGCGCCACGCTGTTCGGCGACCCCTCCGCCGAGCTGCTCCAGCGCATCCGCCAGATGGTCGAGGATCACGACGTGCGCGGCATCATCACCCGCGGCAGCTGGACAGTGTTCCTGCAAAACCAGCTGACAATCCCCGTCTTCCCGGTCAAGATCGACGCCGACGACGTTTACCGCAGCATCAACTTCCTGTCAAACAAGGGCTGCCGCCGCATCGGCATCGCCATTTACTCCTACACCTCCGACAGCAGCCTGCCCTACGGCGTGATCGACTGCTACCGCTTCGGCGACCTCTGCCTCCACATTTCGCATTTCGGCGGGACGAACGAGATCGAATATGTGCTCGAGCGGATGCAGACGATCTACAAAGTCGAATACATCCTTGGCGACGTGGAAGCCGTGCGCCTTGCGGCAGCGCGGGGGCTTGCCGGGCATGTCATCAAGCTGGAAAGCCGGTATATCCTCGACTCCATCGAGCAGGCCCAGTACATTGTGCAGCTGGGCGCGAACGAGCGCAGCCAAAGCCGCCATACCCGTCTGCTGACCAACCTGATTTCCGAAGGGGTGCTGTCCTTTGATAGCGGCGGCAGGCTTGTCACCTGCAATTCGAGCGCGATTGCCATGCTCCAGCTGCCGCCGGAGCCGCAGGGCGACGTGGAAACGCTGCTCGGCCTGCCGCTGGAAACGCTGCTGCGCCAATCGGCAAACAAGCTGGTCAGCATCCGCGGCACGAGCTACATCATGAACGCCATTACCAGCCAGCTGCGCGGGCAGACGACGCACACCGTGCTGCTCAACGACGCGGACTACATCCAGAAAATCGAGTTTTCCATCCGGACGCAATCCAAATCGAACGGCCTGAAGGCGAAATATGATTTTACAGACATGATTGCGGTTGACAGCCAGTCCCTGCAAATGATCGAGGTTGCAAAACGCTACGCGCGTTCGCAGGGCACCATCCTGATCCGTGGGGAAACCGGGACGGGCAAGGAAGTCCTTGCGAGCTCGATCCACAACGAGAGCCCCCGGCAGGCGGGGCCGTTTGTCGCGCTGAACTGTGCAACGCTGAGCGAAAACCTGATTGAGAGCGAGCTGTTCGGCTACGAAAAGGGCGCTTTCACGGGCGCGAGCACGAGCGGCAAAAAGGGGCTGTTCGAGCTGGCGCACCGGGGGACGATCTTCCTGGACGAGATCGGCGAGCTCCCGCTGAACCTCCAGGCGAAGCTGCTGCGCGTCCTGCAGGAACGGGAGATCATGCGGCTTGGGGGCGACCGTGTGATCCCGATTGATGTGCGGGTACTTGCGGCGACCAACCGGGACCTCCGGCAGATGATGCGCGACGGCAGCTTCCGCGAGGATTTGTTCTACCGGCTGGCGCTGCTTGAATTGGAGCTCCTGCCGCTGCGCGAACGCACGGCGGACGTCATCCCGCTGTTTATCAATTTCCTGAACAGCCATATGCGCAAGAACCATTTGCGGCTGTACTGGGAGGACGCGTCGGTATTCACGCCGCTGCTGGGCTACGAGTGGCCGGGCAACATCCGGGAGCTGGAAAACCTGGCGGAGCGGGTTGTGCTGCTGAGCGAGCAGAACGAGATCGACCAGCAGCTGATCCTGTCGCTGATGCGCGAGAAGCGTCCCACGGCGTCGGGGGACGCGGTGCTCTTGCCGGTCACGAACGATCTTCGTGTGGTGGAGCGGGCGTATCTCGAAAACCTGCTGGCGCGCTTCGGTGGCAGCAAAACGGCGCTTTGCGGTTATCTTGGCATCAGCCGCCCCACCCTATGGCGCAAGCTGAACGGCACCGCCCCCACGCCGCACGGAAGCTGATTGGAACGCCGCTTGGTGGCGGCGCCCCTCGCCGGGGTGGCGCCCTGCGCGGGCAGCGGTCCTACGCGGACAGCGCCAGAGGGACTCGTCCCTCTGGACTCCCTTCCGCCGCCTGCGGGCGGGACGGGGGGCTTGTTAGCCGTTCCTGCCCAGCCCGCCAGAACGGCGGCGGGCTGGGCGGCTGGATGCTGTGAAGCTACATCTTGTGCCCAACATGGTCAAGTTTTGATAAAATGCGCTTAACCGCCTGGCACGCGGCAGGGCCACAGCCCTGCCGCGCTTTTTTTGGGCAGTTCGAAAGGCAATCGCGCTGCCCAGGCGGTTTCGGAGAATAGAAATAAAGAGAAAGTAGAAAAGATGTTAGCAGTGTTTTAGAATAAGCTTCTGCGGGGCTCTGGGGGGTTATGCGATGAGCCCAATTGCCCGCGGCAGCCAGAGCGACAACGCCGGGATAAAGGTGACAAGCAGCAGCGACAGTAGCAGGCACCCAAACCACGGCACCATCCGTTTGCACAGCCGGCCGAACGGGATTCGCCCGACCCGTGCACACACGAGATTGATAATGCCAAACGGCGGCGTCAGCCCGCCCAGTACCATGTTCAGCGTCAAAATGATACCGAAATGCACCGGGTTGATGTGAAAGGCCATGACCATCGGCATCATGATCGGCGTCAGGATCGTGATCGCCGCCGCCGATTCCATAAACATCCCCACAATCAGCAGGAATACGTTGATGACCAGCAGGAAGACAAATTTTGAGTGGATGCTTGCCGAAACAATTGTCAGCAGCTTCTGCGGGATCATCGTTTTGACGATGACCGTCCCGAACAGCGTCGCCGCTGCGAGGATAATGCCGATATGCGCCGATTCTGCAACCGTTTCCTTTACCAGCTGCCAGAACTGCCTGAGCGTCAGCGCCCGGTAGACGGCTACCCCGAGGAACAGCGAATAGGCAACCACGACCGCCGCTGACTCGGTCGGCGTAAACACGCCCGTGTAAATGCCAAGCAGGATAATGACCGGCGCAAGCAGCGGGAAAAAGCCGTCGACCAGCGCCCTGCCGATCTTTGGCAGCGACGGGAACGGGTCGCGCGGGTATTTGCGGAAAATCGCAAACCCCAAGATCATCGCCATCAGCAGCAGCGCCATGCACAGCCCCGGCACAATGCCCGCCATGAACAGCGCGCCCGCCGACGTGCCCGAGACCGCCGCATACACGACCATCGTGATGCTCGGCGGGATGATTGGCCCGATACAGGACGACGCCGCCGTAATGCAGCACGAGGTGTCGTGGTCAAAGCCTGCGTCGTCCATCGCCTTGATCTCGATAATGCCAAGCCCGCCCACGTCCGCGACCGCGCTGCCCGACATGCCGGAAAAGATGACGCTCGCAACAACGTTTACGTGCCCGAGGCCACCCGGCAGCCAGCCCACCAGCGTCCGCGCAAAGCCGAACAGCCGGTCGGTGATGCCGCCTACGTTCATCACCTTGCCCGCAAGGATGAACAGCGGGATTGCCAGCACCGTAAACGACGAGATGCCGTTGATATACTGCTGCACGATCGTGCCCCAGCGCACCCCGGTATCCACTGCCATCGTCAGCACAGATGACAGCCCCATGCTGAACGCCACCGGCACGCCGATGAGGAACAGCACCGCAAGGCTTACGACCAGGATAATACCGCTCATGCGCCCGCCTCCTTCCCGGGATGGTTCCCCGCGTCATATTCTTCTTCCAGACGGCGGATGTTTTCGGCTTCCTCCGCCTCTCTTTCGTCCTTTTCGCGCTGCAAAAGCTCCTTGTCGGTCACAAGGTCCAGCGCCCGCAGCAGCGCCGCCGCGAACATCAGCACGCACAGCAGCCCCACCGGGATGTACAGGTAGTTCATGTGGAACCACTGCATCACCGACGATGTGATCCCGCTCGCCGAACGCGACAGCACGAGCGAGCTGTACGCGAGGATGCAGCTCATCAGCATCACGATCAGCTGGGAGAACATCTCGGTCACGCGGCGCGCCGGGACCGGCAGCAGCTCCACCAGCGTTGTAATCGCGATGTGCCCGCACCGCCGTACCGCGCTGACCCCACCGAAGAACACCAGCCCGATAAAGCTGTACCGGGAGGCCTCCTCCGTCCACTGGATATTCAGGCTGAACGTGCGGAATATGATTTGCAGCAGGATAAATACCACAATCATTACCAGCAGCATGCCTGCGATCAGGTCGGTCACGCAGAGCACCCGCTCAAACCCTTTGTTGATTTTTTTGAGTACACTCATAGTTCACCTCATGATCTGGGGAGGGCGGGGGCGTTTTGACGCGCCCCCGCGCTTCTCCGGTTGGGGCAGTTAATCTGCGTAGCTCATGATCTCGTCCTTCGTTGCGACCGTCCAGGTCGTGTTGAAGTATTCCTCGCACGCTTCCAGCGCAAGGCGGTTAAACTCGGTGGTGTCGATCTTCGAGGGGACAAGGCCGAAGCCCTCCATCTTTTCAAGCGATTCTTCTACCGCCTTCTGGCTCAGCTCGCTCGAGTAGTCCATCGCTTCCACAGCGCACTCCTCGACGGTCTTGCGCAGGTCCTCCGGCAGTGTTTGCAGCAGCTTTTCGCTCGCATAGATCGCGCCGAACTCGCAGACATGGTTGGTTTCGATCGCGTACTTCTGTACTTCGTAGAGGTTATAGTCGATGACCTGGTCCCAGGTGCCCTCAGAAGCCTCCGCAACGCCGGTCTGCAGCGCGTTGTAGCGCTCTGCCGTCGCGATTGCGACCGGGGCCGCGCCCAGGTGCGACCAGACCTTGTTCCAGGTCGCAATCTCCGGCAGGCGGAGCTTCAGCCCGGCGAGGTCGTCAATGCTCTTGATCTCGCGGTTCGAGGTCAGCTGGCGCACGCCCACGCGCGCGACTGCCAGCATATTCACATTGTTTTCCAGCAGCTTGGCCTTGAACTTGTCGCCGATCTCGCCGTCCATCATGTTCATCAGGTGGTCCATGCCGGTCAGCAGGTACGGTGCCTGTAAAAAGCCGAACTCAGGGGCGAACATGTCGATTGTGGTCACGCCCGCAAGCTCAAATTCCAGCTCGTTGCCCGCAATCTGGGTCAGGCAGTCGCGCTCGGAGCCGATTGCCGAGCTCGGGAAGTAGTTGATCGTGACCTTCCCGTCGGTGCGCTCGGCGACCAGCTCGCAGAATCTGGTGCCGCCCTGCCCAAGCGGGGAGGTCAGCGGCTGGGGCGAGCCCATCGAGAAGGTGTAGGTCTTGCCGTCGTCCTGCGGGGCCTCGGGGGTGCTGTTGTCCGCCGCCGGGGCGGAAGCGCCGCCGTCCGCCGCCGGGGTGTCCGCGCTGCTGTTATTGCCGCCGCATCCGGCGAGGGATGTAATGAGCATAGCTGCCGCAAGCAAGAATGCGATCCGTTTTTTCATGGTGTTCAGTCCTCCATATCATTTTCTCAAAATTCTTCTCTTACTAAAGTGGCCTTAGCCCTTTGCCGTGGGAACGCGCCCGCCTCCTTTCACAGTATCTTCCGTCTATCACACGCACGGCCCTTCGCCGCGCCGTATGGCAATGCAGGCCCCGTCCTGCGGGGGTCAGAGCATCATTTCGTAAATCTTGACCAGGTCTTCTTCTGCCAGCGGGCGGAAGAAGCCGCAGTATGCGCCGTTGTTGCGCTGGCACTGCTTCGCCAGCAGCGGGATATCCTCCGCCCGTGCGCCGATGTCCGCAAATCGCGCGGGCATCCCCAGGCTGCGGCAGAAGCCTTCCAGGCGGGCGATTGCCTGCCTGGCGGTACGCGCCGGGTCGCGGCAGTCGATTTCCAGGCCGAACAGCACATGCCCCCAATGGGCAAACAGCAGCGGGTCCTCCTGATACACGTATTTCATCCACGCCGGGGTCACGACCGCGAGGCCCGCACCGTGCGCCACATCGTACAGCGCGCTCAGCTCGTGCTCCATGCGGTGGCAGGCAAAGTCGGGCTGCCGCCCGGACGCGGTCAGGTTGTTATGGGCGAGCGTGCCGCACCACATCAGGTTCGCGCGCGCCTCGTAGTTCTCCGGTTCCGCGAGGGCGATGGGCGCATATTTTACAATGCATGCCATGATCGCTTCCCCGAGCCGCCCAGTCAGGTCGGCGTCCGGGGTTTTGGTAAAATAGCGCTCGCAGCAGTGGGAGAGCATGTCGACGCAGCCGCAGGCGGTCTGGTAGGCGGGCAGCGTATTGGTGAGCTCCGGGTTCAGGATGGAAAATTTCGGGGTCAACGCATCGGCCGTGGCGCTGCGCTTGAGCCCGCCCTTTGTGATCACCGACGAGCCGCAGCCCTCGCTGCCCGACGCGGGGATGGTCAGCACCACGCCCACCGGCAGCGCGCCGGTACACGCCGCCGCGCCGCTGTAGCAGTCCCAGAAGTCGCCGTCACGCACCGCGCCGAGCGCAATGGCCTTCGCCGTGTCGATCACGCTGCCGCCGCCGACCGCGAGCAGGAAGTCGGCCCCCTCCGCGCGGGCCAGGCGGATGCCCTCATAGACAGGCCCGTCGGTGGGGTTGGCGCGGATGCCCTCAAGCACCAGCCAAGGCAGCCCCGCGCCGTCCAGCGAGCCGGTCACGCGGTCCAGCAGCCCGCTCCTGCGCGCCGAACCGCCGCCCGTGACGACCAGCACCTTCCGCGCGCCCGCCGCCCTGCAAAGCGTCCCGGCCTGCTGCTCGGAAGCCTTGCCGAACACAAACCGCGTCGGCGCGGTAAAGGTGAAATCCAGCATCGTTACGCCCCCTTCCCGGCAAACATGCCGCGGATCTGTTTCGCGCACCAGCCAGGGCTTGCGAACACCGGCTTGCCGGTCTCCCGCGCCATGCGCTCCTGCACGCGGATCATGGAGACCTGCGCGAGCAGGATCACCTCGCAGCCCGCAAGCCGCGACTTGGCCGCTT
The DNA here is from genome assembly GCA_009911355.1 of Clostridiaceae bacterium. Taxonomy (GTDB): domain Bacteria; phylum Bacillota; class Clostridia; order Oscillospirales; family Butyricicoccaceae; genus QXXE01. The sequence goes on along the minus strand of QXXE01000017.1, from coordinate 8,952 downwards.
CGACAAGCAGGTCGTCGTGGGCCTCCGCCTCGCCCGCGATCCAGCGCCCGAACGCGCCCTCCGCAACCAGGCTTTCGACCTCGACCTCCCGCCCCAGCCGCTGCGCCGCGCGCTCCACGCAGGAAACGGTCGGCGCAAGGGTGGTCGCCAGCGACGCCAGCACCCCGATTTTCCGGTAGCCCGTGACCGCTTCTTCGGCCATGCCCTGGTCGATGCGCAGCACCGGGCGGTCGAGCTGGCGGTTGGCGATCTCGGCTGCTTCGCCGATCGACGAGCAGGTCTCCACCACCACATCCGCCCCCGCGAGGATCAGCGCTTCGCACAGGTCGACGACCCGGCGCACGGTGCGGCTGGTCACCTCGCCGTCGCGGATGACCGTATGGATCAGCGAGTCGTCAATGATATTGATCAGCTTATAGTCGTCCAGGTAGGGCGCCCATTCGCGCTCCAGGATCGGCGCAAGGCTGGTCGCGCCGCTGTGGATTGCGCCGATCGTCAGCATGCCGCAGCCCCCCTTCCGCCTTCCGCGAGGGACGCCGCCGCTTCCATGATATCCGCAACCGACAACCCGTAAACGTCCATCAGGTCGTCGAGCTCGCCCGATTCCGCGAACACATCGGGCACGCCGCAGCGCTTCATCACCGTCGGGCACTTTTCGCCGAGCAGCTCCGCAACCGCGCCGCCCAGCCCGCCAATGATGGTGTTTTCCTCTGCGGTGACAATCGCGCCGGTCTCCCGGGCGGCCTTCAGCACCGCTTCCTCGTCCAGCGGCTTGATGCACGGCATTTCCAGCAGCCGCGCATGGATGCCGCGCCGCGCAAGCTGCTCCCGCGCGTCGATGCAGCGGCGGACGGTGCTGCCGCAGCAGATAATGGTCACGTCGGCGCCGTCGCCGAGCAGGTTGGCCTTGCCGAGCTCAAAATGGTAGTTTTCATCGAACACCGTCGCCGACTTGCCGCGCCCCAGCCGGATATACGCGGGGCCGTAGTGCTTTGCAAGCGCCTCGGTGATGACCTCGGTCGACGCGGCGTCGGCCGGGACGGCAACCACACAGTTCGGGATGGTGCGCATGATGCCGATATCTTCAATGCTCTGATGGGTCACGCCCTCCACGCCGCCGGAGAGCCCCGCCATGCCGCCCGCAACCTTTACATTCAGGTTCGGATAGGCGACAAAGGTGCGGAACTGCTCGAGCGCCCGCATGCAGGTGAAGGTGCCGTAGGATGCGGCGAAGGTGAGATACCCTTCCGCCGCCATGCCCGCCGCCAGCGCCATCATGTTCTGCTCGGCGATGCCGCAGTTGAGCGCGCGCTCGGGATAAGCTTCCATCATTTTGCCGAAGCCCAGCGACTTCGGCGTGTCCGCTGAGACCGCTGCAACCATTTTGTCGCGCTGCGCCACGCGGAACATCGCGTTGCCAAAGGCTTCGCGGGTGGTGATGGGGTCCATCTGGTATTTTTTGCTCATGCCGTGATCCTCCCTCCGAGCTCGGCCATCGCCTGCTCGTATTGTTCCCGCGAGGGGCGTTTGGAATGCCAGTCGTTGTTGTGTTCCATAAAGCTGACCCCCCTGCCCTTGATCGTATGGGCGATGATCACCGTGGGGAGCCCCCGGAAATGCCGCGCTTCCTCCAAGCGGTTTATGATCTCGCGCATGTCGTGCCCGTTCATCTCGCAGACCCGCCAGCCGAACGCCTTCCATTTGTCGGCATACGGCTCCATGCTGAGGATGGAATCGGTATCGCCGCAGCTTTGGAGATGGTTGTAATCAATGATCACGGTCAGGTTGTCAAGCCCCAGCTTCGGCGCGAGCATTGCGGCTTCCCAGACAAGCCCTTCCTGCGACTCGCCGTCGCCAAGCAGCACATAAACCTGCGCGGGATTGCCCTTGAGCTTGAGCGCGTAGGCCATCCCGCCCGCGCAGGCAATGCCGTTGCCGAGCGAGCCGCTGGTCATATCCACACCGGGCGTCTTGTGCAGCGACGGGTGCCCTTGCAGCATCCCGCCGACGCCGCGGAAGGTATAAAAATGCTCTTTCCCGAAATAGCCCGCTTCGGCAAGCGCCGCGTAAAGCGCCGGGCAGGCATGCCCCTTTGAGATCACAAAGCGGTCGCGCCCTTCCCAATCCGGCTCATCCGGCCGGATCTGCATATGCCCGAAGTAGAGCGCCGCGAGGATATCCGCGCAGGAAAGCGCGGGGCCTGGGTGGGACTGGCCCGCCGCGTGATACGCCATTTCTATAATATCGCAGCGGATGTCGTTGGCCTTGCCTTCCAGGCGTTCATAATCCAACATCGTGTTTCCTCCTTACGTTGGCCCTGTCGTTTTTGGGGGGCCTGCCCTAGTATATAGCAAGCTGCGTGCCAACCCGTTTTCCCCGCATTTTCCCGGGTTTTTCCTGTAAAAAAAGAGGAAATGTATTTCATATATGAACATCAATCTTTTCAATTTTGAAACATTTTTGCCGCAACCTAGAGTTTTTACAAAAACGCGGTTCGTCACTACCAACAAAAAATCGCAGCGCATACGCAACGATTTCCGCCGCTTTGGGCTTTGCGGCCAAACACGGACGGCAGCAGGTAACAGAAAAGCGGGGACCTGGAGCCTGGCAGGCTCCTGTCCCCGCTGCTGCAAACTGATCTCACTGTAACCTTGCCCCGCCATACCATTTATGGAGGGCGCACTGCCGGAAATGCGCTTCTCAGCGCCGGGCCTTGCGCGCCTGCGCCGAAGGGATGCCAAGCTCAAGCCGGTATTTCGTGACGGTGCGCCGAGAAACCACGCAGCCCTGGCGCTGCATCTCCTCGCATAGCTTCTGGTCAGAAAGCGGCTCGCCCTCGCCATCAATCAGCGATTTCAGCAGCTTTCGCGCCGCATCGAGCGACGTGTCGCCCTCGCCCAGCGCACGGGAGAAAAAGATCCCCAGCGGATAGACCCCGCTTGGAGCCTGTACGTATTTCTCCCGGGCGGCACGGCTGACGGTCGACTCATGCACGCCGAGCTGCTGCGCGACCTCCTGCATGGACAGCGCCCTGAGTGAACGCCCCCGGCTGCGCAGAAAGGCTTCCTGCCGCCCCACGATGCAGCGCACACAGCCCAGGACCGTGGCCTGCCGCTGCTCGATGCTATGTACGACCCATTTCGCCTGGTTCGCCTTTTTCAGCAGGTAATCGCGCGTTTCCCGGTCGGCCGTGTCGCGCATGAGCTGCAAATAATAGGGGTTCAAGCGCAGGCGCGGCAGCATATCCTGATTGGGGACAACCTCGAACCCGTCCCCCGTATCCAGAATCCGCACATCCGGGATGACGTAGCGCGGGCGTTCGCGGCCCGCAAACCCGGCGCAGGGGTGCGGGTTGAGACGCCGGATGAGCGCACAGGCGGCGCGCACCTCTTCCTCGGGCGCGCCGCACTGTTTCGCAATCTGCGCCAGCCGCCCACGAGCCAGGTCGGGCAGGTGCGCTGCCACGATGCGTTCGGCCAGGCTGTGGTCGCCCGCCTGCCGCGCGATTTGCAGACGCAGGCATTCCTCCAGGCTGCGCGCGCCCACGCCTGCCGGCTCCGCCGCCTGCAATTCGTCGAGCGCGCGGGCGAACAGCGCCGGGGAGATCCCCGCCTCGGCCGCCTGCGCTTCGATATCCTCTTCAAGCCAGCCGTCCGCCCCCAGGCGCGCAACCAGAAAACGGATTGCCGCGGCAACTTCAGGCTCCAGGCGCAGCCCGCCAAACTGTGCAAACAGGTCGTCAGTAAGGCGGTCGCCGCCGGTCGTACCGCCTACGTTTGCCATCGGGTCACGGTCCTCGTCGCTCGCGTAATACTGCGCGTTCTGCCGGTCGTTCGCCGCCGCCCATTCCAGCCGGTCGTAAGGCTGAGGATCGCCCGCAGGCTCAGGCGCGGCTTCGTCATGCTCCAATACCGGGTTTTCCAGCATAAGCGTTTCTACATACTGCCGGAGCTCCTGCGCCCCCATTTGCAGGATTTTCATCGATTGCAGCTGCTGCGCGGACAGCGTCTGCTGCGTTTTTTGCGTCAGTTCCATGTTTTACCACCATTATTCTTCCAGGTTCCTGCGGCGGCGCCCCCATCCGTCCAGGCTCACCTGCGCCGCAGCTTCCATCTGTATCCATTATACCTGCAAATGTCCCAAAATTCAACCTGAAACGACAGGTTTTTTTGGCAGCGCGTGCATGGTGAACGCAAAAAGGGGCGCTGTACGCGCCCCTGCACCGGTCAACGACCATCCACAAGCTCAAGGGTAAACGTCCAGTGGATGTACTGGTTTTCCCCTTCCAACGGGATTTCCTGCCCCAGATACTCGGCGTAATATCCCGATTCCTCATAGATGTTCGTCACGCGGACACGCCCTACGACCCAAGAATCATTCTTATCAAAGGAACCGTCAGGGGCGCGTGAATAATTGTGCGCGAAAAGATTCGGGTCCAGCATCCACGGGCTGCGCAGCACATCCATGATCGAAACGCGGTTAACGGCAGCATGATAACCAAAAGAAATGATTTCATCATATACGCCAGGAAGGCCGGGAGTGGTTTCGTGTTCGCCGTGGTGCTCGTAGTCAAGGCTGACGGCAGTGACGACGCCGCCGCGCCCAACCTTGAACCGATAACGCAGCGGCGGGTCATTGTCCCAGATGTTCCAGGTGGAAGGCTCGCCGGTTTTTTTATCGATTAAATATCCGTCCTCCCGCAGCTCCAAACCATAGTTGGCGCGGTGCTGGCCTATATACACGTTGCAGTTTTCAAGCAGCTGCGGAAGGGTGAGCTCGCCGGTGTGGACAGGAAGGTACGCCATAAAGATAGCCGCAACCGACAACAGCAGGCACGCCGCACAGCCCGGGAACAGCAGATACCAGCGCCTGCCGCCCGCTTCGGATTCGCAGACGCTTGCCCGCTCCCACGGGAGCGTGTCGTCCGCCGCGCACGTCCGATAAGACCGCCACAGCCGCCATAAGCAGTAAAACGGGACGCCGCAGCCATAGCCGCGCAGGAATATCCCCCATATCCGTTTAACCCCCTGCCAGTAAGTCAGTTTTTTACCATCAGGCGCGGTGATGCGCAGGCCAAACAGCCATTTACCGGGGGTCGTGCCGAAAACAGAAAGCAAAAGCGGCTCGGCAAGGGCCAGAATGGCGAAGGGCCAGAGCCAGTTGCCAACGCAATCGAACCAAGGCACGACAAGGCCGAGATGCCCGCCATAGGAACGGGCGTAAAGGAGCGTTGCAGCGAGAAGATTGCCCGCAAACGGCCGACGCAGAAAGAGTAGCGTCACGATGGTAAAAACCGTATAGCAGAGAAACCAATCAAAGCCGCGCGCGAAAAAACGCTTCCACGGGCACAGGGCGGCGGGAAGGCGGTCGCGCCGGAAGGGCTGCCAGCGGCGGGGGACGGCGGGGGCCTCAATGCGGCGGAGCCAGGCTTCAGCATCAAGCGTGCTGTAGCCCTCCTGCGCGTCGATCAGCTCGCGGCAGAGGGCGGCGGCTTCGGCCAGCTCACCGGATTCGGAAAGGAGGCGCTCCGCCTGCCCCGCAAGCAGGGTCAGCAGTTCGGCTTCCCCCGACTGTAATCGCGCAATGTCGCTGACCGGGATGCGCAGCTGGCGCAAAAGGCGTATCTTCTGCAAAGCAGCAAGGTCGTCCTCGGAATAGTCGCGATAATTGTTACCGGAGCGGCACGGGGCAAGCAAGCCGACCCGCTCATAATAACGGATGTTCGCACGGGCCATGCCAGTGCGTTCCTCGATTTCGTGAATCGTCATAATTGGTCACCTTCCTTATAAAGACAGGATAAGGTATCAAGCAGGTTTATAGTCAAGGCTTTATTGCAAAAAAACAAAAATTTTTGCCCCTGACCCAGCTCTCCACAGGCGCAGCTGACGGGAACAAAAAAACGCTTTGGAAAGCTCAGAAAAGCCGCTGGCGCCATCATGCCAACGGCTTTTTGTGCGTCTGAGCAGTAAGCGGAGGGGCTCCCAAGCCGGCCCAGCCCGCCGCCGTTCTGGCGGGCTGGGCCACTGGGCGTGAAGGACAAACATAACCCCAGCCCCGCCGCAGCGGAAAAGAGATGCGTAAGCATCTCAGGGGTCTGGGGCGAACAGCCCCAGCGGGTGCAGGGCAGCGCCCTGCCGCCCGCCGCGTAGGCGCGGGTGTCCAGAGGGCAGAGCCCTCGGCGGGGTGCAGGGGCAGAGCCCCGCCGCCGTCTGCGGAGGACATCACTTGTTGGTCAGGAGGATCACCTGCCGGTGCTTCGACAGCTCATGGAGCAGCTTCTCCCCGCGCGCCATCCGGCTGCTGTCAAACGTAATAAACGGGTCGTCCAGTATCAGCGGGATCGGCTCGTCCGCCGGAAGCGTCTCGCATACCGCCAACCGGAACGACAGGTACATCTGGTCGCGCATCCCCGAGGAAAGCTGCAAAGCACCCAGCAGCCGTCCGTCGCCGCCCGCGGCCCGCGGCGTCAGCCCGTCGTCAATCTGCACCTCGCTCAGCTCGCCGCCCGTCATCGCCTCCAAAAATTCAGTCGCCAGCCGCGCAATCGTCGGCGAAAGCCGCGCACTCATCGCCGCCTGCTCCTCCCGCACGATTTTCAGCGCCGTCTTGATGTCGTCGCTGCGCGCATACGCGCGCTCTACCTCGTTTTGCAGCCGTATCCGCTCGCGCACCAGCGCCTGCCGGTTGCCCAGCGACTGCATCCGCCCCTGAAGCCGCGCCACGTTTTGCAGCCCGACCTGCTGCTCCTTCTGTGCCGCACGCAACGCCCCCCGCTTCTCTTCCAGCCGCACCCGGCTTTCCTCGTTCACCGAGTCGCCCGGTATGACCTTCTGTATCTGCATCATGATATCCTGCAGCCGGTCCTGCTCGCGGCGCAGCGCCTGCAAGTCACTGCGCGTGTCCCGCACCACGTCCGCCGCCTCCTCAATCGTCTGCACCGCGCGGATCTCGTTTGCCGATTTGAGCAGCGCTTCATATGCCTCGCGCAGCACCGTCGCCGCCATCTGCTGCTCCTGCTCCATCTCTTCCAGCCGCGCGCGCAGCGCTTCCCGCTCCCCGTCATAGTCGTCCTGCGGCTCCGCGCCCGGTACGCTCCCAAGGAACGCGAAAAAAATCGAAAGCACCGCAAGCCCCGACAGCACAAACGGGATGTACTTCGAAAAGCCGCCGCCCCAGTCGGTCTGGAACACCGCCGACCCCGCCGCCGCACACGCCAGCAGCAGCCCAATCACAATCAGCGCCCAGCTGATGCGCGGACGCTGGCGGCGGTTGTTCTCGATCTCGGCCTCGTGCTCACTGCGGTCGAGCGCCGCAAGCTGTTTGCGCGTCTCCTCGATCGCGCCCGGCAGGCTCTCCCGCTTTTCCCGTTCCAGCCGCACCGCACCCTCGTAGCTGAACAGCGCGTCGCTTACCTTCTCGAATACTTCGTCGGGCGGCAGCGCGTCGCGCAGCCCCTTGATCCGGCGCTCACTTTCGCGGCGCAGGATGGTCAAACGGTTCTGCTCGTCCGCCTTTTCGCCTGCGTTCTGGCGGTATACCTCCTCATAAGCGGCTTCCAGGCGGGCTACCTTGCCGTCTATCTTTGCGTTGTCGGCTTCCAGCGCCGCAATATCGGCTTCTATGTGCGCCGCCTCATCCAGCAGCCCTTCCACCCGCTTCAGTTCCGCTTCCAGGCGCGGGATCTCGCCGCTGCCCGTCCCTGAATTGAAATCCAGCCGCCAGCGCTCCAAGCGCCGCAGCGCCGCGTTGCCCCGCAGCGACATATCGCCCGTCTGCGCCAAGGAAACGATCATGTCCGCCAGCTCGCCGGACGGGCGCATCATTTCCTCGCCGTCAATGAAAGCCGAGGATCGGAACACCTCTTCACTGACCCCGAGCAGCGTTTCCCCGCAGTTCTTCGCGTTCAGGAAACCGCAGTCCTCGCCGGTGTCCTCATAAAACGCCTCAAATTCCTGCATCGGCCCGCCGCGGCCGGTCGTGCGCAGGATGACAATGTTCCGGCCCTGGTAGTTCAAGGTCAGCCGCCCGCCCATCGCCTGCCCATCCAGCGGGATGTAACGGTTTTTGTCCGCGAGCGCTGCCGCCGTGTCGCGGCTGCGGGTGTTCAGCCCATAAAGCATCACGCGGATAAACGCGCAAAGGGTGCTCTTCCCCCACCCGTTTGGCAGGACGCGGCGGCAAAAGCCGCCGTCAAAGGTGATCTTTTCCCCCGCTATACACCCAAAATGCCCTTGTATTGATATCAGCTTCATATCTGCAAACCCCGCTTATCGCGCAATGGAAAATTTCATATATCCAGTATACCACAGCCGCCCTCTGTTGTCCACGCGTTTTCAGCGCCGTGCAGGGTTTTGCAGCGGCGTGGTCAGACGGGGCGGACCGTGTCGAAAACGCGTGGACAGGCGGCGCGGGACGTGGTATAATAAGGGTGCTGGTACCTCCGGCAGGAAGGAGGTGTTCATAATGTTTGCGGTTTTAGCAAATTTTCTGCTGGCGATCGTGGCTGGCCTGGTTGCAAACCAGCTCAGCAAATGGCTGGATCGTTAAATACCAGCATAGCCTGGGGGTTTAAGTCCTCCCCTACATAATTGGAAATAGAAAATCCCGGAGACCAGCCTTCTCCGGGATTTTCGTTTGGTGCTCACATGTTTGCGGTAACAGTAAGCTTTCGCTCGTATATATTATACTGCGGTCGGGAGCGATTGTCAACCCCCTACATAATTGGAAATAGAAAATCCCGGAGACTAGCACTCTCCGGGATTTCCGTTTGGTGTTGGTATGCTTACAATAGCAGTAGCTTTCGCCTATATTTATTATACTGCGGGCAGGTGCAATTGTCAACCCCTCATGCGCAGCTTTCCGGGGCGAACCGTGTCCAGGGTATTTGAATGAGTAAACAAATCATGAACAGAAAGCAGAACAGACAATTTTATCCAAAAAAGACTCATCGAG
>QXXE01000163.1 GCA_009911355.1 Clostridiaceae bacterium | reverse complement strand
CCGCCATCCTGCTGCGGCCCTGCCGGGTCCCCGCCGCGGCCCTCCGCGCAGTTCTTGCTCGCGGTGCGGAAGGTATCGCGCAGGTCGGTCAGCATGGGCCTGACCTTGTCAAGCTCGGCCTTGTTGCGGCCCAGCTTGACGCGGTTGAGCTCATAGCTGAAAAAGTCATACAGCCGGTGCAGCTCATGGCTGACCGCATACTGCATATCGAGCGTATCGTCGAGATACCGCAGGATCGCGATCGACCGGTCGGCAGAATCGTCCAGCAGCGCGTAATTCTGGTGCGTCAGCGCGAGGTCGCAGCGGGTCAGCTGCTTCACCAGCTCATCGTAAAGCACCAGAAGCAGCTCATTCTGGCTCATTTCGAGGATATTCTGCCCCTGCTGCTCGCGGTATTGCTGGTATCCGTGATTTTCCATAGCCGCTCCTTTATCAGTAACTGCCGCCGCCCATCAGGCCCGCCAGCATTGAGCTCTGGTTGTTCATCTGGCTCATCAGCTGCTCGAGCGCGGTAAACTGGCTTGTATAGTAGTCCACACGGTCTGCCATCTTGTCCTGCCACTTCTCGATCTGCGAAGTGAGGTTGTCGTACTCGGTCTGGAGCGCGTTGCTGTTAAGCGAGGTCGGCGCGTACTGCGAGCCCGCGCGCTGCACCAGGATGCCCTGGCTGCCCGTCGACGTCCCTGCGTAGGTGTCGATCACACGCTTGAGGTTCTGCATGATGCCGTCCGACTTCGCGCCGTTCTCGGTCGACTTCGTAAAGATGTCGCGCACGCTGTCCGGGTCGCTGTCAAGCGTCTCGCGCAGCTTTTCCACATCCAGCGTCAGCGTGGTCAGGCCCCCCGAATACTCGGTCGATATGCCCATCTTATCAAGCGCCAGCACATCCTTGCTGTCGCTGGTCTTGCCCGCGAAGCTGACCGCGTCGCGCAGCGCGTTGTGCAGGTTCGCAAGCTCGCTCTGCCCGAACAGGATGCCCTGCTTTGCCTTTTCCTCATAGGCTGCGATCGCGCTTTCGCTCATCCCCTCGCGGTCCTCGTCGGTCAGCGGCATGTAGCGCGTGTGGGTGCGCGTCGATTTCTCGGCGGGCACGGTCGCATACTGCTTGCGCACCTCCGTGACCATCGCGTTATAGTCATCCACGAAAGTCTGGATCGCTTCAATGATCTTGTCGCTGTCGGCCTTGCTCTCGAAGGTGATCTCCTCATAGTCCTTGTCGTCCGGGCTCAGCGTGCTTTTCAGCGTCACCAACATGCCGTCAAAGTCGATGGTGTTCGACGAGCGCGTCAGCTTCATTTCCTCGCCGTTGATCTCCACGGTCAGCTGCGCGTCGGTGCCGGCCTTGAACTTGTCGCTGCCTTCGGTCACCAGCTCAAACGTCTTGTTCCCGTCGTCGTCCGTGATTTCCTTGGTCTCGCCGAACAGCCCCGCGAGGTCGCCCTTCACGTCGATGCGCCCGGAGGTGCCGGTTTCGGTCGCGGTGATGGAAAACTGGTTGGTCAGCTTGGAATAGCTGATGCTCACGCCCGCTTCCTTGTTGCCGTTGATCTGGTTGATCAGGCCCTCGATCGTCGTGTCCTCGTCAAACGAAAACTCCTGGCCGTTGATATTCAGCGTTTTCGGCTGCTTGAGCACATTCCCGGCCTCGTCCTTCATGACGTTGCCCTGATCGTCCAGCTTGTCGGCGAATTCCATGAAGTCGCCCAGCTTTTTGTTGACGTTCAGGTAGCTGGTCACACCGTCCTCACCCAGCCCGAGCACCTGGTTCGCGTCCGACTTCACCGAAAGGGTGTCGCCCTTCTTGACCGCGAAGCTCAGCTTCCCGTCCTTGATTTCAGCGGTAACGTTGCCTTTGTCGCCGTTTTTCCCGAAGGACTTTTCCAGCCCCTCGTTGATCTTTTTCTCGACCGCCTTGTTGATCGCGTCCTGCTTCTGCTCCTTCGTGGCGTCCTTGCCAAGCGCCTCAAGCGCCTTCGCGATATCGTCCTTGACGCCCTTGAGCGAGACCGTCTTTTCCGAGCCGTTGAAGCTCACGGTCAGCGACTTCCCGTCGAGATACTCGCCGACCTCCTTCTTCGTGGTCAGCTTGGCGTCCGCCGAAAAGCCGGTCGTATTGCTGCCGGTATCGCGGATGCCGAGCGACGTTTTCAGCGAATCGTCGGCAGCGCTGATGTACACGCTGTTGTTGCCGCTGGACTTGTCGGAGAAGGTAATCCGGCCGTTTTCCAGCTTCACATCGATCCGTTCGCTCGCCTTGACATACTCGCCGTTGCCGGTCTTGACCAGCGAGTCGCCCAGCTTCTCCTTGATGCCCTCGACCAGCTCGCCCGCGTCCTTATAGACGTCGTTCTCATCAAAGCTGACATACACGCTGCTCGAGCCGTACTTGATGCTCATGCCGCCGGACAGCGCGCCCACCGTCACATTTTCATCGAGCGACATTTCGCCGCCGGTGGTCGTCAGCGTATCCCCTTCCAGCACGCCCGCGACCCCTTTCAGCAGCGGGCTGAGCGCCGCGCTCGAGCGGTAGGTTGCCGCGCTCGCGAGCTGGTCAATTCTCTTGATCTTCACATTGCTCGTCGTGCGCCCGGCCGCGGAAACCGCATTCGCGCTCTTGCCGAGCACCGAGGTCGTGACCGCCTTGTTAAAGAAACTCGGGCTGAACAGGTTGGTGCTGGACGTATAAGAGGTATATTTCCGGTTCAGCTGCACCATTTTATCGATGATGCCGCGATATGCGTCCTGCTTCCACTGCACCAGCGTCTGCTGCTGCTGCAGCGCGGTAATCTTGCTTTTGAAGCCCGAGACCGCGTTTTCAATCAGGGTTTCGGTATCCAGCCCGCTTGCAAGGCCGCTGATGACGTTCCGGGATCCATAAATGCTGTTGGCGCTGCTGGACCCGCTCAGGCTGCTGATCGACGCCATAAAATTCACTCCTTTATCAATACGTATCGGTTTTTCTCAAAAAATTTTCATTTTGCCGCTAACTTTTTTCGCGGTTGTATCGAATAATAATTGTACGGAGCCGCAAAAAGTCCCTATACTATTTATATCGACATTTTTTCTGAAAAGGTTAGCGCCCAGCCCGAAATTTTTTTCCAGCGCAGGGCGCCGCCCGGTTCCGGGAATGCTCCCACAAGGTACAGGAAAGAGGTGTTCTTAATGGCAAACGAAAACATGCTGCCCGATCAGGACGTGACCTACCTGAACGTCATGCAGGCGCTCGTGGAGGACAAGGCCGGCAAATACATCCAGATGGCCGGCGTATGCCCCTGCCCGCGCTGCCGTATCGACGTAGTCGCGCTCACGCTCAGCAAAATGCCCTCCAAATACGTGGTCGTGCAGAAGGCCGACGCCGTCCCCATGCTGTCCGTTTATGAAAACCGGTACGGCACGGCGCTGGTCTCCAGCCTCCTCGCGGCCTGCGAGCAGGTCAAGGCCCATCCGCGGCACGCGTCCGGCGGCGATGAAAAGCCGCGCGGCGTGGCGTTCGTCCGCTGACCCCGCCTGAAAACGGCACAGGGCGCAGGCACTCCGGCAACACCGGGGGGCCTGCGTTTCCATTTGCCGAGGCTTCTCAAAACCCCTACTTTCCGCTGTTTTCCTGCTGTTTCCCGGAAAACAGGGCTTTTACTAATTCTTCCGGTTTGGACTGTTCTTCGGCCGCGGCGCGGTTGACGTCCATCGCGCTCAGCAGCTCCTCGCGCAGCACCGGGATCTCCTTCGGCGCTTCGATCGCAAGCCGCGCGCCGCCCTCGTCCGCCGCTACGACAGTCACCTTGATGTCGCTGCCGATCAGCAGGCCCTCGCCCGCCTTGCGCCGCAGGATCAGCATGGCGCACCCCCGAATTCCTCCAGGCGGTGGCGCATATGGTAATCGCCGCCCTCCAGGATCACCTGCATCGCCTGGCGCGTCTGGTCGTTGATCACGACCGGGCATTTCAGGTTCAGCGTACTGTCCGCGACCGGGTCGCGCACCACACACATTACATAATAGCACAAGTCGGTGCTGTCTGCAACACCCAGCTTTTCCAGCTCCCCGGCCTGGAGCACCGGCGCATACTGCGGGCACACCGCGAACGGGTTCATCACCACAAACGCGAGGTGCTCATCCGCAACGCTTTGCAGGCACAGCAGCGCCGAATCGCTCCCCTCGAACGGGAGTAACACAAATTTCTTCTCGTCCTCGAACGCGAACAGCCCCTTCGGGAACGTCAGGACGTCGCTTTCCTCGATTTCAATGCTTCCGAAATACTTTGTTTTCAGTACCAATTCCTCTGCTCCTTCCGGGAGGCTCACGCCTGGATATCCACCGGCTTGTAATTCGGGTCTGAGGACGGGGGCACATAGATCGCGCCGCCGACATATTTGATGATCACGTCGGGCATCTGCTCGACCGAGATCTCGATATCGCCGGGCACAAACTCGAAGCTCGCGCCGTCCACCTTCCAATCAAAATTCAGCTTATCCATTTCGTAGCGGATCTGCATCTCGCCGCCTTCCCAGTCCAGGTTGACGCCGCCCTTCGGCAAAAAATCCAGCCCTACATTCACGTTCATTTCCTCCTGCATCGGCTCGGCTGCAAACTGTGTCACAAGCTCCTCACCCACGCGGGCGTTGAGCAGCAGCTTGCCATGCCTCGCATAGGTCGCCGTTGCTTCATAGGCCGCCTGCCGTCCCGCCTGCGCCGCCTGCACAACGCTGCGCATCGGGGTCGGCGAAATCGAATTCCGGGCTTCAAAAGTGTCCATTTTCACCCGGATCGGCCTGCTTTTGATGTTCATCCCCCCGTCAGAGCGGCTGATTTCCATTTCCGCTTCCCCGCGCTTATACTCCAAACGGGCGTTTGTCGTCTTCATCTCGATCTCGATCGGGACGGTCTTAATTTCAATCAAGGGATACGTCATAGAATACTTCACTCCTTCAAAAATGTTATCCCACCAGATTTTATAATATCCTCATTATGAGCGCTTGGGGACCGGGCCTCCGCGTCAGTTCATGTAATCGATCAGCGACTGCGAAAGGATCGAGGTACCGATCTTCAGGCCTGCGTTATAGCAGTACTGCG
>QXXE01000162.1 GCA_009911355.1 Clostridiaceae bacterium | reverse complement strand
GTAGTTTTGGGACATAATGTGTACCTCTTCTCTTGTGATTTTGATTATATCTCATTTGCCACTCCCGTTACAACTTTGGTATAGCACTTCATTTCTCGTGTTTCTGCGTTTACATTTTCCGCACCGTTCAATACCCGGGAAACGGTTGTGATGGATACGCCAGCCAGCTTGGATATGTCATAGATCGTCATCTTCGACATGATGTTTTCTCCTTTTGTCATGAAAACTATCTACTGGTATTATAGCTTGGACGCTTTCATGAAAGCAATAAAACATTTCCTTCCACCGTTCAAAGTGCCTTGCCGATTTTTGTAAATGATTCACAAATTTTCCCCTTTTGTGTTTATAATTTATTTCTATACCGCGTAAAAGGCTCAAATCGATGTGAGGGTGTCTCAACAAGTGAGACATCCTCACAAAATTGTGCCGATACATCTTTCCGACAATTGGCGGGCCGTTTGTAACCTACCTCTACAACGTTGTGAATGGTATTTTTGCAGGCCAGGGCATGTGCGCAGCAATGCTGGATGCGGTCAACTTCGGCGTCCCGTTCATCACCCTTGCCGTCGCTGTCGCGGCGATGTTCCCCACACTGGCTGTTTATCTCTTCGATATTATAAGAGCGTAACGGGGAAACCGCTGCTGAAACTCTTTTTGCAATCGTGCAAAGAACGCTTCTGTGTCAGGCCGGAGCTGCGAAACGACGGTTGAATTTGAAAAGAACTTGTAAAAAGCCTGCTTCGTATCTGGGCGTGCGCAGATTGCGCAACTCAAATAGAAAACAGGCTCTAAAATCGTTGAAGCGGGATAAATCCTCAACGAGGTTTATCCCACTTCCTGTTTTTGGTGCGTGGTTGGTCAATCCCTGCTGACAGCTTGACAATAAGCCGCCAGAGCAGGAATCAGCGTTTTAATTTCTCTGCCGGATGTGTTCATGCAGAGGTCATACCCTTCTTTCGCGCCCCAGGGGATACTTGACGTCAGCTCATGCTTTTTTGCCCGATTCTTGTCAATCCGCCGCATCCGGCGCTCCATTTCCGCCAGCGCAAAGTCCTCCTGCTCCGCGGCCCGCTCCTGACACCGCTTGAGCTTGGTCGCCCTGTCAGCATAGACAAAAATGCGGAGCGGGTGCAAATGGGCCAATACCGTGTCCGCGCAGCGCCCGACAATCACGCAGTCGCCCTGCTGCGCCAGCTTTTCAATGATCTTCTGCTGGGTAACGGCCACCATGACGGACTGCTCCATCACCTTGTAGGGAATGGAAAAGCGCCGCCCGATTGTCAGCGGATACTCCGCCCGCAAACTGTCCTCTGAAACACGGGCTACATAATCCGGGTCAAGCCCCTGTTCGTCAGAAATCATTTCAATAATCTCATTGTCATAGCAAGGGACGTGAAGCGCCTCCGACAAACGCTTTCCCAGTTCCCGGCCGCCGCTGCCAAATTCCCGGCTGATCGTGATAATCATATTCGTTTCCTCCTTACTTAAACTGGATACCATTCCGTTCCGAATGTTTCAGCAATATCATTGCAATCATCAATACGGTCGCTTCGTAAGTAAACATCGAAAGCCAGATTGCCACATTACCAAAGATCTTGGGCAAAAATAGAATAATTGCCGAATTAAGGATTACGCTCCGTAAAAGGCTGATGCTTGTTGACAGAGCCGACCGTTCTGTAGAATACAGGTAGGCTGTTATCATTACATTTATCGCCATAACAATAAAACCTATGGAGAACAGCGGATAGATCTGCAAAACATATTCTGTTGTTGCGGCGTCAGCGCCAAACAATGCGCAGATATTTTCCCTGAGCAGAACAGTTAATATCGTTATCACAGCGCTGCCTGTAAAGCTGATAATTAGCCCGGACTTAAAGTAGAATTTCAAATCCTTTTCGTTTTTTGCGCCATAGCTCTGCCCAAATAAGGGCTGTAAACCCTCGCTTGCGCCGGAGAAAATACCCATTGTGAGAATGGCTATGTTGCTGACCACGGAAAACGCATTGACCCCCAGGTCACCGATTCGCTCAATCAGGACAAGATTCATACAGAACTTCATAATCGGAGTAGCCAGCTGGCTGACTCCCTCCGGCAGACCATGGAATATAATTTCCCGGAGCAGGCCGGTATTCAGCGATATTTTACCAAGCCGGAGTTTCCCGTTTTTCCGGGCAAAATGGGTCAGCATAATCAATAATCCAAGGGTCTGTGAGACACCGGTGGCAATTGCAGCGCCTTTCGTCCCCATTGCTAAGGGAAAAACCAACAGCCAGTCTCCCAAAATGTTGCAGATCGAAGAAATGATAACCGCCATGCCTACCAGCCCAAGGGCGTTGTCATTCCGGCAATAATTTTGTAATCCCGCGGACAGGGCGGAGGGAATGATAAAGAGCGAATACCAAAACAAATAATCCGCCGCATACGAATGGAAGGTTTCTCCGGCGCCCAGAAGGGAACAAATATTGTCCGTAAAAAGCATTCCCGCAAGACTGAGAACAGCGGCGGCAAAAGACAGCAGAAACATTCCATGACGGAATACTGTATTGGCCCCATCGTAATCTCCCTTTCCCATATGGACGGCGCAAATCGCCACACCGCCCACACTGATAAACAGATTCATCGCGCTAACTATCAAAACAAAGGGATTGACCAGATTGATTGCGCCAAGAGCGTTCGTCCCCACGCCCCGGCCCACAAAAATGGCGTCAATAATCGTGAACAGGACAAAGCAAAAGTTGCTTAACATTGTCGGAAAAACATACCGAGCCACAGCCCGAATTTTTGCATTGTGCATTTGATTACCTCTTCCCTGCGTCATTTCGCAGGAGTTCCTTATTTGACATATTTCTTAAATATTGGTAGAATTAAGTATCCTGTTTTAGGAGAGTTTTTGCTATGAAGAAAGAAAATTTGTTATCCATCGGCGCTCTGTAAAAACAGACTGGCGTTCACATTAAATCCCTCCGTTACTATGATTCCTTGGGCATTCTCCGTCCCGCCTACGTTGACCCCAGCAGCGGCTATCGCTACTATAGCTTGCAGCAGATCCCCGTGGTGGACGCCATCCAGCTGTGTGTTGATTTGGGCATCCCGCTCAAGGATTTTACGGATTATTACATAGAGAGCAACAGCCAGATCCATTACGCAAAGCTGGTGGAATATGGCACAGCGCTGGCCCGGGAGAAAATTCAAACCATACAAAAGCGGCTGGCCAAACTGGAAAAAATGCGAGCTGAGATCAAACACAGCGAGCTGATTCAACAAAGCGACGGTATGGTGCGGTGTAGCCTTCCCGCTATGGATCTTTTGCTTGCCCCATATCCAGAAACTGATGCAGAAATGAAAGTTCTCGCCCTGTTCCGCAGCTTAGTACGGACAGCTGAAAGCAGTGGCCTGGCGATCAATTATTTTTCTGGGCGGCTGCTTCATTGCAAAGGAAGCCAGAGAGAACTGCTTTTTTACATTGGAGTAGACGTTCCGGCGGGAATAAAGGATCTTCCTGAAAATTTCTTGCAGCTTCCGGCAGGCGAATACCTCTGCTGTAAACAGGCGGCGCCCGTGATTGAAAATGCCGAGAATATTTTCCAGGAGCAATTTGCGCTGGATTATGAGAAGTATGTAATAGAATCCGAGCTATCCCCCGGAGATTATGACTGTGCTGCACCTCCTTTTGAACTTTGCTGCTCACTCCCTGACGCACCCGCTCCATGACAGGCTAATGTAATGAAAATATTCAATCATCAGCTCGCGAGGATAACGCACTCGTGATGATCGCCCAGAGCTTTGAAAGCGGTGTCTGGTAGGATAGAAACAAATCGGCATCATCCTCCACACGCCAGTCATATTTCGTTCCGGCATTCCCAATCACAATAATATAGGGAGGCTGTTGCCGAATCTCGTTTAGAAAATTTGGTGTACGCTGCAAAAAGAGTTCCAAATCACAAATGACGACTGCAAACCTGCGATGTGCAAGCAGCCATTCCGCTGTTTCCATGCTGGACTGGGAAATAATCTGCACTTGTTCCTTCTGTGCGGTATTCTCAAGCGTGTTCAAGAGACAACCCCGTATCCCGATGGTTAAGATATGGCGACGCATATTTTCACCCCATTCTATAAGCAGATCCTTGACAAAATATGATTATAAACTATCCCATTACAGGAGAGTCAATAGGTGTTCTGATTTTTCTCTACGTTTTTTACTGCTCTCTACACGCTGTGCCAGAGTCACAGCAAATGGCGGTTGACTTTGAGAATTTCCCGTGCTACAATAGTCTCTCTTGTGAGAGGACTTGCAATCAAAATCATTGAAGTGGGATAAGCCTGTATAGGGTTTGTCCCACTTCTTATTGGTGCGCCCGGCATAGGCGATGACTTAGTCCGCTGCGGACTTGGTTGCAGAAACCGCTAGCCGAAGACAAGTGTGTCCACTGTGGGGTGAAAGCTGGAGGAAGAGATATGAACTCATTACAGAAGTAACCCATGTCACAAAGTATGGTTGAACTCGCAGAAGTCAGTCTGAGCCATAGTAACGATGAAACGTGCGAAAGTACGTGAAGGGAGGATCTTGGCAGTTATCAAGAAACAGAGGCTGCCTACCAATCAGTGAAGAAGCACATAAACTCGAAAGAGGGTATCTGTCAGAGGATAGGTTGGAAACCGAAAGTAAAATGCAGCGCCGAAAAGCTGTTGCGGATAGGCAACCCAAGGCATGGGCACAGCTCTTTGATAACCGAACCGCCGCTTGCGGAACCGCACGAGCGATAAGGTGAGAGGACGGGCTAGCCATTCCATCCTGCTCGACTTTTCATTACAGAACTTTATCTCCTAGATAGTGTCGTCAATAAAGGTGTGATATAATAGTCCTCAAAAGTAGAGGAGAGCAGAAAAATGGCAGGAGAACAGCATCGACACGATATCAGCGACAGAGCGTGGGAGAACCTCAAGCCGTACACCATAGGGGAAAAGGGGACGCGAGGCGGGAATGCCCTTGATACCCGGCAATTTATCAACGGTGTATTCTGGATTCTACGTACAGGAGCGCCTTGGCGGGACTTGCCGGAAACGTATGGAAACTGGAAGAATGTGCACCGCCGATTCTGCCGATGGCGTGACAAAGGGATATGGGAAAAGATTCTGGAAACCCCTGGTAGATGACACAGATTTTGAGTGGCTGATGATCGACGCCAGCCATGTGAAAGTGCATCCCGACGCCGCTGGC
>QXXE01000161.1 GCA_009911355.1 Clostridiaceae bacterium | reverse complement strand
GGAAACTGGAAATAATCCAGCATTAATTGCCTTATTTTTTAGCCACAAATGTTACAAAAATGCTTGACCACTACAGATGTGCCGTTTCCGGTTCGATGGGTGAAGCGCTGTCCCCAGCACCGCGAGATTGTCCGATTCCGTCCCTCCGGAAGTAAAGAAAATACGTTCCGGAGGCGCGCCAATCAGCTGCGCGGCCTGCCTGCGGGCATCCTCGACCGCCGCACGGACCTTGCGTGCATCCTGATAAATCGAAGAAGGATTATAAAACTGCTCGGACAAATAGGGCTGCATACGGGCAGTTACCCGCGGGTCCGGTGGGGTTGTCGCCGCATAATCCGCATAAATCATTGCTTCACCTCCGAACAGAGGAGCGCCGCGATTTTTCCAAGCAGCGCTTCCTCCCCTACATGGTTGATAAACGGCCTTCCGTCCGCCACAGGGCAGTCCATATCTTCAAAAAAGGGAAACATTTCTACAATCAAATCATATCCGGGGCGCACATAAGAGGTTTCCCAAAGGTTTTGAATCATAGTTTCTACGGATACGCCTTGTGCCGCACATCGCTCGCGGATTTTTTCGGCGACAATCAACATCGTTGCCCCGCAAAGCCCGCCTGCAATCAGTACATGTTTCATCCCGTTCCCGCCTTTCCGGGCTACGCTTCCGGATATTGCTCCCAGGACGCAAAAATTTGTTGGAATTGTGCTGCGTTCGCCGCGTTTTTCAAATCCCGCAGCAGCCCTTTCCGGGAAAAACATCCCATCAGTTCCTGAAGGTCGTCCAGGTGCGCAGCTGCGCCGGAAGCGTTCGCCAACAAAAACACCAGCTCGGCAGGCAGTTTCTCATCCGGGTCCCCCATATTCCCGAAAGCGACCGGGGATTGCAGCCGGACAACACAAACACCTGTTTTTTTGACACAACTGCTGTTCGCGTGCGGAAGGGCTGTAACCACTTCCTCAGTCGGCAGCCCGGTCGGGTACGCCCGTTCCCGCTCGATCACTGCATCCGCATACTGCGGATCGGTATATCCGTTTTCCGTCAGCCGCTCAACAGCTGTTCGAATCACTGCCTCACAGCTGTCAGCCGTACAGTCAAGAATGATATTTTCCGTTTCCAGAACAACCATTTTTCCCTCCTGTTATCCGAAGAAATGGAAGATGTAAACCAGCAGTCCTCCCAGCGGGTCGCCGCCCATGTCAAGGCTGGAATTCATGCTTGCCGGGTCTGCAAGGCCGAGCAGGCCCATGGTCTCCGTATGGACCGGCGCCATCGCGGAGGCAATGTAAAAGACGGGGATCGACCAGATCAGGATAAACAGGACGATCCGAAATACGTTGCCCTTCAGCTGTGCCGCGCACGCGCCGCACCAGTACGGAACCAGTGCAAGGGAGGCAATCGGCAGGAGGCTGTTGCCCGGCAGCAGGACCGCAAGGACGATAATCAGTGGGTAAAGCAGTACGGCAGCCGCCATAACGGAGGGATGCCCGAGCAGCGCGGCGCAGTCTACGCCAACATACAGCTCACGCCCTTCAAAGTGATCCTGGATAAACTCGGTGATTGCATTCGCCACGGGAATCACGCCTTCGCAGAGGACGGAAACCGTCTTGGGAAGAAAGACCATCAGTACGCCAACCTGGAAGCCCAGGTTCAGCGCAGGCCCATAGGAATAGCCCGCCAGCACGCCAATCAGCGTACCGATCACTGCGCCGATCACGCCCAATTCACCGAACACGCCCATCTTTTTGCGAATGTTTTCCGGAGATGCGTTGATATCGCGCAGGCCGGGCACCGCTTCAATCAGCCGGTTAAAGCCTTTTGCGGTCAGGCCGAGCAGGTTGACGGTACAGGGGACCGAAATCCCGGGCATGCTGTTGAAATCTTGATAATCTTTCGCGGTCAGGTCCGCAATCAGCGAGCCAATTGCCAGGAACAGCACCCCGGCCAAGACGCCAAGCGTCACATTGCCGCCGGTCGCCGCCCACACAAATCCGCCAACAACGTTGCCATGCCAGATGCTCCAAATATCCGTCCACATGGTCTTCGTGACTTTCAGCAGCACCATTACCGCGTTAACAGCCAAAATCCCAAGGATCACAAACGCCAGCCCCGGCCACGCAAACGCAATGCCCGAGCTGCCCCAGCCGATGTCCGCAACACTCAGATTGCTGGAAAACCGTTCCGAAAACGCCTGGATTGCGGGCGTCAGCTGCCCGACCGCTTGGTTGACAATCACATTCAGCCCCGCAAGGCCAATGCCCGCGTAAATGCCCCCGCGCAGGCTTTTGGAAAAGCCCGCCTGAAAGATCAGCCCCAACAGGAACATAACGGCCATGACAAGCACGGAACCGCCTAAATTTCCGAGTATCGTCGATACTTGAGCCGCAATATTTTCCATAATACCTTACTCCTTTCGCTCTTAGCCCTTTGGCCATTACCCTCCGCAGACTTCGTTGAGCTTGCTTACGATCTGTTCACAAAGCGCCTGCTTTGATTTCCGGGAACCAATTACAAACTGCATCCCCTGCACGCCGGGAGCATCAAAGGTCGGATCAATCTGTGTCATCCAGACAACGACCATGTTGGCGCGCCCGCGGTACGGGTTGATATCCCCGATCAGCGCATGAACGACTTCAACGTCGCCGATCCCCTGCGCTTGCAGATAATCCGTGATTTTGTTCTTTGCATTCAGCGACGTATTCATGCCGCCCCCGCAAACACATAAAATCAATTTGCCTTCACCCATTTTTACTGCCTCCTTTTTATTTTGATTCGCCAATGGGATAAACGCCGTATTCCCGGCCAAATTCATACATCCTGAAGAAATTTTCCAAAGGGACATCTACCTGGAAGTGGTTGGACGGCGACAGGATGTATCCGCCATCCCGTGCAAATGAATCAATCCGTTTCTTCACGTCCGCTTCCGTATCCGTAAGGGAACCGGTCAGCGCCTGCTGGATATCCACCCCGCCGTGGAAGATCAGACGGTCCCCGAACGCCTGCTTGAGCTCCGCCGAATCCATCCCCGCCGCGAGCGGTTGGAGCGCGCTTTGGATTTCGACGCCCATTTCGATGAACTGCGGCATCAGCAGCCGGACGCTTCCGCAGCTGTGCAGGAAAATCTTCACATCCGGCATTGTGTTTTTGCAGGCGGAGAAGAGGCTTTTGTGCGGTTCCATAAAAAATTCCTCAAACAGCGCCGGGGAGAGGAAATGTGCATTCTGCGCCCCGAAATCGGAGGAAAATTCGATCCACTCAATGTAGGGGCCAACCGCTTCCAGATAGAAAGTGTTCAACTCGATCAGCAGGCCGGTCACCTTTGCAATCAGCGCGTGCGCGAAATCCGGGTCTTCGTACAGGTCGATCAGGAATTGTTCAATTCCCCGGAGATACTGGCACAGCTCAAAAATCGTTCCTGAGGTCGCCGAGGTTGCCGTGATTGCAAAATCGGTGTTTTCATACCAGCCCTTCGCACGATCGGCAAGGCCGCGCACCCGCCCTGGGTCACGCATGACCGGCCATGGATAATGTTCAAGATCGTCCAGCGTGGCCTCCGCAAGCGGGTGCCGCGTCAAGGATGGATGGATGCCGATCCACTTACGCCCTACCCCCCACTCGTCGATGATGTTCCCGTTTTCGTCCGTATAGCTTTTGAACCCGTCCGGTTTCCCGATATTGATATGCCGGAAGTCCGAACCAATCAGGTCGGCAATCCGGTAATCCTCATATTCCGAGGTGGAGCCGGGGCGGATCCGTTCTCCCAGCTCTTCATATTTCAGATAAGCTGCCGCCTTTTTGTAATATTCGGTGCTCATGCGGCTGTCTGTCCCCCACAGGTCCATCGGCACCCGGTCCGGTATTTCCCTGCGCAGGACGGCCTGCACTCGCTCTCTGCTTGTCATGGCTTTGTGCTCCTTTCTGATTTCGTATCGTTGTGTTGTGCTTCCATAATACCCCAGAAACGAACAAACGTCAACATGATTTAAAATAATCCTTGCACATTTGTTCATCTTTATGTATACTATATCCAAGGGAACGTTTTTCTGTGATCTTTCAATGGGCAAAAGCAATAAATATCTTTATACAAAACAACGGATGGAGGCATGGTTATGGAACAAAGCAAAAAAAGGCTGGAAATCATTCAGGCAGCAAAGCTATACTACTATGGAAATATGTCGCAAGAGCAAATCGGACACCTGATGGGGATCTCCCGGCCGCGGGTATCGCGTCTTCTGACCGAAGCCCGGCAGCTGAATATCGTGAAGATTACCGTCCAGGACCCCCAGGATTCAGCAGAAAGTGCAGCCCGCAAGCTGAAGCAGCGGTTTGCGCTGAAATATGTTAAGGTCGTCCCAAGCGGCAATAATGAAGAAACCGCAAAAAGCAATGTAGGGCGTGCAGCATCCCAATTTTTGAACGAACATATTTCGGATCACAGCAAGATCGGGATTTCCTGGGGGACGACGCTTGCCGCCTTTACACGGGAATTCCAGGCAAAGAGCCAGATCGCCGGCGCGCGTGTTGTCCAGCTGGTCGGCGGCACCTATATCGAAAATCTGAACATTGATGGCCGTGAGCTGGTCAAGGTGCTGGCAAAAAAGCTGGGCTGTGCGCACAGCATCCTGCAAGCCCCCCTGGTTGTGCATAACGCCGCGCTAAGGGATCTTTTGATGCAGGAGCCAGCAGTCATTGCCCATTTTGAACATATCCATTCGCTGGATATGGCGTTTGTCGGGATCGGAACGGCATACTATAAAGATTCCATTGCATTTCGCGCAAATTATATTGAAGAAGCAGAAAGCAGGGAGCTCGGCGAAAAACGGCTGGTATGCGATATTTGCGGGCATCAGCTTCTTGCGGACGGTTCAGAGCCGCAAACGTTTCTCAGTAACCGTATTGTTGGGATAACCTTGCCTGAGCTGCACCAGGTGCCGCTAGTCGTTGGGTTATGCGCCGGGCATAAAAAAGCAGCACCTCTAGCAGCCGCACTGCGCGGCAGACATATCAATGCCGTTATTTTAGATGAGGTTTCCGCAATCGCGTTAATGGCAGCGGCGAACACCCTATAAAAAAAGCACCGTATCGGAACCGTCCAGCATAACGGCCGATATGGTGCTTTTTTTAGAACCTTATGCGAATAAAACAGATAGTGCTGCATCCAGTTAGAAATAACAGTTTACGTTTACAGGGATTTTTGTTATACTCCATTAGAAACGGTATTGGA
>QXXE01000160.1 GCA_009911355.1 Clostridiaceae bacterium | reverse complement strand
TCGTTGAACACAGGTTATTGGGGAAAGGGAAAGCAAACAGGCAAAAATCCAGTATTCATGCGGGTTTGCGGCGAGATGGCTCTCAAAAGCTAACCTCACAAAAGACAGATTATTGCACAATCACATATCGTTTCTAAGGGAGAATGTTGATTCCGGTCACATTCTCCCTTTTTTCATACCAAGAAACGAGGTGATTATCTTGAACACGCAAATCATCGCCATCGCCAACCAAAAGGGAGGTGTGGGCAAGACCACAACCTGTGCCAACTTAGGGATAGGACTGGCGCAGGCCGGAAAGAAAGTGCTTCTCATTGACGGGGACCCGCAAGGGAGCCTGACCATCAGCCTGGGCAATCCCCAGCCGGATAAGCTGCCTTTTACCCTCTCCGACGCGATGGGCCGTATCCTGACCGATCAGCCGGTCCGCCCCGGCGAGGGGATTCTGCGCCACCCGGAGGGCGTGGACCTGATGCCGGCGGATATTCAGCTGTCCGGCATGGAGGTGTCGCTGGTAAACGCTATGAGCCGGGAAACGATTCTGCGGCAATACCTGGACACCGTAAAGGGGCAGTATTCCCATATCCTCATAGACTGCCAGCCCTCCCTGGGTATGCTCACCGTCAACGCCCTGGCCGCTGCCAACAGGATTATAATTCCCGTCCAGGCGGAGTACCTGCCCGCCAAAGGGCTGGAACAGCTGCTCTCTACGGTGAACAAGGTCAAGCGGCAGATCAACCCGAAACTGCAAATAGACGGTATTCTGCTGACAATGGTGGACAACCGCACCAACTTCGCCAAAGAGATTGCCGCCCTGCTGCGGGAAACCTACGGCAGCAAAATCAAGGTGTTCGGAACCGAGATTCCCCATTCTGTCCGGGCAAAGGAAACCAGCGCGGAGGGCAGGAGCATTTTCGCCCATGACCCAGGCGGCAAAGTAGCGGAAGGCTACGCAAATCTGACCAAGGAGGTGTTGAAACTTGAAAAGCAGCGCGAAAAAAGTAGAGCTGGCATCGGTCGATGATCTGTTTACCACCGAGGAAAGCCGCGCCGACGCGGGGCGGGAAAAGGTGGTAGAAATCCCTTTAAGCGAGCTGCACTCGTTCAAGGGCCACCCTTTCAAGGTCAAAGATGATGATGCCATGATGGAAACAGCGGACAGCATCCGGCAGTACGGCGTTCTTGTTCCTGCTATCGCCCGTCCTGACCCCAGCGGCGGCTATGAGCTGGTAGCCGGACACAGGCGGCATCGGGCCAGTGAACTGGCAGAGAAAGAAACCATGCCGGTGATTGTCCGGGATTTGGACGATGACGCCGCCACGATTATCATGGTTGACAGCAATTTACAGCGGGAAAGCCTGCTCCCCAGCGAAAGGGCTTTTGCCTACAAAATGAAATTGGAGGCCATGAAACATCAGGGAGAACGCATGGATTTAACTTGTGCCCAAGTTGGGCAGAAGTCCGATGGAAAGAAATCAAGAGATATTTTAGCAGAACAGGTAGGTCAAAGCCGCAATCAAATTCAGCGGTATATTCGTCTGACTGAGTTAATCCCCGAACTGCTGAACATGGTGGACGAAAAGAAAATTGCCCTGAACCCAGCCTATGAGCTGTCCTTTCTCAAAAAAGAAGAACAGACACAGCTTTTGGACGCGATGGACAGCGAACAGGCCACCCCCTCCCTTTCCCAAGCCCAGCGGCTCAAGAAATTCAGTCAGGAGGGGCAGCTATCCATAGATGTAATGCGGGCGATTATGGGAGAGGAAAAGAAAAGCGATCTGGACAAGGTGACGTTTACCTCTGACACCCTGCGGAAGTATTTTCCCAAAAGCTACACCCCTGCCCGGATGCAGGAAACCATCATCAAACTGCTGGAACAGTGGCAGAAAAAGCGTCAGAGAGATCAGGAACGCTGAAAGGAGCGCCTATGAGAGATCACGTTGCCAGGGAGTTAAAGGGCCACAACATACTGGCTGTGGAACGGTTTCAGGATAAGACCCGCTGGATGGTGGAGTTTTCCGTCCTGCGGCCCCGCACCGCCTACGGCGCACCCGGCGATGAAACGCGCCTGTTTCTGGACGAGGACGGCTACCAGGCCGTTCTCGCCAGCCAGAAACGCCGGGACATCAAAATCAAACGGTATGCCCGCGTCATTGAGGGGCATATCCTGGACTTCAAGCCCAAAAAGAAACGCCACCCGTAAACCCGACAAATTGAGAGGAAGGAATGAATATGTGTACCGTTAAGGAAATCAGAGAAGCCATCCGGGAGGACTGCCGCTCCCAGCGAAACATGGAAACCATTGAGATCGACCGGATTTTTCAAACCCTGACGCTTCCGCAGTTAGAGAGCCTGTTTGACAAACCGCCCATGCCGCCGTTTTTTCACCGGTACAGGCAGAAGTCAGCCAGCAAATGAACGCCGCAATTCTTTTTACGGGATTGTGGCTTTTTTCATGCCCTGGGAAACGAAAGGAGTGCAGAAAATGGCCGTTTTTCGCGTAGAACGCACACAGGGATACACCGTCATGAGCAACTATCATCTGCGGGACAAGAGCCTGAGCCTGAAAGCAAAGGGCCTGCTGTCCCAAATGCTCTCACTACCGGAGGATTGGGACTACACCCTTTCCGGTCTGGCCGTTATCAACCGGGAAAGCAAGGACGCGATCCGCTCCGCAGTCAATGAGCTGGAAAAGGCGGGGTACATCAAGCGCCGCCAGACCACCGACGCGGGCGGCAAGTTCAGCGCCAACGCGTATGTGATTTATGAGCGTCCGGTAACAGAGGAACCGTCCGCCCAACCGTTGCCCCCAAAACCGTTGTTGGAAAAACCGTTGTCGGGTTTTCCGACAACGGATAATCCGTCAACGGGAAAACCGTCAACGGAAAATCCAACGCAAATAAGTATAGAGAAATTAAATACCCAAAAATCAATTACTGACGGATCAATTACCGATTCCATTCCTTTCCAGGGAACGGCGGCAAAGCCACCGGAACCGAAGCGAAGGGAAACGATGTCACTGACAGAGATGGAAAGTTATCGGGAGCTGATTTTGGAGAATATCGAGTATGACTGCCTCAAACAGCGGTTTGGAACCTATCGGGAGGACTTGGACGAGATCGTGGAGCTTCTGGTGGAAACCGTCTGCGCGAAGCGTAAGACCACCCGGATTGCCGGGGCGGACTTCCCCCATGAGGTGGTGCGTTCCCGCTTCCTGAAGCTGGACAGCTCCCACATCGAGTTTGTCATGGACTGCCTGCAAAAGAACACCACCGAGGTACGGAACATGAAACAGTACCTTTTGACGGTGCTGTTCAACGCGCCCACCACCATGAGCAACCATTACACCTCACAGGTCAACCACGATATGTACGGCGGCTTCTGAAAGCTGGCCGTTTTTGTCTGCCCGGAACTGCCGGGAGAAAGGAATCTGTTATGAAACGACCGCTTGCGTATATCACCGCTCCCTGGAGCAAGAACCCCCATGAAAACGCGGCAAGCGCCGCCAGCTACTGCCGCCAGGTGTATGACGCCGGATATTCCCCGGTCTGCCCTGTTTTGTTCCTGCCGCTGTTTTTGAAAGATGAAATCCCCCAGGAACACAAAGACGGAATCGACATCGCCAGAGATTTCGTCGTCGCAAAGTCCGCTAAACTCCGTTTCCGCCTGTCGGCGAAAACTGCGTCCGCTCCCTTGCTCCTCCTCTCCCCACAAAATCCTCGATTTTGCGGGGACCCCAATTACCGCTCCCATGTGCTGGTGGTCTGTGGACACTCGACCGATGAAACGGTCAAAAACGATATTGCCACCGCGGAACGCCTGCGGATCACCGCCACCACACTGGACGGGATTCTGACGGTGAAAGGCCAGGGCCGGGAGAAAGGGGGCGCACACCATGCCTGAAAAAAAGACCATCGGCCAGCTGATGGAGGAAATGCGGCTTAAAGCCGGGGCGCGGGAGTATTCCGGCCATAGTTACATGGACTTAAACCGGTTCGCGGAGGACACCCGGCACATGATTATTTTTGATACCCTGACCGCTGATTCCCCTGTTGGCTGGAAAGGGGAACGCAGCCGCGCCTTTCTCACAGAGGAGGGATATAAAAAGTCCCTGGAACGCCAGGAACAGGGGCATATCAGGATTGTGAGCCATGCGAAGGTCCGAAACGGAAACCTGCGCTATGACCGGCAAGACCAGCTCCGATAGAGAAACCATGCAGAAAATCCATAGAGAGGAGGCGAAACACCCATGCAGGACGAAGTGGAAAGCAAAACCCTGACGCTCATTGTCAGCGGCACAAAGTTCACCGGCAGGCTGTTCAAAGCGGCGATTATGAAGTATCTGGCGCACCTGAAAGAGCAAAAGATGCAGAAACAGCGGGAAAAGGGCGCGGAGGTCAAGCCCCAGGGAAAGCAGACGGTGAAGCAGCTCATCGGGCAGAACCAGGGCGTGTCCAATCTTGAGATCACAGACCCCTCCATCAAGGCGTTTGAACGGGTTGCCCGGAAGTACGGCGTGGATTACGCGGTAAAGAAGGACCGCAGCTGCTCCCCGCCCAAATATCTGGTCTTTTTCAAGGCCCGCGACGCGGACGCGCTGACCTCCGCGTTTACCGAGTACACCCAGAAGAAGGTCCGCAAGGCGTCCCGCCCGTCTGTGCTGGCGAAGCTGAACCAGTTCAAGGAGCTGGTGAAAAACGCGGTGGTGGACCGCACCAAGCGAAAGGAGCTGGAACGATGAAAAAGCCCCTGAACATCAAAAAGCTCGTTTTGCTGAACCTGCCCTATATCCTGATGGGGCTGTTTTCCACCAACTTCGGGGAGGCGTGGCGGATGGCCCAGGGCGCGGACGCATCGGAAAAGGCGCTGTCGCTAATCTCCGTCCTTCCGGCGGCGCTCGGAAGTTTCTGGCCCAGCTTTCATCCGCTGGACCTGCTGGTCGGGCTGTGCTGCGGCGCGGCGCTCCGGCTGGCTGTTTACCTGAAAGGCAAAAACGCCAAGAAGTACCGCCCGAATATCGAGTACGGTTCCGCGAGATGGGGAAATTCCCAAGACATCGCCCCTTATGTCGATCCGGTATTCCAGAACAATGTGATTCTCACCCAGACGGAACGCCTTACCATGAGCAGCCGCCCCAAGGACCCCAAGACCGCCCGCAACAAAAACGTGCTGGTGATCGGCGGTTCCGGCTCCGGCAAGACCCGCTTCTGGCTCAAGCCCAACCTGATGCAGCTCCATAGCTCGTATGTGGTTACTG
>QXXE01000159.1 GCA_009911355.1 Clostridiaceae bacterium | reverse complement strand
CTACGCGGCGGGCGGCAGGGCTCTGCCCCTGCACCCCGCGCCTACGCGGCGGGCGGCAGGGCTCTGCCCTGCACCCGCTGGGGCTCACGCCCCAGACCCCGAGATGCTAACGCATCTCCCCTCGCCTGCGGGCGGGACGGGGGCTCTGCCGATCCCTGCTGCGCTGCGGCCAGCCCGCCATGAGGACAGCGGGCTGGCTGGTTTCGGCAGGAGCATGGGAGATTCGCCCACTTACTGCATACACGAAAGAAAAACCGCCGGCATGAGAGCGCCAGCGGTTTTTCTTTGCGTCCGTTCGTGCGTCATTAGCTGCCGCGCGGCGTTGTGGTCTGTGCGTAAAAGCCGTCCTTCCGCGTGATCCGCAGGAGGACGGCTTTTGCGGTTAACCCAGCTTGGGCAGCGATGCAAATCCGGTCTCGAGCTCTTCGTCCGTCGGGACGTGGTTCGACATGGTCCCGCTCTTGAACGCGTCGTAAGCGGTCATATCAAAGTATCCCGTGCCGGTCAGCCCAAACAGGATCGTTTTCGCTTCACCGCTCTCGCGGCACTTGGCAGCTTCCTTCATCACTTGGCAGATCGCGTGTGCCGACTCCGGCGCAGGCAGGATCGTTTCTTTCTTCGCGAACAGCGTTGCTGCTTCAAAGACTTCAAGCTGTTTGGCCGATACGGCTTCCATATAGCCGTCGTGATAGAGCTTAGACAGCAGCGGGCTCATCCCGTGGTAGCGCAGCCCGCCCGCATGGTTGGCGGCAGGCATGAAGCCGTTGCCGAGCGTGTACATTTTGGCAAGCGGCGTAACCTTGCCGGTGTCGCAGAAGTCGTAGGCGTACTTGCCGCGCGTGAACGACGGGCAGCTTGCGGGCTCGACCGCGATTATCCGCGGGTTGCTCTTGCCGGTCAGCTTGTCGCGCATATACGGCGCAATCAGCCCGCCCAGGTTGGAGCCGCCGCCTGCACAGCCGATTACAAGGTCGGGGTACTCCCCGAGGATATCCATTGCCGTTTTCGCCTCCAGCCCAATGATCGACTGGTGCAGCAGCACCTGGTTGAGCACCGAGCCCAGCACATAGCGGTAATTTTCCGATGTAACCGCCTTTTCGACTGCTTCCGAGATCGCACAGCCCAGCGAGCCGGTTGATTCCGGGAACTCCGCGAGGATTTTCCGCCCGACCTCGGTCGTCGGTGACGGCGACGGCGTTACATTCGCGTCAAATACCCCCATGACCGCCTTTCGGAACGGCTTTTGTTCATAAGAGCATTTGACCATATAGACCTGCAAGTCCAGCCCGTAGAACGCGCACGCCTCCGACAGCGCTGTGCCCCACTGGCCCGCGCCCGTCTCGGTTGTCACGCCCTTGAGCCCCTGATGCTTGGCATAGTATGCCTGCGCAATCGCCGAGTTCAGCTTGTGCGAGCCCGAGGTGTTATTGCCTTCGTATTTGTAATAGATTTTTGCGGGGGTATCCAGCGCCTGCTCTAAATTGTATGCCCGGATCAGCGGCGACGGGCGGTAAATGCGGTATTCCTCAAGAATCCCCTCCGGGATATCGACCCAGCGGGTCGTACTGTCCATCTCCTGATGCGCAAGCTCCTTGCAGAAAATCGGGTAGAGGTCCTCCTCTGTAACCGGCTTTCCCGTCCCCGGGTTCAGCATCGGGTCGGGCTGCTCCGGCATATCCGCCCGCAGGTTATACCACTGCGACGGCATCTGGTCTTCGGTCAGGTAAAGCCTATGTGGGATCTTCATCATGTTCATGCACTCCTTTTCTCTGTGTGCTATCGAAAGATTCCGGTTTCCGGGCAATAAAAAATCCTGCCCAAAAGCCCGGTTTGTAGGACTTTGGGACAGGAGAAAATCTCTCTTGCGGTGCCACCCAAATTGACGCACTCATGCGCCCGCTCTGCTCACGTATCCATCAATACGCGCCCCGGCTGGTAACGGGTGGGGTGCCCCGTCGCGGCTACTCGGCTGCTGCCTTTCGCGTTGCCCTCCGGAGTCCATTCGACCGGCTCCGCCCCGCCGCGATCCCACCTCCCGCGGCTCTCTGTGGGGGCAAAGGCCCGATGTACTCGTCTCCGTCATCGGTTTTGCTACGGCTATTATATGCCCGCTCCGGGCGTTTGTCAAGCGTTTTTCAAAATAAATTTTTTCGCGTTGAGAATTTACCGCTCTGAAACCGGCCGGAAATTCTCAGACGCCTGTGTTTCAAGATACTCCGCAAGCGCGGCAAACCGTTCCGCATTCCGGATGGAATAGTTGCTGTTTCCGCCCCAAAAGCTGAGTTCACCCTCATAACTGCCGTCCGGCATTGCGAAAATATCCACTCTGGTCACGTAGGAATAATTGATGAGCAGATAATATTCTGCCTGCCGCCTCCGCGGGTCCGGTGAAATCACGTTGCTTTGAAACCCCGCCCAGCGCAGGCGCAGCCCCTCCGCAGCTTCGGCTGCAAGCTCGAGTGCTTCCCCTTCCAGGACGCCGGAAAATGTTGGCCCCTCAGGGCAGGGCGCGTCCCAGGCCGAACGGGGCTCCCAAAGCGCAATTACCGCGTCATACCAATCGCTGCACCCGCTGAGGCTCCACGTCCGGTTCGCCCAAAGCAGCAGCCCCGCCGCCAGCACACACCCCGTAAGCAGTATCCACCGTTTATAATCCATTGCAAAAAGCACCCCTTTCGGGAGGATTGTTTTCTCTTTGCTGTGGCACTCTGAATGAAGCGCCCGGCAGCGAAACCGTACAAAGTCCACGGTTTATTTCGCTTATCGACGTGTTTTCAGGGATTGAACGAACTTTTTTGACTTTGTGCGCCGTAATAATGGTATAGCTGTGCGCGTTCACGGTAATCCGGCAGTTGCCTGCGGTGACATACCAATTCTTGCCGGTTCTCTCAATTTCCGCACAGCCGTCCAGAATCCGCGCCCTGCACCACTGTACAACATCATCCGTTTCAAGCTGCAAGTTGCGCCTGACCCGTTCCGCGCCTAACCCCGTCGTATGCAGCTTTCCAACATTTTCAATCAGCGGATTCACGGCCTGTTTCACCACTGGTGCAGTGAGCCTGGTGCATTCCGCCATCCTCATAGCCGGCGCGGGAGCGTTATCCTGTTTTGTCATATTTATAACATCACTTTCCGGCCGGGAAATCCAAGCATTTCCGGCAGCATCCTCTTTTTTTGACAAGCCGGTTAACCGATTTACGCGCTGCGCAGCGGTTCAATTTTGTGCAGCTGCCAACGGCTTACAGCTTCATGTTGACGCCGGTGCTGCCGCGCGCGATCTTCGGGAAGGCTTCGGTCAGGGCCAGCGGCTTTTCCCACTTTTTAATCTGCATTGCGTTCATTTTCAGGCCGTTATCCTCCAAAATACGCGTCAATTCGCGGTGTATCCGTTCGGAGAAGGGTACAACTGATGCAGGGCAGGCGAGCTGCATATCAACCTCGTCGCCGCGGCTGGTAAAGATGAGGTCGAACGGCCCGAGTCCCGGAATGTCCATATGGAGCAGGAAGCGGAGCAGGCGGTCCTTTGCGCTTTCGGGATTCTGGCCCTTGTCTGCGTCCGGGTCGAGCCAGAGCTCGGAAACGACGCGTTTGCCGTTCCATTCCAGCGGGATCACGGCGTGTTCCAGGGGCAAATAAACACTTTTATTAAGCAGTAGATTTGATACCAGCTGCCGGAACAGCTTGCGGGGCTCGCCGCCGCCTTTGCCCTTCATGGCCCAGTCGGCGGTCTCGGCGAGCTGGGCGGCGAAGCGGTCGTTTTCGGCAGCGCGCGCGTACTCGCTGTCGCGGACGAGCTCGAGCAGCTCCCCGGCGCTGAGATGCGCGAAGAGGGGGCGGAGGGCGGTGTGTTCGGCGAGCTGGCGGAAGGCTTGCAGCAGCCCTTCCTCACTGCCGCCCTCATAGCGGGACGCCATCGGCTTAAAAATTGAAATCAGCGTGTTTGGAAGGCGCATATCGGGGTGGCTGTCGGAAAAATCGGTGAGGAAGGGCAGCAGCTTGTTTTGCAGCAGCTTGAGCGCCCCGGCGCGGTCGCCGCTTTCGAGATGCTGCGCGAGCTGCTCAGTGAGCGGCTGTAGGGCGGCGCTGTCCTCACGGGGGACCGCCCTGGCAAGCTGCCCCAGCGTGCGCAGCATGGAGCGCGCGACGCGCGGCGCGGAGGTGTAGTCGTTAAAACGGCGCAAAAAGTTCAGGATATCCGCTTTTGCACCCTTGGACGGGCTCTGCGCGTAGGCTTCCCGCAGATGCCCGAACAGTTCCCCGGTGAAACGGGAAGTGCCGGAAAGCTGGCTTTTCACGAGCGCGGCAAGCTCGCTTTCGCCCTTTGGCAGCAGCTGCATGAGTGCGTCGAGCTCCGCGGGGATTTCCCCGCCCGCGCTGGGGTTGAAGGACAGGAGCAGCTGGTTAAAGCCTTCTGCAAAGCTGGGGGTATCTCCGAGCTTTTGCAGGAACGACTGGAAGTTGCCGTCGGGACGCGGCATTGCGTCGAGGGTGGGCAGTTCAACTTCCATAGGCAGTTCGGGGAGCGGCTGCGGGGTTCCCAGCTCAGGGGAAGCCGTGCCCTGCGAGGGGGGAGCGTTCCCAACGCCTTGCAGGGTGGCCTGCAAGGCCGTGCCTGCCTGCTGTAAGGTCTGCGCGTTGTTCAGCGCCGCCTGTGTGGACTGGTTCACCGCCGCGTCAGGCTGCTGCACGGAAACCGGCTGGCGCGCGGAAGCGGCTGGCTGTGTGGTGTTTGGCTGTTCTGGCAGGGGCTGCGCCCCTGGGTTTCGTATTTTATCCGTTACCGGCGCGGGCGAGCTTAATCCTGATGCCTGCATCACGGTCACCCCTTTCCTCTGCGCGCAGGTTTCCAAAACGGGGCAGCCCGCTTTCCCGTTGGACGGGCGGAAACTCCCGAAAAGCCGCAGAAAACCTGTTGGCAGCAACATTTGTTCACTACTCTAACTATAAACCAAAAACACCCAGTTTG
This sequence comes from Clostridiaceae bacterium, assembly GCA_009911355.1. GTDB lineage: Bacteria > Bacillota > Clostridia > Oscillospirales > Butyricicoccaceae > QXXE01. The sequence continues at coordinate 317 of QXXE01000159.1, read as the reverse complement.
CAAGAGTTTTCGTGCTGTGGCTTGACGGCGGAGCAAAACTAGAGGGGCGCGCGCTGCCCCGCAAAAATTTTGCTTTCACATTCCGGAAGTTTGTGCTATACTGGTTTTAACGTTTCATTGATCTGCATTTCCAGGATTTTGAAATCTGGAATATGCTAACCGGCTGCGAGAAACTAGCCCATTTTTGTCCCGCCCGCAGGCGTAATAAAGTTTTTACTCGATTTTTTTACAAAAAAATCGTGGGAGTCCAGAGGGCAAAGCCCTTTGGCGCTGCCCGCGCAGGGCTGGGAGTCCAGAGGGCAAAGCCCTTTGGCGCT
>QXXE01000158.1 GCA_009911355.1 Clostridiaceae bacterium | reverse complement strand
CCTATCAGCTCTTTTCTCGTCTCGCCGCTGCCGTCTCTATATCTTGTACCCTGCTGAGTTAAACCGATAAGCATATATTTTTATACAAAGACCGTGGCATATCTTCCTTGTTTTCTGGCTCCAAAAATAGAGCGCCTTCACAAAGAACTTTGATATCCGTCAAAGAAACAGGAGTGCCACTAAAGTATAGCAAATTTGGCGGGTAGTCGTACCGCGATTTATCCTCTGATGTGTAAATATCGAATGGAGGTGTGTCACGACAGGCTTTGCCAAATTGATAGAAGTCCTGACACGAATAAAGTGGCTTGCGTAGTAGCGCGTCAATCTCGACCATACGAGGCGCATACCCAAATCTTGGCTCATAAATGATTGGATAAGTCAATTCTACTTCGGAAAATATTTTTTTCAATTCATCAGGAGTGCAGTAAAAGAAAAATTGCATAATACACCTCGCGTGGAGAAAACAAAACATTCGATTGCATCAACTATCCCAAGTATAGCATATCTCCCTACCTAAAACAATCCCCGTTCTACGTCCGTTCCGACTATCCAGACCGTCAAGGGCCGAGTAGTATTTTTTCGCACAGGGCGCGAAAAAATCTCCACCCTTTCCCCTTGACAGTCTGGATTTTTGCCGTTGCCATTTCGCCGCCGAAAACGGGGAACAGGATTTGACAACCCTGCCCCCCGCTTTCGTCTGCTCCATTCTAACGGCAAAACCGTCTGCACTACTGCGGCGGCTGACGGTAGGTTTTGCGGTGGCTCTGCCCCCGCGCCCCCGGCCTCTCCCAAAGAACATGATAAGGGCAAGTGCGTAACCGGCAGGCGTAGACATTTAGGCTTGCGGCACAGCCCCCAAACCCGCATGAATACGGGCCTTCTGTTGCGCTCCAAGCCCCGGCGCGGGGCGGGGTAAGGGTTTTATACTACCTGCCCCTGAAAACGGCTTTTAACCGTCCACGGGGCTTTTACGCCCGATTTTTCCCATCCCTTGAAAAGTTCCTCTTGACAAAAAGCCTAACGGCTTAATCTTGGGAACGCCGGGAAGCGGGAAATCCTTTGCGGCGAAGCGGGAAATGACAAACGCTTTCCTCATTACGGACGACGACATTATTATCTGCGATCCCGAAGCCGAGTATTACCCCCTTGTGCAAAGATTACAGGGACAGGTGATAAGGCTTTCCCCCACCAGCCCGCACTACGTCAACCCTATGGATATAAACCTCAACTATTCCGAGGACGACAACCCGCTTGCGCTGAAAAGCGATTTTATCCTCTCCCTTTGTGAGCTGATCGTCGGCGGCAAGGAGGGCTTGCAGCCCGTGGATAAGACCGTCATTGACCGCGCTGTTAGGAACGTGTACCGTCCTTTCCTTGCAGCCCCCGACCCGGCAAAAATGCCGATTTTGGGCGACCTTTACGACGAGCTTTTGAAGCAGCCGGAGCCGGAAGCGGCGCGTATCGCGGCGGCATTGGAGCTTTACGTTTCCGGGAGCCTTAACGTATTTAACCACAGGACAAATGTAGAGCTTAACAACCGCCTTGTCTGCTTTGACATTAAACAGCTTGGAAAGCAGCTCAAAAAGTTAGGTATGCTGATTGTGCAGGATCAAGTGTGGAACCGCGTCACCGTGAACCGGGCGGCGAAAAAATCCACACGGTATTTCATGGACGAATTTCACCTGTTACTGAAAGACGAGCAGACCGCCGCTTACAGCGTGGAGATTTGGAAGCGTTTCAGAAAATGGGGCGGCATACCCACAGCGATCACACAGAACGTCAAAGACCTTTTGGCAAGCCGGGAAGTGGAAAATATCTTTGAGAACAGCGATTTTGTCCTCATGCTCAATCAAGCGGCGGGCGACCGGGCTATCCTTACAAAGCAGCTCAATATCTCCCCGCAGCAAATGAGCTACGTCACCCATTCCGAAGCGGGCGAGGGGCTTTTGTTCTATGGCAACGTCATTCTGCCCTTTGTAGACCGCTTCCCGAAAGATACCGAGCTGTACCGCGTTATGACGACGAAGCCGGAGGAAGTGGGCGGCGCATGAAGAAACTGACACATTTTAGCCTGTTCACCGGGATTGGCGGGATTGACCTTGCCGCAGAAGCGGCGGGGTTTATGACCGTATGCCAGTGTGAATGGGCTTCCTACCAAAATTCCGTGCTTGAAAAGCACTGGCCTGTAACGCCGCGCTTTCAAGACATAACAACCGTAACAAAGGAGGCTTTCATTGAGAAAACAGGAAAAGAGACAGTCACCCTCATATCCGGGGGCTTCCCATGCCAGCCGTTCTCCTCGATCGGTCCTAAACGGGGGTTTACAGACCCCCGTTACCTCTGGCCGGAAATGTGCCGCGTCATTAACGAGCTGCGCCCCCATTGGGTGCTTGGCGAGAATGTTGCTAACTTCATCAATATGGGGTTCCACAAAACGCTCTTTGACCTGGCAAAAGCGGGATATGCAGTTTGGACATTCGTACTTCCTGCTTGCGCCGTCGGCGCATGGCATGAGCGGAAACGGACTTTTATCGTGGGAGCTGATGTTTCCCACGCCCCTTGCTTCCGACACAGGTTCCCGCCCCAGCGTGTCCTATGTGGTGATCTCACCCGACGGGGCGTTCCGCAGGAAAAAGAGCGGGAAATCCTACTGGAACGCGGTATCGCTTTCGGAAGTGGTCTACCATCTGGAACAGGGGGCGGACAAGAGTTTTCGTATCAATCCGGAATGGGTGGAATGGCTTATGGGCTTCCCGCAGGGGTGGACGGAAATTTCCTATGGACGGTAGAGCCGCCCGGAATACCTCGCCTTGCGGAAGATAAGAAAGACCGCGCCAAACGTCTGCGGTCACTTGGAAACGCCGTGGTTCCCGCACAGGTATATCCTATCCTGCGGTATATCGCGGACATAGAGACGGGACGCTGCCGTGAATGGTGCGTGTTCCCAGAAAAGGAGGTGAACCACCATGAAGCAGTACAAAGCCCGCGATAAAATCACGCAGAAAATGACCCGTGACGGGGCTATCGAGGTAAACGCGGCGACCGGGAAACAAAAGCGTATCAGCAAGCGGGCGCGGGAAGCTGCCTTACTGAAAACGCCGGAGCAACAGGCGGCACAGGACGCACAGGCAGCGCAGCCCATACCGGGCAGTCCCGCGCCGGACATATCCCCCAATGCGCCGCCCCTGCCCCATGCGCCGGGGACGGAAGCCGCACAGGACACGGGAACCGCCGAGCGCGTCTTAGAGCATATCGACGGGGCGCACACCCGCAACGCCAGCAAAAAGGCGGCAAGGAAAGCACAGGCAGAAGCCGAAAGCCGCGCCCGCACTTCCCGGCTGCAATTCACCGAGGAAGAACGGGCAACGCCGGAGCTGGAAAAATACATCAAAAAATCCGACAAAGCCGCTGACAAGCTGGACGAAGCAAGGGCGAAAATCCCAAAGGAAAAGAAACTTGTGGGGGAACGGACTTTTGACGAAGCCACCGGGAAAGGCAAGACCCGCCTACGTTTCGAGGAACGGGAAAAGCCAATGAACAGCGGCAAAGCACATAAAAACCCGTTATCCCGCCCCGCGCAGGAAGCGGGTATTTTCGTCCATAACAAGGTACATTCCGTGGAAAAGGACAATTCCGGCGTGGAGGGTGCGCACAAATCCGAGGAAACCGCCGAAAAAGCCGCGAAGTACGGGGCGCGGAAAGTCAAGGAGGGCTACCGCAGCCACAAGTTCAAACCCTACCGGGCGGCGGCAAAGGCTGAAAAGGCGGCGCAGAAAGCAAACGCCAACTATCTCTACCAAAAGGCACTCCATGACAATCCGCAGATTGCCGCGTCAAATCCATTCTCCCGGTATATGCAGAAGCAGCGTATCAAAAAGCAGTATGCAAAGACCGTCAAGGCACAGGGCGCAAAGTCTGTCAAGAACGCAGCGGAGAACACAAGAAAAGCCGCCAAAAAGACCGCCGAGGGAACCAAAAAGGCAATCGCATTTGTCGGGCGACACCCGGCGGGCGTATGTATCGCCATAGGTGCGCTGCTGCTTTTCATTATGATTTCTTCCGCGCTGTCCTCTTGCGGGGCTATGTTTTCCGGCATGATTAACGGCATTGTCGGGACTTCCTACACGTCGGAGGACGCGGATTTAGTCGCCGTGGAAAACAACTATGCGGCACTGGAAACGGACTTGCAGCGCAGGATTGACAATATCGAGCGCGACAACCCCGGCTATGACGAGTACCGCTATGACCTTGACAGTATCGGGCATAACCCCCATGAATTAGCGTCCTATCTGACCGCGCTTTTACAGACCTACACCCCGGCAACCGCACAGGCAGAAATACAGCGTATCTTTGAACTTCAATATACCCTCACTCTGACGGAGGAAGTGGAAATACGTTACCGCACAGAAACAAGCACAGACCCGGACACCGGGGAAACCACCACCGAGGAAGTCCCCTATGAGTATTTTATCCTCAATATCAAGCTGGAGAACAAGCCCATATCCGAGCTTGCGCCGGGACTGCTTACCCCGGAGCAGCTTGAAATGTTCCGGGTGTACTTGGAAACCAGCGGAAACAAGCCCCTTATTTTCGGCGGCGGTTCCCCGGACGGGAACCCGTCGGAGGATTTAAGCGGGGTGCAGCTTGTAAACGGCACACGCCCCGGAAATACCGCCGTGGTAGACCGGGCAAAGTCACAGGTAGGCAATGTAGGGGGACAGCCCTATTGGAGCTGGTACGGCTTCAACAGCCGCGTGGAATGGTGCGCCTGTTTCGTTTCATGGTGCTACAATCAAGCCGGGAAAAGCGAGCCGCGCTTTGCCGCGTGCCAGTCACAGGGCGTACCGTGGTTCCAGTCACGGGGGCAATGGGGCGCGAGGGGCTATGAGAATATCGCCCCCGGCGACGCGATCTTTTTTGACTGGGACGGGGACGGGAGCGCAGACCATGTGGGGCTTGTAATCGGCACGGACGGGCAGCGCGTTTACACCGTCGAGGGCAATTCCGGGGACGCTTGCAAGATAAAAAGCTATCCCCTTGACTATGGCTGTATCAAAGGCTATGGGCTGATGAACTGGAACTGACAACAGAACAAAAACCAAAAATCTGAAAGGAGCATTTATTTATGGCAACGAACAAAATTGAACGTATCGACCGGGAGATTGAAAAGACCCGCGAGAAGATCACCGAGTATCAGAACAAACTGAAAGGGCTGGAAGCGCAGAAAACCGAAGCGGAGAATTTGCAGATCGTGATATTGTCAATATTGGTTGACACTTTTTTTACAAGGATATCAATGCCTAAGCAGCATCCAGAGATTCATAGTAT
>QXXE01000157.1 GCA_009911355.1 Clostridiaceae bacterium | reverse complement strand
GTCAAAGCACCAGACAGCCGGGTTTCGATGAGGTACTTATGCTGGTTGAAGTCAATGTCGAACTGATCGAAGCGGGTGATTTCACCGCCCTTGGTGGAACCGATCGTGTAATCGGACAGGTTGACAAAGATGCCAAGCAGCTTATGCTTAACGCCATCGTCGTCCTCCCGGACAAGGCCCTCGAACTGCTCGGCGGTATGGATAGCACCGACATTCAGCGCGGCGGCCAGTTCGGTTCTGGAGTCATAGATGCGCCGGCCGTTCATGTCGCGTGCCAGCAGCATCACGTTGACCAGATGGGGGGTACAGAAGAGGTCGGGCGTGCCGGAACCCTTGTATTTCTCACGGGAATACATGGCGGCGGCGATGATCGCCTCGGCGTAGACAAAGTTGTCGCCGAAGTGCTTGTCCGTGCTGGAGCCTTGAAGATCACTTCGGGCGGCAGCGATGTCTACATCGTAGTGGATGGTATAGAGATCGTCGTCGTTCCAGATCGAGCGGATATGATCCTCAGAGATCTTCATTTCATCCCCGGCGTCGCGGCCATCGCCGACCATCACGGCAAGGGCGACCTCTTCGTTGAGGTTCTGCTTCATCACGCCGTACTGATACTCGACCACGTCGAAATCGGTGATGTCTACGATGTCGTCACGGTGCAGAGAGTCGATGCAGTATACAGTCTGAGGGTCGGTAGTCCGGCTGATCATGTTCATGTTGCCGCCCGGGGTTTTGCGCTTACCCTTCTGGTAGCCATGACCGCGGACACGCTCATTGCGGGCGTCCATCTGGCGGGTACGGATGCGGCTGATGGGGGTCTTACGAACCTTCTTCATGACCACGTCAACCCATCCTTGGTCACGGGTGAGCAGTTCAGGGGCACCAGGGCGCAGATCCTTGTAATCAGGGAACAGGCTCTCGATGTTGTCGATGCCGTGCTGAAGCTCGTCGTCGCCATTGGCGATGGCCTGCTCGGCATAGATAGCGAGGGCAGTCCGCAGGCTGCCAACATTGTTCTGCTTGGCCAGGCCCAGAATCTCACCCTGAACGGCATGGCTCAGAGTGGTCTCCCGAGTCTCTTCCTTGTCGAAAACATTGTGCTTCATGGTGTTGTCTCCTCCTTTGGTTTTGTCAGATTTGTCGGGGTCGTCTTCATCGGCCCCCTTTTTGGAAGCCCCCAGCTCCTCCGCCGTAGCGGCGATGAGGGCATACATGACGGTCCGCTGCTTTTCGGTCATGCTGTCGACAACGTCCTGAACGGTCTCGTCGTCCTTGGGCTTGTCCTCCGGCTTCGGATCTTCCTTGGGTTTGTTTTCGGGCTTGGGGTCCTCTTTGGGCTCCGTTTTGGGAGTGACCAGAGGAGGTTTATCGTCGGAATGGTAAAGGCTAACACCTTCGCCGCTCCCGATGATGATTTCCTGCTCGGCACCCTCGCCATGGGCCAGATCCACGAAGTCGATAAAGGCACCAGGATTTGCCCCGCCGACCACCAGGCTGACCTCTTTGATGTCCCCATGAACGACATCCTTGCCGTGGCCGTTGAACATCTGCCTCAGCCCATTGGCATAAATGGAGAGCGCCTGCACGTCGCCATGCTTGACGATCTCCCTGGCCTTCTTGCCGCTCTCGGTTTCGTTCAGGAAACAATAGGCGTACATGCCGTCCTTGCGGTTTTCCAGAATGGCGTGACCCAGGATGTTGTCAACGTCATCGTGCTGATGGTTCCAGACAATGGGAACCGACATCCCGTCACAATGCTTGAAAGCGTCCTTCCGGATAGTCCGTCCGTCGGCGCAGACAAGATCATTTCGAGTTGCCCAGCCACTAAAGTCATACTTCAGATCCATTTTGAACTTTGTCCTCCTTTGAAATGGTTTGTTTGGTCGATTCCTCTTTTGGAGCACTCAAGTTGCTGTTCCTGAGCTTGTCCGCATTCGGGTCCTTAGACGGTGTCATGCCAATCTTCTGCCGAATCTCATTCGAGGTCATGATCTCGTTACGAGTCATCTTGTCGGCGATCTCGGCAATCTCACCCACAGGTACCAGCTTGAACGGATCTCTGAAGAACAGGATCGACTGCTTCTGTGACCGAGCGGTCTTGCTGAGGAATTTCCTCTTCATCTCGTCAACGATGGCGGAAAGGATCGGCTCAACGGTTCGGGTCAAGTAATTCAGCATCGTCTTGTCGTCGGCAGAACCATCCATAATGCTCTGAGTCAATCCTAACTGGCTGTAAAGCATACTCGTCAGGTATTCAATCTGAGACATTAGGTTGTTGTCGACGGGCCGATTCAGCTGAACCACATGTTCCGTTCCGTCGGTGTACGCGACACCATACTTGGAGCCGGATAGCTGTTCCTCGATATCTTTACGGCGTTTTTCCGCCTGTTGACGCCTCGCTTCCGTCTTGATGACGTAAGGGAGCTGAATGATGAGGTTGAGTTTCCCGGAACCGCTCTGTTCGTCGATAGCGTCCAGAATGTTGAGTTTCCGAATCAACCTCTGCATTGTGGAATTGGGTTCATTCATGACGGCATAGAAGGGATTCTCCACAATGGCTACGGTGCGCTTAGGCACCAAAACATCTTCCTTCTTGCCCGTTTGCTCGTTGTAAACACGAACCTTGACGTACTGCGGATACCACTCCAGAATTTTTCCGGTTCGCATTGTTTCGATTTTCCACGACCCCTCCTCGGGATCGTCATCTGTGTCAACGGGGACGATAGCAACGCAGCCTTCGTCCAACATGGACTGAACGATGTCTTGGATAAAAGCCCTTCCTGTTTGATCGAGATTTGCTTCCAGAGAAAGGCAGCTATTCAGACTGGTGTTCATAACAGAAGTAAAGCGGCCTTCATCATCCAAACGAACATGCTGGATGGTGATAGCCGCTACGTCCAATGCGATTCGGTTGTAAACTGAAGTGATAATGGATCTCTCATTTCCTCTACTGAAGATAGGGCGATCTGGGCGATAATGATAGCTCGGCCCAATATCCCAGCGAGGTTTGACAATTTCATTTGCCGTAAACACATTCCAGGCGTGTTTCAATCGAGCTCCTAATGACATTTGCATTTCAGTAACCATCACCTCCCTCAAGCTAACTCAGCAAGCATCTTCTTGAGAAGGTCATCATTCTGCCGCATCAGCGATTCAAAGCTATAAGGCGGCGGAACTGAAGAAGATGGTTTGCTTACGCTAACTCGTGGTGCTGAAATTCGACTTGCCGGAGCAGATGTGGTGGAAATGCTTTTAGCAGCTGTCTCCAGAACCTGCTTGGGCCTTGCTTTTGGTGTTGACACCTGGCTTACCGGCGCAGACGTAATTGGAGTGCTCTTAATGGCTTTCTCCAAGCCCTGTTTGGGGTCTACCTTTGACGTTGTGATATAACTCACTTGTGTGGTGGATACGGGCGTAGTTCTAAGGATATCCTGTAAGATTTCCTTTCCGGCAGACGCCGTATTTCCAATGTCTGAGATGTTCTTGGCTCCGTACTTCTTGACGAGATAAGCCGTCAAAACTGTACTGGCCACGATAACCACACCGGTTGCAACACCAAGAACTACTTTTTTTGGTGCCACCAAAGGTCTTTCCGGATGCACTGTCAGATTCACCGGTGGAGTCGCTATAGCGTGCCTTTCCGGTATCGGTCCATGCCCTATCCGGATTTTGATAACGACGAATACCCCATTTCTGGCCTTTGATACCATGATGATACAAAACCGTGTTCATTTATATCACCTCAACTATAATTTTTTAACATCAACGATTTCGAGAGTATCTTTGCGTTCAAAAACTATGATGGGTGTATCTGATACCACCTTTGCATCAGCGTCATCAACCGTTGCATTGTATCCTTTTTCTGAAAGTTTGGCAAAGAATTTTTCTTGGAGAGACTTGTCAAATCCCATGGTTACCGCAAAATCTTTGTAACCAACCTTTCGCATCTTGTCTTCTGACATACTGTTATATTGTTTAAGTTTCTTTTTGGCAGAGACTAAAGAAATTTGTTTTCCCGACGGAAGATTAAAAACGCATACACGAGACATAGCATTAGCGATATCGGTTTTTGCTTTTGGATCAGTGCTAACAAATTTGATGAAAGCGTCAATTCTTGCTTTTTCAGAAGGAATCACCAAATCTTTTGTAACTTTCATCGTCATGTCAAACTGACTTCCGCCGTCTATTTTGGAAGAAAACTTGGCACGATTTAAGTAACCCTTATAATCTTTTTCTTTATAAGTGGCGTAAGCACGACCCTCATGTGTCTCATCACTAACGCTTGATATACGGTGAATAATCGAGCCTCGTTTAATAACCACGCCCTCGCGGTTATCACGATACCTGTCGCCATTCCTTTTTTTCGTCTTGTTAAGAGATTTTTGCCATCCGGCTTTCTTTTCGGATGACGAGTGATTGGAAGCGCCCAGCGGATAGGGCGGTCCGTTGCGCTTCTCCCACTTCTGCCCGAGAATGCCGTGATGAGCCAAATACGCTTGTAATGCAGGTTTATTACAATGATCCAAAATGATTCCTCCTTCCTATTCAAATGCTTCAGGATTATGCCGATAAGCAATGTAGGCATCCATCATAGCTGCCACAGCGTCTATCTTCTGTTCAGAACGCTTCTTCATCAGCTTACGGTTCCCGTTAGTGTCCTCAATCGTAATGCAGTTACCCATGGCGAAAGTCATCAGGTCTTCATCAAAAATGAGCATACGCTCCTCAGAAAGCTTCTTCAGCTCGCCTAAAGGAACGGACTCAGTCTTTGCACCCTGAATAACCTTCTCGATTCCATACGGCCCATTTTCAGAAGACCAACGCTCTACAAACTCCTTCGCATTGTAAGGGTCATAGCCAAGACAGCGGACATCGTAACCGCAGTTGATGATGTGGTCGTCCAAATCTTCGTAGACCTGCATTAAATCAAGGACCGTTCCCTCCATAACAATAAGACTCCCTTCCGCTATGAAATCCTCATACTTGAGACGCATAGCAGCAGGGAGTTTGTTGAGGGTAAGTGAAGTGATGTAGTTTCTGGTTTTCACGCCGAATGCTCCACCACGGAGAGGAAATAAGAATGTAAACGAGCAGAAGTCGTCGCCCTGTGAAAGGTCGCATCCAAGAGCGCACGGTAGCTGCCAGAACTTTTGCCGGCGATGGGGAAGAGTTTCCTCATAGGTGAAATAGTAGGTGTAACCTTCCATAGGGAGGCCAAACCTTTTCGCCAACATATCGTTTCTCGTGGATGGGGCAGTTTCAGCTCTATCTACATCTTTTTGGTAGGTTTCATAGGTCACAGTCTTCCCGATGTTAGGATTGGCTTTCAGCCA
>QXXE01000156.1 GCA_009911355.1 Clostridiaceae bacterium | reverse complement strand
GTCAAAGCACCAGACAGCCGGGTTTCGATGAGGTACTTATGCTGGTTGAAGTCAATGTCGAACTGATCGAAGCGGGTAATTTCGCCGCCCTTGGTGGAGCCGATGGTGTAGTCAGCCAGATTGACAAAGATGCCAAGCAGCTTATGCTTAGCACCATCGTCGTCCTCCCGGATCAGGCCCTCGAACTGCTCGGCAGTATGGATAGCGCCGACATTCAGCGCGGCGGCCAGTTCAGTTCTGGAATCATAGATGCGCCGGCCGTTCATATCACGCGCCAGCAGCATCACGTTGACCAGATGGGGCGTACAGAAAAGGTCGGGCGTGCCGGAGCCCTTGTATTTCTCACGGGAATACATAGCAGCAGCAATGATGGCCTCGGCATAGACGAAGTTGTCGCCGAAGTGCATATCCGTGCGGGAGCCTTGGAGGTCGCTTCGGGCGGAGGCGATATCCACATCGTAGTGGATGGTATAGAGATCGTCGTCGTTCCAGATCGAGCGGATGTGATCCTCAGAGATCTTCATTTCATCCCCGGCGTCGCGGCCATCGCCGACCATCACGGCAAGGGCGACCTCTTCGTTGAGGTTCTGCTTCATCACGCCGTACTGGTATTCGACTACGTCAAAATCGGTGATGTCGACGATATCGTCACGGTGCAAAGAGTCGATGCAGTATACTGTCTGGGGGTCGGTGGTCCGGCTAATCATGTTCATGTTGCCGGCAGGGGTTTTACGCTTACCCTTCTGGTAGCCATGACCGCGAACACGCTCATTGCGGGCGTCCATCTGGCGGGTACGAATGCGACTGATGGGGGTCTTACGAACCTTCTTCATTACCACATCAACCCAGCCCTGGTCACGGGTAAGCAGCTCAGGGGCACCAGGACGCAGATCCTTGTAGTCAGGGAACAAGCTCTCAATGTTATCAATACCGTGTCGAAGCTCGTCGTCACCATTGGCGTCGGCCTGCTCGGCATAAATAGCAATAGCGGTTCTCAGACTGCCAACATTATTCTGCTTGGCCAGACCCAGAATCTCGCCCTGAGCGGCATGGCTCAGCGTGGTATCCCGAGTCTCTTCTTTGTCGAAAACATTGTGCTTCATGTTGTTGTCTCCTCCTTTGGTTTTGTCAGATTTGTCATCGTCTTTCCCCAACTCTTCCGTAACAGCGGCGATGAGGGCATACATAACGGTCTTCTGCTTTTCGGTCATACTGTTGACTACATCCTGAACGGTTTCATCGTCTTTTGACTTGTCTGCCGTCTTCGGATCGTCCTTGGGTTTTGTTTCAGGCTTGGGAACTTCCTTCGGCTTATCCCCAGATTTAATCGGAAGTGCGGGTTTTTCATCAGCGTGGTAAAGGCAAATTCCCTCTCCTGAGCCGATAATAGCTTCCTGTTCGGCACCTTCGCCATGAGCCAGATCGACAAAGTCGATAAAAGCACCAGGGTTCGCGCCGGCGACTACCAGACTGAGTTCGCGGATATCGCCGTGCATAACGTCCTTGCCGGAAGTCTGTCTTAGCCCATTGGCATAAATAGAAAGGGACTCAACGTCCCCATGCTGAACAAGTGCTTTGGCCGCCTGGCCGCTTTCGGTACTATTGAAGAAACCGTAAGCGTAAACACCATCCTTGCGGTTCTCCAAAAGAGCATGACCCAGAATGTTAGCAGGGTCATTGTGCTGGTGGTTCCACACCAGCGGGACCGAGTGCCCGTCACAATGCTTGAATGCGTCCTTCCGGATAGTCCTTCCGTCGGCGCAGACAAGATCGTTTCGGGTTGCCCAGCCACTAAAGTCATACTTCAGATCCATTTTGAACTTCGTCCTCCTTTAAAATGTTTTGTTCGGTTGATTCCTCTTTGGGAGCACTCAGATTGCTGTTCCTGAGCTTGTCCGCATTCGGGTCCTTCGACGGTGTTATGCCGATCTTCTGCCGAATCTCATTCGATGTCATGACCTCATTGCGGGTCATCTTATCGGCGATTTCAGCAATCTCACCAACAGGAACCAGCTTGAACGGATCTCTGAAGAACAGGATTGATTGCTTCTGTGACCGAGCGGTCTTGGTGAGGAATTTCCTCTTCATCTCGTCAACGATGGCGGAAAGAATCGGCTCAACGGTTCGGGTCAAGTAATTCAGCATCGTCTTGTCGTCGGCAGAACCATCCATGATGCTCTGAGTCAATCCCAACTGGCTGTAAAGCATACTCGTTAGGAATTCGATCTGAGACATAAGGTTGTTGTCGACCGGCCGGTTCAGCTGTACTACATGCTCTGTCCCATCGGTGTATGCAACACCATACTTGGAGCCGGATAGCTGTTCCTCGATATCTTTACGGCGTTTTTCCGCCTGTTGACGCCTCGCTTCTGTCTTGATGACGTAAGGGAGCTGAATAATGAGGTTGAGTTTGCCAGAACCGCTCTGTTCGTCGATAGCATCCAGAATATTAAGTTTCCGAATCAACCTCTGCATTGTGGAATTGGGTTCATTCATGACGGCATAGAAGGGATTTTCCACAAGGGCTACGGTGCGTTTAGACACCACAACGTCTTCCTTCTTGCCCGTTTGCTCGTTGTAAACACGAACCTTAACGTGCTGCGGGTACCACTCCAGAATCTTCCCGGTACGCATTGTTTCGATCTTATACGCCCCCTCATCAGGGTCGATATCCGTGTCAACAGGGACAATGGCGACGCAGCCTTCGTCTAACATGGATTGAACAATATCCTGAATAAGCGATCTACCGGTTTGATCAAGGTTCGCTTCCAAAGAAAAACAGTCGTTCAGACTACTGTTTATGACAGAAGTGAAGCGGCCTTCATCATCCAAACGAACATGCTGGATGGTGATGGCCGCTACGTCCAATGCGATTCTGTTGTAAACTGATGTGACGATAGACCGCTCATTTCCTCTACTGAAAATGGGGCGGTCTGGACGGTAGTAATAGCTCGGCCCGATATTCCAGCGAGAACCAACAGTTTCGTTTGCCTTAAACACATTCCAGGCGTGTTTTAATCGAGCTCCTAATGACATTTGCATTTCTCTTACCTTCTTTGTTGGGCGATTTAGGGCAAAAAAAATCACAGGTCCACTTAAGACCTGTGATTGAGCAGAAAGTGTTTACTTTTTACCACCCATAATTTCCTTGAAAAGCCGTCTTGTTATAAAGGTATCTGGGTGAGCCTCCATGTAATCGAGTATTTGTGTGGGCAGTCCTTCGCTTATCATCGGGGTCGAAAACAGCATCGGGTCACATAGGAGTTGGACGACAAAACCAGCAAACGGGATGTGTGATAGAATATGATAGGTTGTTTTCTTCATCAGTTTACCTCCACGATGAAACTATTTCTTCTCCATACGAAGAATATCCGTATAGGACAATTTGCTATTCGGATGCTCCGCACGATACCGACGAACAATTTCCATGTCGGAACGATTCTCCAAAGCTTTCGTCCCAGTTGTCATCAATGCGGTAACCCCCGCCGCGACGCCAGCTTTCGGAACAATATCCTTCACCACAATGTCAAGATAGCCCTTTAATGCGGCCTTCTGAATTTCAGATCCTTCGACCTCACGTACACTTTGCACTGCTGTCTTAGCCGCATTAAAAACGATGACAGGACTGGAAGTTTTATAGCCGCTGTGCTTCTTGTCATTCGTATCAATTATAGCATCATAACCAAGCGATTTCAATTTGTCATAGAATCCCTTGTTTACCGCGTCAGATGTTTCCAATGCATGATCGACTAAAGAAAGATTTAGCGCTTCATAGACCTTAGAATCCACTTTACCATTCTTCAATGAATCAAGTCCTCGTCGGATAACCTCATTTTGAGTAGAATTACCGTATCTACCAACGCAACTCTGTAAATGGGTTTTCAATGTTTGGGCATAAGTAGAATCGTTCTTTACCAGGTCCGCAAGAGCGTCTCGGGCACGAGTCTCAGAGGCAATTTTAAGGGCCGAATTTACGCCAATCTTTTTCTCATAGACCTTTCCGCCCATGGCCTGAATAGATGATCCATAAATACCTCTATACTTGGTATTGTCCATTTGGGTTCGCGAAGAATAGAAAGCATCCCGCACCCCAAGCGTGTCATCTCGAGAAATGTTTTGCAGGAGCGTCCCTGGTTGAATCACTTTGTCCACCGTTTTATCGTGGTACTTATAGGCAACGTAAGCGACAGCGGCAGCAATCGTCAATCCCCCAACAATGGCAAGAGCCTTCTCCGTTTTCTCCCTTTTATACGCTTGAAGCTCGGCATCTTTTTGAGTCAGCCCTTTTTCTAGATAGATCTTTTCCAGCTTCAAACGATGGTTGGATTTCTTCGTCTTAGAATTCATTGCTGCCGGATTGTAATCACGATTGGTTTTTTCAGCTCTCTTTTTAACATCAGAAGTATCATCGTTGTAACGCTTTCTCCCCGCAAAAGTGAGACTTCCGTCTTCTCGTTGAAAACGACGTACACCCCATCTCTGACCTTTGATGCCATGATGAGCCAAATACATCTGAGGTGAAGGTTTATTTCGATGATCCAAAAACGTTTCCTCCTTCCTATTCAAATGCTTCGGGATTGTGCCGATAAGCAATGTAGGCGTCCATCATGGCAGCCACAGCGTCTATCTTTTGCTCAGATCGCTTTTTCATCAGCTTACGGTTCCCGTTTGTGTCTTCGATCGTAATGCAGTTTCCCATGGCAAAGGTCATCAACTCTTCGTCAAAGATGAGCATACGCTGCTCGGAAAACTTCTTCAGCTCACCTAAGGGAACGGATTCAGTCTTCGCGCCCTGAATAACCTTCTCGATTCCATACGGCCCATTTTCAGAAGACCAACGCTCTACAAACTCCTTCGCATTGTAAGGGTCATAGCCAAGACAGCGGACATCGTAACCGCAGTTGATAATGTGGTCGTCCAAATCTTCGTAGACCTGCATCAAGTCAAGAACCGTTCCCTCCATAACAATAAGACTCCCTTCCGCTATGAAATCCTCATACTTGAGACGCATAGCAGCAGGGAGTTTGTTAAGAGTAAGTGAAGTGATGTAGTTTCGGGTTTTTACACCAAATGCTCCACCCCGGAGAGGGAATAAGAATGTAAATGAGCAGAAGTCATCGCCCTGTGAAAGGTCACATCCAAGAGCACACGGTAGTTGCCAGAACTTTTGCCGGCGATGAGGAAGAGTTTCCTCATAGGTGAAATAGTAGGTGTAGCCTTCCATTGGGAGGCCAAACCTTTTCGCCAACATATCGTTTCTCGTGGACGGGGCGGTTTCAGCTCTATCTACATCTTTTTGGTAGGTTTCATAGGTCACAGTCTTCCCGATGTTAGGATTGGCTTTCAGCCA
>QXXE01000155.1 GCA_009911355.1 Clostridiaceae bacterium | reverse complement strand
CGCCTCCTCATTCGCCGCCGCTGTCCAGATCCGTTGTATTGCTATTTGGCTCCTTGTTTATTGACGACACCGTCTAGAGTTTGAGCAGAGTTTATCGCAGGGCTATCTCCCGGACAACCGGCAGACTTTCCGCGAATACGCAGAATATGTGATTAACCTGAAAGAACAGGCCGGTTTGAAGCACAATACCATCCGGCTCTACCGCTTTCTGTTGGAGCGAATCACTCCGACAATGGGGTCTATGAAGCTGGTAGATATTCAACCGCAGCACCTGAACACCTTTTATCAGTCATTGCAGCAGAAGGGTGTTCGCTACACGTCACACAAGGTACATACCAAGATCGATTTAGGCGCACTCCTTCAGGCAAAGCAGATGAGCCGTACCGCATTGGCTGAAGCCGCTGGCATTTCCCATACAACGGTCACTGCGACCTGTCGGGGGGGAGCGCATTTTGCAGGAAAAGGCAGACCAGATTTCGGAGGTCTTGAACGAAAACTTCGCGAATCTATTTGAGGTGGAGCAGCGCGATTCCAATCTGTCAGCCAAGACGATCAAAGAATATCATCGCTTCATCCGTGTTGTGCTGGGACAGGCAGAGCGTGAGATGCCGGTACCTTACAATGCCGCCGCGAAAGCGACGCCTCCGAAGTCGAAATCTCCCGAACCGAACTTCTTCCAGCCGCATGAGATTGCAGAAATCCTTGAAGCATTGGAGAGCGAACCGCTGAAATGGCGTACAATTACGCATCTTCTGCTTGTTACAGGATGTCGGCGCGGTGAAATCATGGGGTTAAAGTGGAGTAAGATTGACCTCGGCGAGCAGCGCGTCACGATTGCCTCAAACCTGCTGTATTCCAAAGAACGCGGCGTTTACGAAGGCCCGACCAAGACAGAAAATGTTCGTTTTCTGCAAATCCCGGAAGAAACCGTCGCGCTGTTGGAACAGTACCGTGCCGAACAGGAAGCAATGAAACTCGCGAACGGAGATCGTTGGAATGATTTGGATTTCGTGTTCACACAGGATGATGGACGACCGATGAATCCTAGCCGCATCACCGCATGGCTGACCGGTTTCAGCAAGCGCCATGGCCTGCGGCATATCAATCCACACGCATTCAGGCACTCGGTAGCCTCGATCCTGATTGCAAACGGAACCGATGTTGTCACAGTTTCCAAGCAGCTTGGGCACACGAAGCCGGGAACGACGGATAACTTTTACGCACACTTGATTGAGGAGGAAAAGTCCAAAGCCAGCGAGTGTATTGCTGATGTGATGCTCCGACAAGGCAAAAAGGAAACGGCTCGATAAGGGCCGTTTCCTTTTTGCAAAGTGAATCGCCGATTGACATTCACAAGGCAATCACATATAATCAGGATAGAAGCCGTAACAAATACGGAACAGCACAGTGGATATGGCCTTGGATGGAGTCACCACCATGGAACCATGTTGCAATTGCCGGGAACATTTACCGCCTTTTGGGAAACTACCTGGAAGGTAAGAAATGTACCGCGATTCCAGATGGCTTTGATCTGCATCTAACGAAAGATAATATCTTTATTCCGGAAGTAATGGCTGTTTGCGACCGCAAAAAAATCAGGGGAAACGGTGTATTGGGCGCACCCGATCTTGTAGTAGAGGTTTTGTCACCCAGCACGGCAAATCATGACCGCGGTTACAAAAAGGAAGTTTACGCCAAATGCGGCGTCCGGGAATATTGGATTGTCAGCCCTTATGAAAAATCGATTGAAGTATACCGCAACAGCGGGAGGGAATGTGCTTTGCATCATGTATATTCCATCTATCCGGACCGGATGCTGGAACAGATGAGCGATGAGGAGCGGGCAAACGTTCAAACGCACTTCAAGTGCAGCTTGTTTGACGATCTCGAAATTTCCCTGGATAAAATTTTCAATGATCTTTTGTAAGCCGACAGACAGAAGGCGGCCCACGCGGCCGCCTTTTTTCACGGTGATGGACACTAATCGGCACCTGGACGCCAGACGGACGCCAAAAGGAAACCGTCCCCTTTCCAAACACCCCAAACAGTAAGAAAAAGAGCCGCTTTCCTAAGAAAACAGCTCTTTCACTTGGTACGCCAGAAGGGACTCGAACCCCCGACCTTTTGGTTCGTAGCCAAACACTCTATCCAGCTGAGCTACTGGCGCAGGCCGCAGCCGTTTTCCTGACTGCCTATTTAGAATACCATACCAAACAGCAAATGTCAACCACTTTTTTCAGAAAAGCCCAAAAAATTTCACGGCATCTGAGAAGTGAAAGAAAACACAGCGGGATCAGGGGGGGCAACATTTTCTGAATAAGAAATATTGGAGAGCGGAAGCCAGAGTCAGGGCAACAGCATTTGAAATAATCCTAAACATATATCCGCCTTCCACCAAGCGCTTAATTTTATGCGCCCTTTTTCACGCCTTAAAATTCCCTCCCAGGTTTTTGCACAACAAAGGCAGAGTATCAAATACCCTGCCTTTGCAATCCGCTTATTCAACATGTGACGAGGAGAAGCCGCGCAGACTATTCTGCGGGCATCTCCGGGATGAACGTTTCGCGTTCCGGCGTGCCGTGGGAAAGGACGTGGGCAACCAGCTTTTCGGTTGCATCCGGATGGGCAACCAATGCCATGACTTTCCGGATGTTCTCAATGCGCCCCGGGTTGGTAAAAAGATTATACACCGCTTCGTCAACCGGGAAGGTCTTTGTTACAGCCATTGCCATGCCGTTATTCAGCAGGAACTCAACATTGCGCTCCTCGTGTCCTGGGATCGGGTCGACCAGCAGCATGGGCAGATGGCGTGCCAGCGCTTCTGAGACGGTCAGCCCGCCGGGCTTGGTGATAATACAGTCGGATGCGCTCATCATAACGTCTACGTTGTCTACAAAGCCGTAAACGCAGATTGTACACCGGCCAGTGTATTCCTCCGCGAAATGCCCCAACTGTGACTGGCTCTTTTTATTGTTGCCGCAGACGACCAGGAATTGAAAATCCTTCCCGATTTCCGACAGGGTTTCCAGCGTTTTCTGATGATTCGCGTAGCCCATGCTGCCGCCCATCAGTAAGATCGTCGGGCGGGAGGGGTCAATGCCCAGCGCTGCCGCTGCATCCTCCCGGGAAAGGGGATCGTTGAATTTGGGGTGTACGGGGATACCGAGCGGAAGCAGACGGTCACGGCCCACGCCGCGCTGGACACAGCGATGCGTCAGGAGCTCGCTCGCGATAACCACATATTCTATCCGCGGAACGTCTTCCCAGAACGGGTGCAGGGTGTAGTCGGTGCAGATGCCGTAGCAGGGTACGGATACCAGCTCGCGGCGCTTGAGCTCGTCGACCAGCTGCGCAGCGAAAATATGCGTGCAGATGATCACATCAGGCTCAAAATCCTCGATGCAACGGGCAAACTTTTTCGCGCCCAGATCGTTTATCAGGTTGATCGGCTGGAATGCCCCCGACCAGTAGCTTTGCCCGGAATTTTCCGCGAGCGAATAGAACAGGCGGTACAGCTCCTTCGTGTGCTTGGATGAGAACAAATAGCCCTTGTCAATCGCTTCTTTGATAAAGCGGTTAATTACTTCGTATACGTCGATCGTCTCGACAACCGCGCCGCACGCCTTGAACTGGTCAGAAACCGCCTTCGCGGTCGCATGATGCCCAAAGCCCGCTGTCACGGACAGCAGAAGTACCCGCATGGTTTCATCTCCTTTGCGTTTTCCATGCCCCCTGCGGGGACAACATTTTTATTTTAACAGGTTTTACTGGATTTAGCAAGAAAGAGTTTTCCAATTGCACATCTCAATGCAAACGATGCAACTCCGAAAACGATGAAAATATTTGCTGGATTTTGTGAAAAAACGTGAAATATATTGGAGAATGTGATATACTGTTTTTAGAGTAGGCGCCGTGCTGCGCACTACCTTCTGAAAATCCTATTTTTTAGACTGGAGTATGATTATGAGGAATTTTTTCCGTCGATCTGCGGCGGCTTTCCTTGCAGGCTCAATGCTGTTTGCGATGACTGCGTGCAGCGGCGGCAAGGAGGACGGGCTCGCTGACCAAACTGTCATGACTGTGAACGGGCAGGAGGTGCCCGCCGGGGAATATGCCGCGAATTACCTTTACAGCAAGGCCACGATTGAAACGGTGATGTCCCAATATGGCGTTTCCGACCTATGGAACAGCGATTTCGCCGAATCTTATAAGGAGCAGCTTTCGGACGTTGCCCGCAGCCAGACTGCATCCCTGTATCTGATCCCAAAGCAGTTTGAAGCCGCCGGACTGTCGCTTACAAAAGAAGAGGAGGACTCAGCAAAGGAAACCAATCCGATTATGGCCCCGCAGTTGACCAGCTGGGGCTTCACCGATGCGCTGACCGAACGGCTGGCACGCTATTTCCTGATGCTTGAAAAGCTGGATGCGCATTATTTCGGCGAGGGCGGGGTTATGTCCCCTGGCGAGGACGAAATCGAGGACTATTTCCAGCAAAATTATTACCGTGCAAAGCATATCCTTGTTTCTACACGCGATGAAAACAACCAGCCGATTACCGACGAAGAACAGCTTGCCGCAATTGAGCGGAAGGCTCAGGAGCTTTACCAGCGGGCAGCAGGCGGCGAGGACTTCGACGCGCTGATCGCAGAGTATGGCGAGGATCCTGGTATGAGCTCTAACCCGGACGGTTATCAGTTCACCAATGGAACGATGGTCGCGGAGTTCCAGGACGGCACCGCTGCACTGGGGTTCAATGAAATTTCTGCCCCTGTCCAAAGCGACTATGGGTGGCATATTATCCTTCGCCTGCCGCTGCTTGAATCGAAACGCAGCGAGGTTCACAGCGATATCGTAACCGCTCTTACCGGTATGGATATGGATCGGCTGCTTGAACAGTGGATTGGCGAAGCTACAATCGAAAATGCGCCGCTGCTCGCCGATATCACTTTTGAAAATGTAGACTCTTACAAATATGATGTTTCATAACTACCCGCCACTATCCGCCGATTGAATCAATTAAAAGTTTACCCCGCCCATCCACCCTTTGGGGTGGGTGGGCGGGGTTTTGATTGCCGCCGGCAGGCGGCTTTCCGATTTATGGCGGCGCAGGCCAGCCCGGCGGGTGATAGCCGGGCGAACAGGGACGCGCGAACAGCGAAGCGCTGCGAAGGGGCAGGCTGAATGTAAATGGTGCTGCGCCCCGGCGCGCTTTTTTCAGCGCACCGGGCGTAACAGCGCAGGCAGCGCAAAACAGAGCCCGCCGGATGATCGGCGGGCAAATTGCAGCATACGCCCCTTTCCTGCGAACACAGAGCGGGTTGCAACGGGCGGGAACGGGGGCGGCAGGCAGAACATAAAACCTCCC
>QXXE01000154.1 GCA_009911355.1 Clostridiaceae bacterium | reverse complement strand
ATCCTTTCAATCAAGTTTTTTCTGCTCCGATTCTTGACTCAAAGGCTGTCTTTTATTCTCTTTTACACAAATTTTTCTGGGCTCTCTTTTTATATGCCGTGAATTTTGGCATCTGGATAGTTTGATTTTATGAAGTCGGTTAAATTGCTTTTATCCTCTGCTCCAAAATGTAAACATCCATTCAGCCTGTTAAAAACTCCAAGAATATTTTTTTCAGCATTTTGGCAAGTTAGGTAGTTGGTGCGCAATATCACAGACTTATCTTCCGCGACAAAAAATAGACTGTCGCCAATCATTTTTTCAAAATTTTTTTCGTTCCGTATTTTTATGTGCGCAGTGCTGTTCATCGCGTGCAATATTTGCCACGCTGAGATATTAAAAAGAAAACTTCTTAAACTGCCACTTTCATTGTACCATCTGCCATTTTCATGTGTCTGATATTTTACGCGAGGTTCTTCATAGTCCAAATCTGAAATCTCAACACCAATGGGATACAAAGTTTTATGTCCAAAATGGTTGATTATCTCAAAAAAGCCTTGATTTACGGGCATACAAGCAGGATTTCAAGCTGAATTTACTACCAATTTACTACTTTTGAGGGAAAGAGCCTTGATATGCCGCCCGGAACCCTGCCAGCCCAGCCACCAGCACACAGCATTGAGAAAGAATAAATGAAAACTGAATACGACGCATACGCGGCGTTTCTCTATCCCAACACGGGAGAACAGGAACGCCGCTTTTTTTATGCCCTCATGTTACGCAGTAGGGGCAAAAAGAGCCTTGCTATATGCGGCTTTGCGGGCGCACTTTTGCCGGGGACAGGGATTTATACCTAACCCCGGCAAAATGGCGTTCTATCGCGTAACAAATCCACAACCAAAGGAGTGATGAAGCTATGGCAGTTTTCCGAGTGGAGCGCAACAAGGGCTATACCGTTATGAGCAACCACCATTTACGCAACAAGGAGCTGACCTTAAAGGCAAAGGGGCTTTTGTCGCAAATGCTTTCCCTGCCCGAAGATTGGGACTACACCCTTGCGGGGCTGTCACAGATCAACCGGGAAAGTATCGACGCTATCCGTACCGCCGTATGGGAGCTGGAAAAAGCCGGATATATCAAGCGGCGGCAGGGACGGGACGAGAAAGGCAAAATGACCGCCATTGAATACACCATTTATGAACAGCCCCAGCCGCCGGACGACACCCCGCCGGGATTGGATAACCCGACATTGGAAAATCCAACACCGGGCAATCCGATATTGGAAAATCCGACACCGGGTAAACCGACGACGGAAAATCCAATGCAATTAAATAAAGATATACAAAGAACTGACTTACCAACAAAAGAAAAAATAAATACGGATTTACAAAGTACCCATTCCATTCCTATCCTTTCCCCTAACCCCTCTCCTTTGGAGCAGGAAGCGGAAGCACAGACCGCTTTTGAGATTTACCGGGAGATCATCAAGGACAATATCGACTATGATATTCTCATACAGGATATGAAGTTTGACGGGGACAGGCTGAATGAAATTGTAGACCTCATGCTGGAAACCGTCTGCACCCGGAGAAAGACGATCCGCATTGCCGGGGACGACTACCCCGCCGAGCTGGTAAAGGCAAAGTTTATGAAGCTGGACGCTGAACATATCCGCTTTGTGCTGGACTGTATGAAAGAGAACACAACCAAAATCCGCAACATCAAGCAGTATTTACGGGCGGTGCTTTTCAATGCCCCGTCCACAATCGGCAATTATTACACGTCCCTTGTGGCTCACGACATGGCAAGCGGCGCACTTGCGCCACAGGAGCCGCACGACCCCTATTCATTCAAACCGGGCGAAAGCCTGTAACCACCCACAACCACAAAAAGGAGGATTTTATTATGGCACAGAAAATGACGGGAGCATTGGTATTTGACGAGCGCACAGACCGCTACGACATTCGCTTTGACCTTGCCAGCTATTACGGCGGGCTGCATTGCGGGGACTGTTTCGACGTGTTCACACGCGGCAAGTGGAAGCCGACCCGTATTGAAATGAATATGGCGCAGGAATGGTACTTGGTGGGTATCAGAGCCAACGACTTAAACGGGCTGCGGGTGCGTATCTGACCGCCGCCCCATAGACTACCCCGAAAGGAGGGACAGACCCCATGCAGGACGAAATCAACGAAAAAACCGTTGCCCTGTATATCAAGACCGGGAAGCTGACCGCCGAAGTGCTGCAAAAGGCAATCAAAAAGCTGCTCTCACAGGCAAAGAAAGAGCTTGACAGACAGGCAATCCCCCACGGGAAGCTGACCCTAAAGCAGCTTATGAAGCAGAATACAGGCGTTTCCAACATTGAGATCACAAAGGACAACATCAAAGCCTTTGAGAGTACAGCGAAAAAATATGGTATCGACTTTGCGCTGAAAAAGGACGCGGCGGAAACCCCGCCCCGCTACCTTGTATTCTTCAAGGGCAGGGACGCGGACGCGCTGACCGCCGCTTTCAAGGAGTTTTCCGCAAAGAAGCTGACGCAGGATAAAAAGCCCTCAATCCGAAAGGCATTAGCCGCTTTCCGGGAAAAGGCAAAGGAGCTGAACGCCAGCCGCCAGCAGACCAAACACAAGGACAGGGAGGTATCGCTATGAAGCCGGAAATCAAAAAGCTGCTTATTCTCAATCTCCCGTATCTGCTCTTTGTGTACCTGTTTGACAAGGTAGGCGCGGCTGTCCGGCTTTCCCCCGGCATGGACGCAAGCCAAAAGATTTTACATCTTGGGGAGGGCTTCACAGCCGCCTTTGCCAGTGCCGCGCCCAGCTTCCACCCCGCCGACCTGCTGATCGGCGTTACCGGGGCGGTGATTATCCGGCTTGCCGTTTACCTAAAAGGCAAGAACGCGAAGAAATACCGCAAAGGCATTGAGTACGGTTCCGCGCGTTGGGGAACCGCCGACGATATAAAGCCGTACACAGACCCGGTATTTGAGAACAATATCCCATTGACACAGACGGAACGGCTCACCATGAACAGCCGCCCGAAGCAGCCGAAATATGCAAGAAACAAAAATATCCTTGTGATCGGCGGTTCCGGCAGCGGCAAGACAAGGTTTTTCGTCAAACCGTCGCTTATGCAAATGCACAGCAGCTATGTTGTCACAGACCCGAAAGGCACTGTCTTAATCGAGTGCGGGAAGCTCTTACAGCGGGGCGGCTATCGGATAAAAGTGCTGAACACAATCAATTTCAAAAAGTCCATGCGCTACAATCCCTTTGCCTATCTGCAGAGCGAGAAAGACATTTTGAAGCTGGTAAATACCATAATCGCCAACACCAAAGGCGACGGGGAGAAATCCGGGGAGGATTTTTGGGTAAAGTCGGAACGGCTTTTTTACTGCGCCCTTATCGGCTATATCCACTATGAAGCCCCGGAGGAAGAAAAGAATTTCACGACGCTGCTTGAAATGATAAACGCCAGCGAAGCCCGCGAGGACGACCCGGAATTTCAAAGCCCTGTTGACCTCATGTTTGAACGGCTGGAAGAAAAAGACCCGGAGCATTTCGCTGTCCGGCAGTACAAGAAATTCCTGTTATCGGCGGGCAAGACGCGAAGCTCTATCCTCATTTCCTGCGGTGCGCGGCTTGCGCCATTTGACATACGGGAGCTGCGGGAGCTTATGGAAACGGACGAAATGGAGCTTGACACGCTGGGGGACAGAAAGACCGCCCTGTTTGTCATTATCAGCGACACCGACGACACCTTTAACTTTGTCGTGAGTATTCTCTACACACAGCTATTCAACTTGCTTTGCGATAAGGCAGATGATGAATACGGCGGGCGGCTTCCCGTCCATGTAAGGTGCTTGCTTGATGAATTTGCCAATATCGGGCAGATACCGAAGTTTGAAAAGCTGATCGCCACCATAAGGAGCCGGGAAATATCCGCTTCCATCATCTTGCAGTCACAGAGCCAGCTAAAAGCAATCTACAAGGACAACGCCGACACGATCACGGGGAACTGCGACACGACCCTTTTCTTGGGTGGCAAGGAGAAAACGACGCTTAAAGAAATGTCGGAACTTTTAGGAAAGGAAACCATAGACAGCTTCAACACGTCCGAAACGCGGGGGCGGGAGCTTTCCCACGGGCTGAACTATCAGAAATTAGGGAAAGAGCTTATGACGCAGGACGAGATCGCGGTCATGGACGGGGGCAAGTGCATTTTACAGGTGCGCGGTGTGCGCCCGTTCTTTTCGGACAAATTCGATATAACGAAGCACCCGAAATACAAGTACCTTTCCGACGCAGACCCGAAAAACGCCTTTGACATGGAAAAGCACATCAAACGCCGCCCCGCCATTGTGAAGCCGGACGAGGAATTTGACTACTACGAGATTGACGGGGAGGGCTTACAGGAGGACACAAACCATGAATGAACACCCCGGAACTGACAGGCGGCGGTTCACCCTGCTTGTCAACCCCAAAATCCGGGAGGAACAGCGACGGCAAGCCGCCCTGCGGAAATTTATCAAGGATTGCGAACGGCTTTACGAGAAGAACCAGGCGCATTTACAGGAGGACGCAAGAAATGAATAAGCGTATCAGAAAGAAACAGGAGAAGCAGCGGAAGCAGCTTGAAATGAAGTGGCTGCTGGATATGGCAGTCGCCATTGACACAGCAATACAGGAGTATTGGCAGTGGCGGGAGGAAATGGAACGCCGTTATGTGGAGCTTTACGCGGAGGAAATAGCCCGCCGCATGGGGCTTATCCCGAAACAGTGACAGGGCGTAAAAGATTTGCGCCGTGGAAATGTGGATAACAGGCTATGGAGCTATGGAAAACGCCATTCACAGCACATGGAAAAGCCAAAGTGCGGCTTTCCCACGTCCTGCAAACAGCGTTTCCCACAGCCCCAAAAGAGCAGCCAGTTACCCACATTCCCACACCGCCGACTGCTACGGAAAAAGACCCTTTCCTACCTGTCATTCATAAAAAAATTTTTTAAGGAGCTGATCGGAAATCAAAAACGTAAACACGGGCTACATGGTACGCGCCCCTACCGGGGAACGCACCGCCCAAACCCTTACAACTGAATACCGCCGCGTCGCAGGACTTACGCGACGTGGGGACACCGCCTTTATCACAGGGCGGTTTTTTTATGCGGCGGCGACCATACGCTGACCGCCTTTTGTCCGCTTGCCGGACAGCCGCAGACGCGGCAGAAAGGATATATTCATGGCATTTTTCAATAGCGCAGTAGACGTTTTGCAGACCCTTGTTGTGGCACTTGGAGCCGGACTTGGCATTTGGGGCGTTATCAATCTCATGGAGGGTTACGGCAACGACAATCCGGGCGCGAATGCTCATGTACGGTAAGGAAGCAAGCAACCGAAAACAAGAGATAGACCGCCAGCACTACACTATTCCGAACCAAA
>QXXE01000016.1 GCA_009911355.1 Clostridiaceae bacterium | reverse complement strand
CCTATCAGCTCTTTTCTCGTCTCGCCGCTGCCGTCTCTATATCTTGTACCCTGCTGAGTTAAACCGATAAGCATAAAGCATAATTCCCGCAAGGGTCAGGACCGCATATTTCGCAACGGTCCAGACTTCCGCCCGTTCATACCACGGGACCCCCTGCCGCTTCCTGCGGGGCCGTACAGGTTTCCGGCGTTCAATCTTGATTGGCTTCATGGTGTCCCCCTCATGACCGCCCGCATATATGCCGCAATTCTCCATAAAGGTGGGGTCAGCGTTTCCACAACTTGACCCAAAACCGCCGAAACCCTCTGTACTTCCGGGGCGATAATTTCCGCCGCGCCGAAAGCTTCGATTGCAAGCGGGTTCACGGCCTTGTCGTCGATGTAAAGATCGGCAAACACTTTCCGCCCGTCGGAATGCTTCAAACCGTTTTTCGCGGCGTGCGGGTTTCCCGGATTCTCATTGACCGCATACAGGGGGATTCCCTGTGCCTTGCAGAACGCCACCGCTTCGTTAAGCAAAGGGCGCGTTCCGTTCTCCCTGCTGGTGTAAAGAATGATCTTTGACCCCTCCGCCGCCAGCCGCTTCACATAGTCAATGACAAGGGCTTTCGGCTCTCCCACTTCCGGGAATGTGTCGGCGCAAAGTGTCCCGTCGAAATCGACGGCGACAAACTCATATTTCGGCATTGCTCCCGCTCCTTTCGATTCTGTCAGGGTCGGCAATCGTAACCGAACGCCCGGTTCTGTCCATTAGTTCAGCTTGCAGGAACGCCCGCCGCTTTCCGGGTTCCCTGCGGCTAATCAGGGCGGAAATGCGCTGATATGTAATGCCCCCGTGAATGACCGGGCATTGTTCATCGAACGCCGCTTTCAGTTCGTCACGTGTCATAATGGCAACCCCCATCCGCTTTCCCGAACGCTGAATGCGTCGCCGCATTGCACTATATCGGGGAAATTTGTTGACGCGATTTCCATTGCGGATTTTTCGATTTCATACGCAAAATACCGAATGTTTTTGTACCCCAGCTTCTCAAAGCAATAACGCCCGGTTCCTATCCCGTCATACATGGAAAGAACCACAATTTCTTCATTTTTCGGTATTCCGGCCAGCGCATGGGAAAGAATGTGTATAATAACTTCCGCCGTCCACCCGTTCCCCAGCCCTCGGTATGCGTGTGACTTTTTCGCCATCCAGCAGTAATTGTCCGGCAAGGTCTGTAATCGGCAACACTCCGTAACGGTCAGCGGACGAATGGTGTAAAACCCGTCCGGCAATGCAATTTCATACCTAACGCCGTTGAAAAGGATTTTCCCATTTCTCACTTCGTAAATCTTGCGTTCTTTCATCGTGTTGTTTGTTTGAATTGCTATCATGTTATCTTTTCCAACTGTTGAAATTGTGTTTGTCTTTTGCGGGTCGATGTTTACTTCAAAGCGTTGTATGTGCGGAATATCCGGGTTGTAGTCGTCCCTGTGTCCTGCTTCGTTTATACGCCGCCCTACAACACGCCCCGCAAACGCCGCCGGGGTACTCACACTTTCAGCGACAAGTGTTCTTTTCCGGCTTCCTACCGTTTGTTTGATATTGCTTCCTTTTGCATAGTTCGCCGTAAGGCAATACGCTTTCCCGTCTGTTGTAGTTCCCACGGGGAAAGCCCTTTGTTCTGTTACAGGCTCAAATATCATTTGCCCGTGATTTTTCTTCAAATAGTTTCTTGCTCCTGCATGGTCGTATGTCCCCAAAAGGCAAGTTGCTTTTTCGCGGTCGCATATCCCGCTTTCCAGAATATCCGCCAGCATAATGTGACGATCTTCCGGCTGTTCAACTCTCGGTATGTTATGGGCATAAAACCGCCAACGGTTCTGCGCCGACACAAGGGCGGAATTTATGTACTGCAAGGGCGTTTCTAACTCTTCCGAAATTCGGTCTTTGATTGATTGCGCCGCGCTCTTGTTGTTTTCATAAAGGAAAAAGTCAGGCCGGAACTTTTCTTTTGCTATAAGATAATTCTTGAACAACTCCCAGCCGATTCCGTCCGGCTCTGTTTCCCTCGCCTTGCATTGCGCTATACTCCAATGAGTGCAAGGGGAACCGCCGATTAAAAACTTAATCATTTTTGCCCC
Source organism: Clostridiaceae bacterium (assembly GCA_009911355.1). Taxonomy (GTDB): domain Bacteria; phylum Bacillota; class Clostridia; order Oscillospirales; family Butyricicoccaceae; genus QXXE01. The sequence continues at coordinate 69,211 of QXXE01000016.1, read as the reverse complement.
CCTTTCGGGAAATCTCATAGTCAGTCCCATAGCGGCGGCGTTTGCACCGCCAGCACGTGATTTTCTGATTCCTGCCGCCCACGCGCTTTATGTTGTGCTTTCCGGCCTTTTGCAGTTCAAGGAAGCAAGGCAAGCAGAATTGACGCTTCATGCTTTCACCGTCCTTTCCTTTTGTGGGTTCGCTTTTGAAAATGCTTCTCGGCTCTGTTGTCGAATCAGGGCTATAAATGTTTCAACCTCTGCCGCACCATGAAGCAAGATTGCATTTTTCCCGAACGTCCCGATTTCAATTATCCGCTTTTCCGGATTGTTCTTTGCAAGGAATCGGGAAACGGCCTTTTCCGTTTCTGTGGCTTCCATTTCTGAAATTTCCCTTTCTGTCAACTCCGCTGAATCGGAAACGGAATAACGGAACATAGGCCGCATACACTCCTGTTCCTCTGCGGTTAATGCCACTTTAGGCCCTGTCGGCTCAAGTTCGATCACATAAGTTCCCTTTTCCACGGTTCACCGCCTTTCTTTTTTCTCCGTTCTGTGGTAAAATACAATAAAATACAGAATGGAGGGTTCGCACCTATGAACGACGCTCAATTTCTTAACCTGATAAGTCATATTCAGCCCACTATATATGAAGATATAGGCCCCGCTGTCGGCTTTGGGAATATCTATAAAGCCTTGTCGCCGTATGGTGAAGATCAGGATTCTATAAGATGGAGAATAGAACAGTTAGAACGCCAGCAAAAACTTGAAGTTTTCCGGCTTGATTCGGTTATTAGTGCCGTTCGTGTTCTCCCGTGAACTATCCCCGGTCATAGATTCCTATTGACTGCGCCGCGCTGATAGCCATTGCCCAATCAATGTCTTTTTCTTCGTTCAGAATTTTTGCCGCGTTCAAGGATATATCCAGCAGTTCTGCGGCTTCCAGCGCGGAATATCGCTTTACAAGGTCTGCAAGCTTTTTCGCCGCCTGTTTCGTCCCCTCGCTGGGTTCGTCCCTCAATTTCAGCCACCAAAGGGGATTGTTGCGGTATTCCTCATACTGGCAGTTGTCGCAATCTTTCGCCGGACAGTAATTGCAGAACCGTTCGTGAAAAGCTTCGTTCCACGGCCCCTCAATGCAGGGCAAGGACGCAAGGAACGCCGCCAGCGTTTCTGTGCTTTCTGTGATTCGTTCAAACTCTGTCACTGTCAAAACCTCCTGTTTGATTTTCGCGGGCTTATGCCCCCGCCGTTTCTGCCGCTTCCTCCGCCGCGACGCGCCCGCGCCGCTTGAAGTTCGCTTGTAACCTCTGCTGGGCAAGAACGGGGTTGTATGCGGGCCGCTGGTTGCGGTCAAGGATAACGGCCCCGCTTTCGTCCGTTTCTTCCCCGCGCTTCAATTCAAGGTATATCGTTTTTACGCTCATACCCAGCCGAACCGCTATGTCCGCCGCACGGTCGTTTGACTGATACCATGCGGAAATCTGCTTTCGGTCTGCGAATGTCAAATATCTGTATTTCCGCAAGATTCTTCACCCCCGTTTCTTGTGTTTATGGTTCTTCCGTTGTCAGCCGCATAAACTCCCCCGCGTATTCTTCAATTCTTGTGGGGTGCAAATTGTCATTTATGTGTGCAAAGGCAATTCCCGAATATGGCTTGTTTGTCCATAACTCTAAAACCGATGTTGCCCATCGAACTGTGCGTGTTTCCAGTCTGTCGCGGCGTTCAATAATCGTTGCGGCAACACAAATTGCGACGGGAACCCTCCCGTATTCTTTGATACACTCCCCGAACGTGCGCCGCACTTCCGGGGTAGAAAGCTTCTTTCTTGCTTCCTTAACCTCTTTTATGAAAGCGAATCGCGCTTCACGGCTTCCGTCGCCATTTGCTTTTTTTCTGACCTCGCGCACAAAATCCCCGTCAAGTTTCATTCTTCCGCCCCTTTCAGGCGGGCGCGGCGGTCATTTGCCGCGCCCGGTTTCTTCTTTTAATCCGCGTACACCTGATACAAGTTTCCGTCTTTCCAAAGCCACGTCATGTGGGCGCAATCAAAGCGGATAAACTGCCAATCGGTCGCGTCGTAGTACGGGGTTCCGATGATCTTCACGCGGCTTGCTTCAAAGCCCCATTCTTCGCAAACTTCGACACGCGCCCGCTCTTCCGAAATTTCCGTGCCGCAGTTATTCACCAGCCACTTGTTCCCCTCATTGTAAGCAATGACAGCTTTCGGGTTCCGCAAGCACCATGTATAAACCGCGTATTGGAAAACGTCGCCGGGTTTCAGTTTCTTTTCTTTAACAAGCTGGGAAAGAACTTCATACAGGGGCGACACGTTAAGTTCCTTGTCCCACTTGACCCGGCTTTTGATCTCCGCCGCGAACTCTTCCGCCGTCACCATGATTCCGTGACTTGCTTTCCATGCTCGATCATATCCGGCTTTCAATTCCTCTTCCGTGTCGTACAGATACCCGCGGTTTAGAATGAACTTTTCAAACTCATTCAGGGCGTTAAAATCCTTTGTTTCCGTCCTGATCTTTTCTTGCAATAGTTCACCGTAACCGGGGACCCGTTCCGGGGTGGTAGCTTCCGCCGCGGCGGTTTCAGCGACAGGGGATGCGGCCCGCTCGTTTTCATCGTAAATCCGGCTTTCCGGGTGTTTGTCGCTCCAAAACTCAATGCGCCCACCGTCGTTCACTTCATAGAACACGCCGTTTTCCTTTGTGGCATAGGTCTTGCGAATGACATTGCCTTCCAGCGTGGAATCTTCTTTATACTGTACGCCTAACAGAATTTCGGCTTTCGCGGCTTCGTACTCTTGAAATGTAACGTGTTTCATTTTGGTGTCCTCCTTTGATTTCCCGGCCCGGATATACAAAAAAATTAGGCTACACGGGTCGTTTGACCTTGTGTAACCTAATTGTAATGCTTGCCCGGGAAGCTTGCACGATAAAAAAAGCTGTACAAATGCCGGAAAATATGTTATTCTAATACTAATTGTTTTCCGCACTCCGGTTGGAACACGCTGGTTTCTCACGCCCAGCGTGCCGGACACAATGCGGGTCCCTTGCGGGCCTGACGAATGAAAATGCTGGTCTCCAGCATACAAACTGCCTGCCCGGCCCCCGCCCGCCCCACAGGACAAGCACGGCGATAACGGCTTAAAAATTGGCTGGAAATGCAGGGGGCCTGCCGAATGGGCAAATCTGAAAATGCGCAAAATTGATGTTGGAAATCTGTAAACGTTTTGCTGTGCGTTTTCAGGCCACTTTGAAATGGCTTTCCGACAGCCTACGGAAAAGGCTGCTGAATCTGTGATGCTGCCCATTTATATTTTTGTACTTAATTTTGAAGATAAAGGAAAGTGATAATTTTTATGAAGGAAAAATTGAAAATCATCCCGCTCGGCGGCCTGAATGAGATCGGCAAAAACATGACCGTAATCGAATACGGCAATGACATGGTCGTTGTCGACTGCGGCCTTGCGTTCCCGGACGACGACATGCTCGGCGTAGACCTGGTCATCCCGGACACGACCTATCTCAAGCGCAACCTCTCCAAGCTGCGCGGCTATCTCATCACCCATGCCCACGAGGACCACATCGGCGCAATCCCCTACGTCCTGCGCGAAGCCAACGCCCCTGTTTACGGCACCCGTCTGACCTGCGGCATTATCAATGTCAAGCTGTCCGAGCACAGGATGCCCCAAAAGGTGCGGCTCAACACAATAAGGCAGGGCAGACGGTCAAGCTGGGCTGTTTCACGGTCGAGTTTATCCACACGAACCATTCGATTGCCGATTCGGTTGCGCTTGCGATCCGCACGCCGCTGGGCACCATCATCCACACGGGCGACTTTAAGGTTGACCTGACCCCGGTACAGGGGGAAATGATCGACCTGTGCCGGTTCGGCGAGCTGGGCAAGCAGGGCGTGCTGGCGCTGCTGAGCGAATCGACCAATGTAGAGCGCCCAGGCTACACCCCGAGTGAGCAGACGGTGGCGCAGTCGCTTGACCGCTACTTTGCGGGCTGTGACCAGCGGATCATTGTGGCGACATTTGCATCAAATGTGTCCCGTTTGCAGCAGATTATGGATCTTGCGGCCAAGCATGGGCGGAAGGTTGCGGTTTGTGGGCGGAGCATGGAGAATATTTCGGAGCTGGCGCTCGAACTCGGCTATCTGCATGACGACCATCATGTCATGATCGATATTGGCGAGCTGAAACGATACCCGCGCAGCAAGATCTGCATCGTATCAACCGGTTCGCAGGGCGAAACGATGTCGGCGCTTTACCGGATGGCCTACGGCAGCCACAAATTTGTCGAGGTGTCCAACGGCGACCGCATCCTGATTGCGGCTTCGGCGATCCCGGGCAACGAGAAATCGGTGTCCAGCATGATCGACGAACTGTACAAGCTGGGCGCGGAGGTGATTTATGACCGCAACGCCGCAATCCATGTATCCGGGCATGCCTGCCAGGAGGAGCTCAAGCTGATGCTGGGGCTCTGCAAGCCGAAATATTTCATCCCCATCCACGGGGAACACCGGATGCTGCGCAAGCACGCCGACCTGGCGCGCCAGATGGGCGTATCGCCGAAAAATATCATGATTACGGAAATCGGCCGGCCGGTAGAAATCGGCGAACGCGGCGCGCGGCTGGGCAATACGGTCCCCTCCGGCAAGGTGTTTGTCGACGGGCTCGGGATTGGCGACGTGGGGACGGCTGTGCTGCGTGACCGCCGCCACCTGGCGGATGACGGGCTGATTGTCGTGGTGGTAACCATTGATTCCACGAGCGGCGTAGTCATTGCGGGGCCGGACATTGTCTCGCGCGGCTTTATCTACGTCAAGGAAGCGGAGGATCTGATGGAGCAGCTGCGCACGCAGTGCCAGATTGCACTTGACCGCTGCTTAGACGACGGGGTCCACGACTGGAACGGCATCAAGGGCGCGATCAAGGGCGAGTTGAGCGACTATCTGTTCAAAAAGACCAAGCGCAGCCCCATGATCCTGCCGATCATCATGGAGATTTAACGCCCTGCTTCGGTTCACCGTCCTGCGCAGGGCGGCGCCAAAAGGGCTAAACCGTCCGCTAAACAGCAGTTGCTTACCACCGCTCAAGCGCACTGCGGCGCTGTGCCCTCCCCGCCTGCGGGTGGGATAAAAAATTGCTCGGTCGTTCGAGCAGCAGTATGATCATTTTGCATTGAAAAAAGGTCTCTCCCCCGGGGTAACTCCCGTAAAGAAGCCAACACCTTCTGGAAAGAAGTTGCTTTTCAGAGGGTGTTGCTTTATAATGGACTCATCGACAAATCGGGATTCGGGAGGATATCAATATGCTGAGACTGGAGAAGATAACCGGGAAAAACGTATGGGATATTTTGAAACTTTGTGTTTCTGAAAAGCAAAAAAATTTTGTAGCAAGCAATGACATCAGCATTATCGAAGCCTATACCGCCATAACCGGAAATGGATATGCTTTCCCTTTTGGAATATATGAGGATGATACACCGGTTGGTTTTTTAATGATTGGCTTTGATACAGATGATTATTGGGATGACGCCCCATTGATAGCAAAAGGAAATTATAATCTCTGGCGATTGATGATAGATAATCATTATCAAAATAGGGGCTATGGCAAAGAAGCGGTCAGACTTGCATTGGAATTCGTACAAACATTCCCCTGCGGTAAAGCGGAATACTGCTGGTTGTCTTATAAACCTGAAAATAGAAATGCCAGCCAGTTATACCGTTTGTTTGGATTTGTTGAAACTGGAGAAATGGATGGAGACGAACTGATTGCTATTTTGAAGCTGTAAAAACAAATTCCTTTTTATTGTTTTCCCCCACGGGCACTTTCCCCGAAAGTGTCATAGTGGGTTATACAGTATAAAAGGGCAAGACAGACCGCTGCGGCCTGTCTTGCCCTTAACTTCTTTATGACGCCTTACCCTCACGGGGAAGCCCTTTTCTGTTGATTGTATGACCCAGACCTTTTGTTCAGCGGCATTTTCCGGAGCCGCCCGCTCACCGGTCAATCAGTATGTAGATCAGCTGTCGCAGCCCATCGCCAAAGCAAAAGGGGCGGCAAGCCGCCCCTCCTTTATTTTTCCGTCTTATCCAGCAGTGAAATAATCTCATCCAGCTTACGGGTGCGCTCTTCCGGGTCGCCGCAGTCGAGCGCATCGCGCACGCACCCTTCCAGGTGCGCCCGCAGCACCTCACGCCGCGCTTTATGGAGCAGCGACTCCGCAGCCGAAAGCTGGTTGGCAATCTCCATGCAGTAGCGGTCATCCTCTATCATTTTGAGCACCGCTTCAGCCTGGCCGCGCGCCATTTTCACCAGCGGCTCGACCTTTTTCCTGTCCGCCTGCATTATTCGATCCCTATCACTTGATAGCCTGCGCCAGTGACTGCTGCGCTCAGCACATCATCCGCAACATCCTTTTGCAGCGTGCAGACCGCTTTGCCGGTCTCATGGCTGACCTCAGCCGAAACACCTTCAACCGCATTCAGCGCTTCGGTGACGCGGCCCGAGCAATGCGGGCACATCATGCCTTCGATGGAAATAACCTTTTTCATGTTTACCTCTTCCTTTCGATGGTTTTTTTGTATGGTTTCAGCGGCTTCCGCCGCAGAACGCCGGGATTTCAAAGGCTTGAACAGCTTGAGCCGCAGCGCGTTCGACACCACGCATACCGACGACAGGCTCATTGCCGCCGCGCCGAACATGGGGCTCAGCTTGAGCGCAAATGCCGTCCAGAATACGCCCGCCGCCAACGGGATACCGATGCAGTTGTAAAAGAACGCCCAGAACAGGTTTTGCCGGATATTCCGGATCACTGCGTGCGACAGCCGCACCGCATTCACCGCGTCCATCAGGTCGGATTTCATCAGCACCACGTCGGCAGATTCGATGGCAACATCGGTGCCCGCACCGATCGCAATCCCCACGTCAGCCCGCGCGAGGGCCGGTGCGTCGTTGATGCCGTCGCCAACCATTGCAACTACCTTGCCCTGTTCCTGAAGCACACGGATTTCGCGTTCCTTGTCCTGCGGGAGCACCTCGGCTACGACGCGCGGGATGCCAAGTTCCTTCCGGATCGCTTCGGCGGTGACTTTATTATCACCGGTCAACAGCGTCACATCAATATGCAGCGCGCGGAACGCTTCAACCGCCTGCGCGCTGGTCTCCTTGACCACGTCCGCAATCGCCAGAAGGCCAATTGCTTTCCCCTCCCGCGCGAAAAACAGCGGGGTTTTGCCTGCCGCAGCGAATGCTGCGCCCTGTGCTTCGAGCGCTGAGAGGTCAACCCCCTGCTCGCCCATGAGCCGCGCGTTGCCTGCCGTGCAATGCTTACCGCCTACCTCCGCGGCAATCCCCTTGCCAACCTCGGCCAGAAAGCCTTTGGTTTCGGCGGGCTGAATGCCCTGCCCCCGCGCATATGAAACGACCGCTTCGGCGAGCGGGTGCTCGGACGGCTGTTCAAGCGACAGCGCGACGGTCAGCAGTTCGCGCTCAGAGACACCCGCCGCAGGGGCTACGTCGGTTACACTCGGGTGCCCTTCGGTGACTGTGCCTGTTTTGTCCAACACGACCGCATTGACCGCCTGTAACCGTTCCAGCGCTTCCGCCGACTGGAACAGAACGCCGTTTTCCGCGCCTACGCCGGTACCGACCATAATCGCAACCGGCGTTGCCAGCCCCAGCGCGCACGGGCAGGAGATCACCAGCACCGCAATCGCGCACGAAAGCGCGAAGGTAAAGGTCGCGCCGACCGCCAGCCAAACGACTGCCGTTACCAGCGCAATGCCGAGCACGACCGGGACGAACACGCCCGCAACCTTATCGGCGAGCGCTGCAATTGGCGCTTTGGAGGCGCTGGCTTCCTCGACCAGCCGGATAATCTGGGAAAGCGTTGTGTCGTCGCCGACACGGGAGGCCCGGAATACGACCGAGCCGGTCTTGTTGATGGTTGCGGCGATGACGGTATCGCCCTCGCCCTTTTCGACGGGGATGCTCTCGCCGGTCAGGGCAGATTCGTCAAGTGCGGTGCGCCCTTCGGTAATCACGCCATCAACGGGAACGCTCTGCCCAGGGCGCACGACTATCAGGTCACCGACCAGCACTTCGTCAATCGGGACGGTCGACTCTACACCGTCCCGGAGCACCTGCGCGGTCTGGGGGCGCAGATCCATCAGCTTTGCAATCGCTTCGCTGGTACGTTTTTTCGCACGCGTTTCAAAATACTTGCCCAGCGTTACCAGGGTCAGAATCATGCCCGCCGATTCAAAATACAGGTCGTGCCCATATTCATGAACGCGCGCCATATCGCCGTGCCCGAGCCCATAGCCAATCTGGTAAAGGGCAAACACACCATAAACCATTGCTGCGCCCGAGCCGACTGCAATCAGCGCGTCCATTGTCGGCGCACGGTGCCAAAGGGTCTTAAACCCATTCACATAATATTTTTTATTGACAATGCAGATAGGCAGAGTCAGCAGGAATTGGGTCAGGGCGAACGCCATCATGTTCTCACCGCCGGCCAGAAGTCCCGGCAGCGGGGCGCCGACCATGTGCCCCATTGAAACATACATCAGCAGGGCAAGAAAAATAAATGAAACTACAATACGGTGCTGCATTTCTTTTAGGTCAGCATTCGGATCGGCCTGTGCGACCCCAGTGGACGCTTTTGCGCCCTCTTTGCCGCGCACCGAAGCGCCGTAGCCGCCATCTTCGATGGCGCGGATAATCTCGGCATCGCCCAGCGTGTTTTCATCATATTCCGCTTTCATCGTGCCTGCAAGCAGGTTCACTTGGCAGAGCCGCACGCCGGGCAGTGCGCTGACCGCCTTTTCCACGTGTGCGGAACAGGCGGCGCAGCTCATGCCAGTGACGTTAAAATTTTGTGTCATATTGCCGATACCTCCCACCCCCCGGATAGGGGGTATATTCTGTAATTTCATTATACAAAAGTCTTCCCGGCTTGTCAAGCGCGAATTTTCAGCGTATAATAAGGTTATCCTCATATCAAACCGAAACGCCTGCACACAAGCATCACAAGGAGCCACCCCCACCACGGCAGCGCAGAAAAGGAAACCAGCCGTCACAGCAAAAAGCCGGCCAGCCCGCCGCCGTTCTGGCGGGCTGGCCACGGCGCAAGAAACGCTGTAACCGCACCCATCCCGCCCGCAGGCGGCAGTGCGCAAAAGGATACCGGCAACACAAAAACACCTGCGCGGCAAAGGGGAACCGGACGGGCCTGTATGAAGTTTTTACTCAATTTTTTTACAAAAAAATTGCGGGGGGCCCGGGGGCGGAGCCCTTGGGGCGCGTCATCAGACGCGAAATTCCTTTTTAGTTTGAGCACCGGGAGGTGTTTTTATGCCAAACCAGCTGGGCCAAAGCGGGCTGCGCGCGACTGAGCGGCGCAAAGCCGTGCTGGCTGTGATCGAGCACGCCAAAAAGCCGCTGACCGCCGATGAAATCCACGCCGAAGCTGTCAAAACTGAAAAAATGGGGCTGTCCACCACCTATCGGGTGCTGTCCCAACTGACTTCCCATGCGCTGCTGATGAAAAACGAAGGCGGCGACGGACGCTGCTATTACCAGCTCAACACGCCGCAGGGGCACCGGCATACGCTGCACTGCACAGCCTGCGGGGCCGTCGTCCCGATTGAGGGCTGCCCGCTGGCAGCACTCGAAAACCGGCTGCGCGCCGAAACCGGCTTCCTCATCACTGGGCACTCGCTGACCTTCACTGGGCTCTGCCCCGCCTGCCAGCAGCGCGGTTCTTGTTGAGCACGCCTTTACGCCAGAGGGCGCTGCCCTCTGGACTCCCGGTCCTACGCGGACGGCGGTCCTGCGCGGACAGCGGTCCTGCGCGGACAGCGCCAAAGGGGCTAGCCCCTTTGGAATCCCGTTCTCGCCTGCGGGCGGGACGAGGGACGCAAAAAAAGAAGCCTTCCGGCTTCTTTTTTTGCGTGTTTATTACGGTTTATACCTTTTCCGCAACCTTTGCCGCCTTACCTACACGGTCGCGCAGGTAGTACAGCTTCGCACGGCGTACCTTACCATGACGGACGACCTCGAACTTCGCTACGTTCGGGGAATGCACCAGGAAGGTCTTCTCTACGCCTACGCCATAAGAAACGCGGCGCACGGTAACAGTGCGGTTGATGCCCGCGTGCTTCATCGCAATGATGATGCCCTCAAATACCTGGATACGCTCGCGGTTGCCCTCCTTGATCTTCGCGTGTACCTTTACGGTGTCGCCGATCTTGAGCTCGGGCAGATCGCTCTTGAGCTGCTGCTCAGACAGAACCTTTACTAAATCCATATTCTTATGTTCCTTTCTCATAGGCATTCATGCCCTGCACTTCCCGCAGGCAGCGGAATACCCGTTATCGGTTTCTTATTTTACCACACCCTCTTTTAAATTGCAAGAAAAATTTGCTCTGTCCGGCGATTTTGTTTTGTCAATAGGTAAATGCAAGATTTTTTGATTTTATTTTTTCGAGCGGGCGGCGGGCGGTTTCCCCCGCTCAAAGCAGAATGGAAATCAGGTCCCCGAACTCTTGTTGAAACATCTTCGCCGCTGATTTATAGTTGAATATCCCGCGCGGATATTTGTTTATCCACCGTTCCAGTTCCTTTATTTCCTCTTCCGTTGTGTCCGCAAAATCAAAGCCCTTTGGATACCTCCGCCGAACCATCGTGTTTTGATTTTCGTTACTGCCCCGCTCCCAGCTACAATACGCATGGCAGAAGAAGAACTGTGCCCGCGCCTCTTCCGGGTCCAGCGCAGACCGGGCCATTCCCTCAGCGTCCGAAAACTCCGAACCATTATCAACCGTAATCGTTTTGAAAATCTGCCCGAACGCCTCCCCGCACCGCCGTTCCAGATCGTCCAGCGCGGCAACAACACATTCCATCGTTTTACGCGCCATCAGAATTAAGATTTCCCAGCGGGTTTTTCTCTCAGTCAGAACCAGAAGCGTTTTTTGCGAACCCTCTTTTGGCCCTTCCACACAATCCATTTCCCAGTGTCCCGGCGTTTCCCTGCTTTCAACCTCTTTCGGCCTGTTCTCTATGCTTTCGCCGCGCGGCGGGCGGGCGGCGCGCTTCTGGTTCTGCTTCTTCTTTTTCTTCTTCTTTCGCAGAAGGTCTTTATTCGTTACGCCCAGCACGCCGTTTGCAATGTATCTATAAAGCGTTGTTTTGGAAACCTTCGTTTTGAAGGTCAGCCCTTCTTCTTCGATCTCTCCCAGAACCGCGCCAGGGGAATACCCCTCTTCCAAAATCTTTTTCTCTATATGCTCCGCGTATTCGTGATCGTGTCCAATCTTTACTTCCGGCCCCTTTTCGGACAAGTGCCGTTTATAATTTTGGTGTGCTATGTCCGGGCTGTACCGCTCTTCCGTTGTCAGATCGCTGTTCAAGTGCATATAGGTTCCGCGTTTCAATTCCCGTGAAATGGTGGAGGGGTCCACCCGCAGGGCGCGGGCAATCTCAGCTTGCTTTTTCCCCTCCTTCAACATTTTTTCAATTTTCAGCCTGTTATTAAAATTCAAGTGTGAAAAATGCCGCATTGCAAGCCCTCCCACAAAAGCAATAACCCCCGGCCCGCCTTCCGGCAAGCTGGGGGTTATTGCTTTCTTCGTTCCCGGCCTGCTGTTCGGCTTACGGGTTCAAATCGTCTTTCTTTTGTCCTAATAACCATTCAATCGAAACGTCCAGCGCCCGCGCAATTTCCACAACCTCATAATCCGTTACAAAGCGGGTTCCTATTTCAATTCTGCTTATGCTGTCCCGCTCCAAAATCACGCCCGCCACTTGCAGACGGGCGGCAAGATCAGCTTGTGAAATCCTGCGGGCGGCGCGGGCTATTTTGATTCTATCCCCGCACATATTCTTTCTTCCGTGATAATCATAAATTTTCATTTCGGCGCGGCCTCCATGTTGTAAAATCAAGTAATATTCTTGACTTTACCACACGAAACCACGCCAAAAGTGTTAAAGGTCAGAAGGGGCGCTGTTATCCCCCGTTCTCCCCCTTATTTCACTTCTTATTCTTCGCGTTCGCCCTGCAATCTCTTCATTCTTTCTTCAATGGCCTTCACGATAAATTCATTCAGCGTTTCACCCTGTGTTTCTGCGACGGCCTGTATTTCAGCTTTCCGCCCTTTCGGCACAAACGGATACAGCCTATCATAATTTTTTTCGTTATATGCGCGGCTCCATTCCGCCTGCTTCTTCATATCGCGTTCTTTTGCCATAAAATCACCCCTCAAAAAGAATACCACAGCCCGCACAATAACGCAATTAGCAATTTTCAACAATTACGCAATTAGTAATTTGTGCATTATTCTCTATTGACTAATTACGTTATTAGCTATATAATAACAAACAGAAAGAGCGAAACACAAGCCGCCCGGTTGCTGGGGCGTAGAGTTCAGCAACGGCCAACCTTACGGGCCAACACGAAAAGGGCACCGACACGGCCTACCACTACACACCAATTTTCTTTAACATATAGGAGGTACACACTATGTTTACTTTTGAAATCGGCCACAAATATTACGACACCAGCGCTTGCGACCATAATTGCGTTTTCACAATCGAAATCGTGAAGCGCACCGCCAAAACCGTTACTTTCCGCCGTAACGGGAAAGAGCGCCGCACAAAACTTTTCTGCGACGAACGCGGGGAATACATCATTCCCGACCGTTACAGCATGGCCCCCGTTTTCCGCGCTGAACGTGAAGTTCAGCCGGAAGAGGCCCCCGCCGACGTAGCGGAAGCCCCCGCCGCTCCCGCCGTGGAGAACGCGGCCCCCTCCAAGGTGGTTACGATCTCCCAGCCCGCCGACGATGGTTCCATGATCGTTATTGTGGGCCAGCGTGTCGAACGGAACTGCGGCGCTTGCTTCCCGCTCGAAAACGGGACTGTTGCCGGTTTCGTTGACGTGCCGGACGGTTTGGTTCTTCGCGGCGGCGTGTTTGCCCTTATCCGCTGGGACTATGCCCCGAACCAGCTTGAACGGGTCCGCCTGTCCGATATTCACCGCCACGGCTGGCGCTCCGCCAACGGGTCCCCGCTGGGCGTGTTCGTCCGCTGATACCTGCCGAGCGGCGGTTCCTGCCGCCGCCCCCAATAAATCAAATGGAGGTAACGAAAATGAGCAAAACAGTTATGGAGTGCCGGGAAGCAAGCGTGCGGATTCCCCGCGTTGTGAACGGCCTTGAAGCGTGGATTTGCAAAAGCGAAAGGTTCCATACTTTCGGCGTTCGGTTTTACGCCCCCGGCGAAATCTCCCCCGGCGATTCTTTCCCCGTGGACCATGACGGAATTTTTACCGCTGTTGAAAGGCTGTAAGGGGGTTGCAGATCGTGGTAATGAAACCGCACCGGGCAACCCGGACGGCCCGCACCCGTTCCCGCAGGTTCGGCGGGCACTGTGAAGCCTGCGGGAAGTCCCTTTGCAGTTGTCAGGCGTACCAATATACGGATGAAAGCAACGGCGCAATCACGGCCAGCGCCCCGTTCCTGTGCCGGTCTTGCTATGAACTCCGTTACGGCGTAAAGATACCAACAGAAGCCGAACACTGCAAAGCGCGCCTTCTGGAAAAGCTGGGCCGTTATGCAGACGCTTTCCCAGACGAAAGGGACCGTGATCTTGTTTCCCGAATTATGCGCCTGATAGACAGCACAGACTAAACATAAAGGCCCGCCGTGGAAAATCCCACAGCGGGCCTTTATGTTTACCTAATAGCGCAATTAGTAGAATTTAATAATTTCGCCACTGGTTTTTCGTACAATATTCCAGCTTGACTAATTACGTTATTGCTATTATAATAATACTTGTAAGGCAGGGGCGCAAGCCCTTTACGAAAGGGAGTGAGGCAATGGAAGAAATGGCAAACGCCGCTGAAACCATCGAAAAGCTGGCGCGTGAAGCCGAAAGGCTTCAACTTCTGGAAGTAGCCAGAGGTTGCAAAGATTTGGACGAGTTTATTAAAAAACTCGAAACCGCAATCAAAAGCAACTAAAAAAACGGGATAGCGGCCCCCCTCAAAGAAAGCCGCTACCCCAACCCCGAAAGGCTGGCCGGGAGCCTTACCCCGGCCACCTTGATTGTAACAAAGTAAGGCCCAAAAATCAAGGAGGCGTTTTGAAATGAATATTTTCCATCCCGGCGAAAAATATAAACTTATCTTTTCCGCACACCCCCGCGCGGGCACTGTTGCCGGATATGTCGAAATAGTTTCCGTTGATCGTATCCCTGAATCTGAAATGCAGTTTCATAGAACCGGCATTAAGGAAAATTTTGACGCACATTGTGGCACAATTTCTTTCATCGTTCACAGCGAATCCACAAACAAGAAAATTAAAAAGGCCGTTCTTATTCGTAGCCGTGTAAGCAAGGCGTGGGCTGATGAATATTGCGGCGGCGAAACCGAATATGAATGGTTTTCCCCTACAAAAAGAAGTTACTATACCATATCTTCCGAACGGGACAAAATTTGACCGCAAACGCAAAAAGCCCGCCGTGGATTTCTCCACAGCGGGCTTTCACGTTGTCCGAATCGGTCAACCACTAATATATTTTTCGGGGCCGTCCTTATCTGCCGTTTGCACAGCCACAAATTCAACGCCGTTCAGCGGGTCAGATTCAATATAGTTCTTCACGTTTTCATTCGTGCCCCACTGTTTCTTTGCTTCTGTCAGGGCCGCTTCAATCATCGTGTCAATATCCTTTTCTGTGAAAAGCAGTTTCAGGACGGCGGGCAAGCGCTGGTAAATCCAATCAGAAACCGCCGCGTATTTCAACGCGCCGGTCCCGCTCCCAAACTCCCGTTCTGCCTGCGTAACCAGATTGAAAAGGATATGATTCAAAATCTTCGTTTCGCCGCGCTTCACCAGCACGACGCAAAGAACGATGAATGCCAGCACGACAAGCACGCTGTCCCAGTTCGCCAACAGGAAATAAATAATGTTCATGTTCGTTCCTTCCTTTCTTACACCGCGCCGCCCAGCGCACACAAAAGCAGATCAAGACTTGCAACCTTTCCGCAGTTCTGCAACCAGTATTCCGGGCTGTCAACCACGCCCGCCCGAACCAGCGCGTCCACGCCGTCTTTCGCCGTTGTGGTCCGCGTTCCGGCCTTCGTGATCTTTGCCGCCGCCTTCTCAAACAGAAGGCCCAAATACTGAACCTTGCCGGAATTGATAACCTGCGCCCAGTAGTCCGGGGAATTGATAACCCCCAGCGCGGCCAGCTTCAAAATTGCCGCTTCCGCGCCCGTGGCAATGTCCGCCGCGTCCACCCATCCGCAAACCGTGGAACCGCCGCCGATCTCCCGGATAAGCTGGTAAGGGTGTTTGGCCCCCTTTACAATCTGCGTAACCTTCGCCGCTCCCGGCTTGCAGGGCTTCCCGTTGGCCGCGTTCGCGCTGGTATAATGCAGATTGCCCGTAAAGGCCACCACAGCGCCCACAGAAGGCGCAGAAGCGCCGGACGTGTTGACGGTCCCCCCGGACGTTCCGGGCGTTCCTGCGGCCCCTGTTCCGCCCGTGTAAGGCTTTTCCGCCGCTACATCATAGGTAATATAGGGAATCTTCCCGTGTTTGGTCCACTTGCGCCCGTTCATCCCGGCAATGGCCCCGATATTCAGACACGCCGTTTCCTGCACGCAGTTTTTGAAGGCCGGGGAACACTCAATAACCACGCCGCCGCCGACATAAACGCCGATATGGCCGGACAGCCACACAGCTTCACCTGGAATGATCGTGCGGAAATCGGTTGAAACGTCCTTACAAACCTTAATCATACCGTCTGCGCCAATGTCAGGAACGCCGTTCGACTTGTAGGCCGCGCCGCCGTAGGTTTTGGAAGCGTCCCCGCTCCATCCCCACAGAACGCCTTTAATCAGGTTCACGCAATCGAACCCGAAAACGGGCGGGGTCTTGTTCGCCGCCGCCTTAATCATGGCCGTTCGGTTCGCCTTCTTGTTGTAGTCGTGATTCTGGCAATACCGGGTAACATTGCCCCCGGTCAGCGGCGCGCCGAAACATCCCATCACATAAAGCGTTTTGTGATTGCGCTCGATCTCCCGCAATTTCTGGATAAGTACAGAAGCCTTCATACTTCCCGCTCCTTTCCCTTCTGCGGGGCTTCCAGCCCCGCCCGTGGTATTTGTCCCCCCGGACGTTCCGGGCGTTCCTGCGGCCCCTGCGCCGCCCGTGGAGGGTGTTCCCGTCGTGTCGTACTGTGTCAGCCCGTATTTTTCGATAAGCTGAACCAGCTTCGTTGTATAGGCCGGGTCCGTGGCATACCCATCTTCCCGGACATACTGGCACGCCTTTTTATAATCCGTACAGCCCCGCAGGTTTTCATACCTTTTCAGCCGCAGGAAAAGCGCCGAATGGTCCGCCACGCTTTCCGCCCAACTGGGATATTTGCGGAAAGCCGCCGTGATCGTGATATATTTTGAACCGTCCCATTCCTGCGTTTTGCAGGAAACGGAAGCGCCGTTATATGCCCCCTTGATTCCAAACAGGTTGTTTGCCTTCAAGGTCAGCCCGGATTTTCCCCACCCGCTTTCAAGGATTGCTTGCGCAACCGTCAGGCTTGCAAGGATTCCCGTTTTCTGCATATCCGCCGCCGCCATTGGTCCGATCTTATCAAGGAAGGCCCGCTGTTCAGCCGTTGCCATTCGTATTCCCTCCCTTACAGATTCCCGATTTCTGAAACGCTGTCCACGATCTCAGGATTGTTTTTCTTGATCTTAATTACATTTTCCGCCTTTGCCTTCCACGCATAAAATATAATCACCGTGGCCGTGGGCGCTCCTATGTAGGTCAAAAGCGTTCCCAGTTGTTCCGGGTATTCCAGAACGATTTTCACGCCCACAGCCACACCCAGAAAGTAAGTAGCCATAACCAGCATTAAAACCAGTTTTATAAACTCCACCTTCCAGCGGCGCGCGCCCTTTCTGGACTTCCGCCGCCGCGCGTGGTATGCGTAGAAAAGCGCCGCCGCAAGGAACCCCAAAAGGCCCCCCACGGCGGCAACGGCCAGCAAAACAAAGATGTTCATACGGCCCCCCTTTTAGTCCGGGTTGTCCGTGATCTTCTCCAAACGGTCCAGTCTATGGTGTGCCTGCTTTGCAGAAGATTCAACCGCCGCCATACGTTCGGCCATTTCCAAATACTGAGCGTCCTGCTTTTCCTGCTTCCGCTTAATATCGTCTGTGTTGGCCTTGATATAGCCGATTTCGGTTAAAAGCGTTCCGTTCTCCCGCCCGTCCTGCTGTTCGTCGCTTTTCTGGTTCCGCTTGAAGGCCATAAACCCGAAAAGGATAGAACAGCCGGTTCCGACCAGCCCGAACAGGCAAACCGCCAATTCCCACGTCATAGTTTCACCCCTTGCAGAAAATTCCCCCGGCGCGGTAACTGTCCGCGCCGGGGGTCCGTCTGCGCCGTCTTACAGCGCCACTTCGCAGGCTTCCAGAATTTCCGCCACGTCCGCTTTCAGGCGTTCGGGCACCTGCTCCATTGTCTTTTTGCCCTTGATAATCAGGGTTGCATACACAACGGCCATTTCCTTTACCTCCCTTCCGCAAAGCAGTTTTGCAAGGATAAAAAAGAAGTTACTTCCCATCGGAAAGCAACTCCTTTACCTTGTCGCGCAAATGTGCCGGAACCTGTTCAATGGTTTTCAGGCCCTTTTTGATAAGATCAGCGTACACCTTCGCCACGATCATTCACCCCCGTTCCCGCCGCCCAGCGCGGCCATTTCGTAAACGTCGCAAAGGGCAAGTTGCAGGTCTGTTACCTGCGCTTCCAGCGCCGCCGCCGTTGATTTCAGCGCCTTGTTCTCCGCCGTCAACTCTTCCGGCGTTTTCGGCCTTTTGGCAATGCTGGTTTGCTTGTGCTGAATAGCCATTACTCAAAATTCCCCCCTACACTCTGAATGAAGCAATCCCCGGTTGCGTTCTTCCGCTTCACCGAAATTTTGAAGTTGAACCCCCAGCTTTCGGCGGTTTTTTCCCTGTTGGAAAGGAAGAATTTGTTCCCCGTGGTTACTGCCTGCGTCACGTCCTCCCATGTGGGGGCCGCGTCAAAGGCGTTGTTGCAGGCATACACTTTCAGTTCCGCCCCTGCTGGAATCTGCCGTGTCACCGACATAATGGCCTTCGTCAACATATCATCGGCGGGCAATGGAGCGGAAAGCGTAAATTCCAGTTCCGTTTCATTCTTCGCAAACTGGAACGTCCGTGTGGCAACGCCGCCCGCGCTGTCCTTCGCTTCCACGGTCAGCGTGTGGGAACCGTTCTGGATTTTCACCCAATCCGCTTGCGTAATGTTGAAGGTGTACTGTGTGCCGCTGTTGGCCGCAAAAGTCCGCTTCACCGCACTGTCGATCTTCTCCGTGGCCGTGATCGTCTGGCCGCTATCTTCATCCGTGATCGTGTACGCCTGCGAAAACGGGCCGGTCTTTGTGCCTAAATCCGAATCCGTCCCGCTGATAACGGGCGGGTGGTTGTTCACAACGGTTTTCTGCTGGCCGGTATAGTATCCGCTTTCCAGCCCTGCGCCGTCGTAAGCCTTCACCCGGTATTGTACCGTATTCCAGCCGAACGTGATTGTATCCGTATAAGTACGGTTCAGGCCCTTGTAAACCTGCGCGTATGCGCCGCCGTTGGCGGAACGCTCCAACACGTAGCCGGACAAATTTCCTTCCGGGTCCGTGGACTGGCCCCAGCTAATCACAGCCGTTTTCCCGCCTTCCACCGTTCCGGGCATTGTCAGACTTCCGGGGGTTGTGGGCGGCTGATTCCAGATAATCGTATAGGCTCCGTCGCTGTCCGTGTTGTCAGATACCAAGATTTCAGATTTCAAATTACAAAGCGTACGCACGCCCCCGTCGCCGTAGTAAGCGTTCGTGTAGCTCAGCGAGCCGTCAGTGATGTCGTCGCGCACGTCGTACGAGTGCGACGCATACGGCGTGCGTAGATACCACCACCACGGGCTTCCAACGGCAAGCCCGCTTGTTTTATACTCGCTGTTGCTTACGGCCTCCGCCGTGGGATAGGCAAGGCGGGAATTGTTGTCGCTGAAAATTGCCAGCTTGCTTCCCTCCGCAACGCTGTTTTCGTTGGCAAGGCCCACTTCCGTTGTGGAGGCAAGGAACAGCTTCCGCGTGATCGTTTCCGAACCGCCGCCGTCCGTAACTGTGTTTTTCGCAACCGTGATCGTGGTATTCAACAGGGCGGCTTTCATGTTGGCCGAAAAGCCGTTCAGAAAGCCCGCCTGCGCGTCGTACTCATTGTAATTGCTCCACACATTCGCGTTCGTGGGGGCCGCGTCCGCGCTGTGCGTAGCCGCCCACCACCGGCCCGCCGCCGCGTCGCTGTTCAGCCATTTGTCAATGTTGGAAAGCGAATAGCGGTTATTTCCGTAGCTTCTGCGGTTTCCGTCGCTGTTGCCGCTTTCCATAGCGTCAAAGCATTTCAGCGTAATGATTTTTTCCGTAATCAGGGTAACGCTCCCGGACGGATAGCCCACGTGGTTCTTGTCCGCTATTTTCCAGACAATCGGCTTTCCGTAATACAGCGTTCCCGTGTCCTTGACTAACGCACCGTTAGGCAAAGAACCTAACGTTTTCGACATATTGGTTCCTCCCCAAATAGATTTTTATAGAATCGGTCCATTTCCCGCAACAGGTGGTAACAATCCCCCTTGCTTGCGTGGCCTCTCCAACTGCGGTAAGATTGCCGGACTTCTTTCATGGAAATCTTTCCCGCGTCCAAAAGGCCCTTCATCTTCACAAGTTTTCTTTTCTCATTGTTTTTGCTCTTCCTCCTAACTTTTCTTATAACTTTTCCCGTGTCGGTTAAGTAGGTATGAAATCCCAGAAAGTCCAGCCCATTTTTCAACGGAAATATGTTCGTTTTTGCGTTCAGATATAGGCCCAGCTTCGCAACGTGCTTTTCGATCTCCACGCGGCAATACTGCAAATATTCCTTGTCCGGGTGAATCAAATAGAAATCGTCCATGTATCGCCCGTAATGCTTGATTCCCAGCTTTTCCGTTATAAAATGGTCCAATTCAGAAAGATACAGAACCGCAAACCATTGCGAACTTTGGTTGCCGATTGGAATACCCGGATTTTCCGTTGAATCCAAGATCATGGTTATCAACCATAGAACGTCCGGGTCTTTGACAAAGTGCTTGATTTTGTGAAATATAATTTCGTGCTGAATGGTGTAGAAGTATTTTCCCACGTCGCATTTCAGCACCCAGCCTTCCGCATACCCTCCCTGTTCAACGGGAATCTGCGGCAAGCCCGCCGCCCGGCGCGCTTCCTCCGCCTGCGCCTTTCTGGAAAAGAAATAGCGCTTCAAATGCGTTTCCAGCCGGTCCAGCCCGTCCAGCGTGCCTTTTCCCCGCTGTCCGGCGTAGTTGTCCCGGATAAAGGTTTTCAAAAGCGCCGGTTCAATCACATTGTCGCATAAACTGTGCTGTACCACCTTATCCTTGAACGAATTTGACATTACGGTTCGTTCTTTTGGTTCCCAAACCTTGAAAACGTTATAGTCTGATAGCGTATAGCGTTTGTTTTTCAGAAGAGCGCCCAGCAAAAGAAGCGCTTCAATCAGGTTCGCTTCAAACTTCGCAACGCTGGCCTTGTCCCTCTTGCCCCGCCGCGCCATCAGAAAACCCGCGTGAAGGTTTCCAAAATCCACTACCTTTTCAAAGTCAGTCATTCAAGGAATCTCCTTGCCGTGTATAGTTTCGGCCTTACGGACATTGCCGCCCGCAATGCCTCCACATCAGCAATCTTGTGTTAGCCCTCGCTGTTCCCAGCGGCGGCGGGAAATGGCTTCCTTTGGTGGTGGTCCTCAGTGTTCGGCCTTTTGGCTTAATAAGTCGCGGTATTCCACCAGAGCGTACGCACGCCCTCGTTGCCGTTGTAAGCGTTCGTGTTGCTCAGCGTGCCGTCAGTGTTGACGTTGCGCACGTTGTACGAGTTCGACGTTCCAAGCCATACCCCAGAGCGGTTACGATCTGCGCGCGGGCGCGGGTCCCGCTCCACCGGCCCCCGCCCGTTCTCGATCTTGCTTCTTCCACTTTGCCGCCATATACTTAACGTCCAAAACGAATTTAGACCAGTATTGACAACTGCCGTGGTCTATGTACCCCCTTTCAAGCGCAAGTTCGATGAAGAACAAAACAGTTTTGCACCGCGTCAAGGCGCGCTTCTGCAAATACTGGCGTTCCCGAAATTCGCGCGGGTCCGAAAGGTCCAGTTCGTTTGCCTCTTGTATGCACTCGAAAATTTCAATGGTCCTTTCCTGCAAGCGGTTTACCAGACAGAAGCGTTCCTTCTTTGGAAACGCCTTCCCATTCGTCATGGTGAAGGTGTGCTTCACAAGGTCTTTCGCCTTTGTGATAATCAAAAATTCCGATTGTGGTTTAGCCATTGCACGCACCCCGCTTCCCGCAGGCGGTCAATATCCGCCTGCGGCCCGCTGTAATAGAACCTGTCCCCGGATATGGTAAGAACCGCTTTGTCCCCTGTGTAGGTGGTCCCGCAGAGTTTGATTCCCTGCGGTTCCTTCCCACACTCAGAACACGGCGGTTCTAATTCAATAAACAGATTCCCAATAATGCACGATAGTTCCCGTTCCGGGCACGAAAACGCGCTTAACATTCCAGCCTCTTTTTCGCTTCGTTCCACGTCCCCCGCGTCAAGGCGATTCCGTCCAGATTTTCAAAGGTAATCAGGAACGGATTCCCGGTAATGTTGGAGAAAAGGCCATCTTCCAGCCGGGCAATCTGTCCGGCCTGCTGGTTTGCCAACGCCTGCGCGGCCTGCGCCGCCGCAAGGGCCGCTTCCGCTGTTTCGCTGGTTGCTCCCCAGCCTTCCCGCTCCCCCGGTTGAACGTGAATAGCCGTGTCGTTGACGTGTTCCCCGATCTCCTGAATGGCTGTGTTATAGCCTTCCGTCATGGCCTGCGTTACGTGGATTTCGCTGTTGTGGGTGTGGGCGGCAAGGTCCGCCGCCTCCGCCTTCTTTTCCAGCGCCGCGCCGTGGGCCGTGGGGGAATTGTTGTGGTTCTCCAAATCCTGCTTTGTCGCAACAATTACCGTGGGGTCAATCAGAAATTCGATAACCGCCGTATTGGAAACGGTAATGTGCATTGTCAGCTTCATTTCCGAAACTTCGCCGGAAGAAATCACCACTTTTTCCGCCGCCGCCGTGTTGCAAATGGCAATCATATTGTTTTCTTCGTCGAACACGGCCATTTCCCGGATTGT
Source organism: Clostridiaceae bacterium (assembly GCA_009911355.1). Taxonomy (GTDB): domain Bacteria; phylum Bacillota; class Clostridia; order Oscillospirales; family Butyricicoccaceae; genus QXXE01. Next base: position 46,905 of record QXXE01000016.1, on the reverse strand, counting down.
GAAGCCGCCCACGTTGGAGGGAACCACCGTCACAATGTCAATCATGTTCGGGGAAACTTCATTGATCTTTGCCGAACCCACAGCGCCGCGCCAAACCTCATTTTTCAGTTCGGTCATAAGTTCCGTGGGCTGGTAGTAATCGCCGCCGCCGTCACCAACCGCGAATTGCGTAATTCTCACCTTTTCGCCGTTCATCGTCGCATTGGTAATCAGCCGCGTTCCCACATTGGTTACAAGGGTTCCATACTTCTTTTCCTGTTCCATAATGCACCGTTCCTTTCTATTGCCCCGCTCCCTGCGGGAAGATTTCTATTTCGTTCGCAACCCGGCAATAGGCCGCAAGGCCCGCCGCGCCGTCCCCGGCCAGTTCTTCAGCTATAAGCGGATACACTTCCAGCGAAAGCGCCCGCCCGTGGTAGGCCGCAAGCCCGGCCACGCCATCCCCGTTCAGAATGTCCGACGTGAAGGGATACACTTCCACGGAAACCGCTGTTTTGTGGTATGCTCCAAGGCCCGCCGTTCCGCTGGCCTCCACGTCCTGCGGTACATAGGGATAAACTTCAATGGATGTTCCCGCCGTGTGGTATGCTCCAATAGTCACCACGCCGCTTGTTTCCATCTGGAACCCGATCTTCTCCAAATGTGAACGAACGTTTTTGTAAAAATGGACCTTTTCAAGAACGGCCCGCTGTTTTTCCGCCGTAACCTCCGCCGCCGTTGCGTCGATAATCACGCGGAAAAAATACGGGTCCCCCCCGTATTCAAACCATTCTTCCACTTTTGTTCCGGGAAACACATTCCCCAGCGCCGTTTCCACGGCGTACTTCGTTCCAAGCCGCCTGTGAATCTTCACACTGTCCCGGATTGTGGCCCGCTTCGCCTCTATGGAATAGTTAAAATCGTACCAGTCAACGTGCAAATCGTGGGCCAGCACATCAAGGGCCGCTTCGTCCAGTTCATCAATGCGGGCGTAAATGATATTTTTCCGAACCTCACCGCTTGTTCGTTGCAGTTCCTTTGCTATGGCCTGCGCGGCGGCTGTCATTTTCGGGTCATACTTCAACGCGGGCGGAAAAATCCGCAGAAGGTCAACCGTTCCAATGGTGTTATTCATCCTCCACCCCTCCGTTCAGAACGGTTTTATCTTGCAGGACGGCCACGCCCTTTGCCTCCACCTTCTGAAACAGCGGTTCCCGAACCTCCACCCGCTTTACGCCGGTTTCCATCAACAGGCGGGTTAAATAGGACGGGTTAATATCCCGCCCCATCTTTTCAGTTTGCCATACCCTGTACCGCTCCACCGCCTCATTTACGGCCCGCTCGATATTTGCCGCGCTGGCCGCGCCGGGGTTCGGTATGTAATACGTTACGTCGATATTAAAGGGCACCGTATCCGGGGCCGAAACCCGCACAAGGTCCGTTAATGGACGCACCTTCTCAGCGGAAAGCGCGTCCAATACCAGTTTCAAAACTTCTTCCGTTGGCAGTTTCCCGTTTTGAAGCAGAATCCGCACATCTACAACGCCGGGTTCATCAACCGGGGAATCCGCCGAAACGTCCGCAATCAGGGAAGAAGCTGTTTTTGCGTGGTAGATATACGCGCCTTCCGGCCCGGCTGTCGAAAATGTTTCCATGCTTTCCCGCATACGCTCATAAAAAGCCGCGTCGCTTTCCCGGTCAGAACCGCCCGCGCTTTCTGTCAGGTTTTCCACCCGCTCGAAATACGGGTAAACGTCCACAATCTGCGTGATCTGTCCCGGCAAAAATCCGTTTCCCGCCGCACCGATTGATTCCCCGGCTTCTGTCAGCGTGATACATTCCGCTTCCGCGTCCCCGCACAGCTCCCCCGCCTCAATAAACAGCGGTTCCAGTGTGGCAAACGTAATTTCCCCGTCCACCGTTACCCGCGTTCCTGCCGGTATGATCTGCGCGCCTTCCTGCTTCATGGACAGCCAAAAACGGAAGGTTGTCTTTGCCGGTTGCGGCTTTAGCCGTTCCACGTCCTTAAACAGTTCTGCCAGCGAATCCAAGTATTCACCTTCTGCGTATCGCGGGACATTCTGCCGGGCCGACCAGTTGATTAAAGCCCGTTCCTGAACGATAATATCAGCCACCCACAGAATGAAAAGGCGCATAGGGTCAGCCGGATACAGCTTCCGCCCCGTGATCGCTTCGTATCCCTGCACCAGCGCCCCTTTGATTTCTTCCGTGTCCGTTTCCACAAAGGTTACTTCCGGGAACGTCCTATTCTCAGCCATCTACAATTTCCACCTCCACCGCAGGGACAAAGCGCCCTAACATTCCATCTTCCAGAAAGTCAACTTCCTTCACCCTTACGCGGGGTTCCCCTTCCTCTATCGCGTCCATGATCTCCCCGATTGCCAGCGGTCTTGCGGCGGGAACCGGCTTGTCAAGGAAGGTCATTTGCAGGCCAAGCCCCCGGTCAAGGGGAACGCTGAATTTCGGCGTTGCCAGAATCACGGCCACATTCTGCATGATCTCTTCCGTTTCGGTCTGCGGCTCCATGTTGATTTCTCGCAATATGCTTACTGTAACTTTCATGGCCTCACCTGTTCACATACTCTTTCAGTGTGATACTTACCTTTGCCACAAGCAAGTTCCCCTTCCCGTCGTACCGTTCAAGGTCCTTTGACGTTTTAGTGATAACCCACTTGTAATGCCCGTAAGCCTTCGTTCCTATCACAAACCGCATGGCCTTTCCGGCCCGCTGGGCGTTCAGTATCTTTACAATTTCCGCCATAGGGTTTACCCCCAGAAACACGGAATAATAAAGGCTGAAACTGATTGTGTCCGCGCTGTTTCCCGTAAACTCCAACAGGGGAATTTTCAAGTGCCGGTCATGCTCCGCGAACCGAACGCCGGTTTCCCATTTCACATCGTCAATCGTGTTCACCTTGTCCCGCGAAACGCTAAACACAATATCCCCCAGCGCTCCAATCACCGCCATTTCAGAACCCCCCTAAAATAAACCCGTCGCTTTCCCCGTTTGGAAGGTATAGGCAAACCACCCATTGCCCTTCAAACGGCAACCACGGGTAAACCTTTACTTCGTGTTCGTGCGTCTTTGTTTCGTCCACACCATGAAGCGGGCATTTGTAATCAATGCTTCTTTCCAGCTTGATTGTATCCGGCGCGCCCTTCGAGTAACTTTCCCCCAGCCCTAATTTTCGGTCAGCGGAAGCGTACTGCGCTTCAAAGTTCCACTTCCCGCCGTTCTCCTTCTTTGTGATCGTGATAAGGGGTTGATTTTGAAGCACCTTCAACGGGCCGGATACAAAGGATTTTACTTTATCTTCGATAATCACCCGCGCCGTTCGGTTCTCCACGTCCACAGAAGAAACCTTTCCCATGCGGACGATCTTCCCCAGCGCGTCAACTGCGTGCCGCAGTTCCATAATTTCGGATTCCATTAGTACCCCTCCAAAACCCGGCGCAGTTTCACGCCCACCGTATAGCCGCCCGTCAAGTTGTGCGTTGCGGTTTCAATGATATACTTTCCATCAAAAGCGCCGTAGCCCACAACCTCCACCGTAACGCCCGCCACAAGCAGAACGTCCCCGACAATGGTAAATTCCGCCGAAAATTCCGCCTTGTTTTTCTGCCGCAGGCGCTTCATTGCCAGCTTCCGCGCCTCTTCCTTGTCAGAAACCTTTTCGTTTACTTCCAGCGTTTGCCCGTCCTTTTTGGCATTTCTGGGCGTATAGGTATATTCAATGGTTTCTTTTGTTTCCGGGTTTGTATAGCTTACATGGCATTTGCTATACGCTGTGTCATTGCTCCCGGTTCCGAACCGATAAGAAAGCACGTCCGCGCTTCCCCGCTTGATCTGCCGCACAGCGGGCTTTTCTTCGTATTTCTGCGCGTCGAAAAGCACAATGGTTTTTGCCGTTACTTTCAAGCTGATTCCAGCCGCTTTGCAAAGGCGCTGTAAAAAAGAAATGTCCGATTCCTGAACCTGTTCCTTCCGCTTATACAGCGGGTCAAACTCAGATTCAAACATACAGACAAGGCCGTTCCTGCCCGCGATTTCCGCCGCGATTGCGGACAGCTTTCTATTCTCCCATGCCTGCGTTTTCTTCTGTGTCCGGGCCGTGGAAGAATAGGGGATTGACGTTCCTTTCAGGGATACTTTCGCGGGCGGGCCGGAAGCGTCCACGCTGTCGATTTCAAAAACGCCGCAGTCAAGCACCTTGTCTTTCCCATCTGATTCCCAGTTTTTTTGCACGACGGTTACACTTGCTTCCATGCCCTTTAACTGCGTTTCCAGCCATTGGTTCAGCCAAATTCCGCTTTCATCTTCAAGGCTGATTTGCAGATCGTCCGCTTTGTCCTCTTCGTTGTCCGTATATGTAGCGGACAGAAGGTATTTTGAAAAATCCGCGCTTACGTCTGTTCCGTCAATCACAACGGACAGTTCCACGCGGCGGGCGTTGTCCTTCTGGCTCATGCCTTCCCCCTCTTCTTCCAAGGCGGCAACCCCGCAGGGGTCCGCGCTTCCACTTCCGGGAGTTGAAGCGTAACCCCTGCGGGGAAAATAACGGTTTCCCTGTGTTGCAGGTTCGCATTTATGATCTTGTCCATATACCTTTCATCCCCGAAAACCTTATAGGCCACAATGTCCCACGTGTCCCCGGAAATGGTGGTGTATGTTTTAATCATAGCGTCCCCGCCTTTCATCGTCTGCCCGCTGTCTAAACCGTTCGTCAACCCGGTTTAGAAGGTCCTCATTGTTCCGCCGTAGCTTTTCGTCCAGATCGTCCGGCTTGTCCCCCTCCACAACGATTGTCGGTTGATTGACAATGTGGATGGTGGTTCCGCCTCCCGCTCCAATCGCCACGGTTGCGGGCTGTGCCTGTACCCCAGCGGATACCCGCGCGGCCTGTGCCGCCGCAATAGCCGCTTGCAGGGCCGGGGCCATCATTACCACTTCCCGAACGCCCTTCACATTCTCAGCAATGCGTCCGGTTTCCGCCGCGTTAAATACGGTTCTGTTTTTCGCATTGGTTATCAACTCCGCGCCCGCTTCACCGGCAATAAACGTGTCCGGCGTGCGCGGCGTGCCCTTTGCAAACTGCGGGATAAGAGGGATATTGATTCCCTTCCCGCCAATCCCCGGAACCCAATCCGGGATTTTCAGCTTGTTCAAGCCGCCGATCAATCCGTTTATAATGCTGATAATTCCATTCATGGCACCCTTCGCAATGCCCTTGATGGATTCCCAAACGCCGGAAAAGATTCCCTTCACGCCTTCCCACACCTGCGACCAATTCCCGGTAAACACTCCCGCGAACACGTCCAACAGCCCTTGAATTGCTGTCAGAACGCCGCCCACAACAGATTTAATGGTTTCAAGGCCGACGCTGATAAGGGATTGAATTGTTGGCATAAGGGTTTGAATGATACCCATTACCGCCGTTCCCACTGTCTGAACTACGGTCCAAATGCTTTGAATAATGCCCGTGATCGTGGGTCCCCACTCCACAAACGCGCTTGCAATCTGCGGAAGAACTTCTTCAACAATGAACTTAAACAGGGTTTCTATAACCGGCTTCACGTTCGTGTCAATAAAGGCGATAAATTCACCAAACACGCCGCCCACCGTCTGCAAAATGGATATAAACGTATTAAAGACGGCAACGCCCTGTTCTCCAAAAATGCTGTTTATGAAGTCCCGCGCGCTGGACAGGTTTCCTTCGCTGAAAATTCCCTTGATGGTTTCGCCAATGTTTGTAATTACCTGAACCACCTTGTCAAACACGGCAACCCCAGCCGGGCCGAACACTTTTCCAATGAACCCGCGCACTTCCTCCAAATGGTCCATTAGAATTTGAACCGCCGCCACGATCAGGCCGATTGCGCCCACCACCGGGAGAACCTTCCCGGCAATTCCGCCCAGCGGTCCCAGAAGGGAAGAACCCAATTTTCCCAGCGGCGCAAAGGCCGTGGAAAGAAGTTTTGTCACCGGCGCAAGGAAGGTTTTCACGCTTCCCAGCCCTTTCCCGATAACGCCGCCCAGCTTCCCCAGCGGCCCGTTCAGAACCGCGCGGGCCACGCCGCCGAAAATGCCTGAAATCTTTCCGCCAACGGAAGTAAACGCGCCCACAATTCCGCTTGACAGCTTCCCGCCCAGCGTCGTTACAATACTTCCGATTCTGGTTCCGCCGAACAGGTTTCCAACTGCCCCGGACAAGCTGCCGAAATAGCCCTTCATTCCCGCGCCTGCGGCTTTCAGCTTTCCAAGTAGTCCGATAGATTCAACCCCGGCTTCCGCCGCTCTTCCTTTGAAGAGGGCAAAAACCTTTTGGACGGACAGCACGCCGCCCTTCAACTCCAAAAAGCCCAGCTTCGCGCCCAGCGTCGCCGCCTTGAAGGCCAGCAAGCCGCCCGCAATCTTTACGATCTGCTGAACCATTTCCGGGTTCGCGTTGGCCCATTCCGTGGCCTTCGTCAAAAACGCCGTGATCTGCTGGACCGCTCCACGGAAGGCCGGAAGCAACGCTTCACCAACGGCAATTTGCAAGCCGTCTGCGGCGGACTTCATAAGGGTTATATCGCCTTCCAGATTGTCCAGCTTGATTGCCGCCATCCGCTCCGCCGCGCCCTTCGCGTTGTTGACCGAATCGGACAACTTATTAAAATCTTCCTCGCTGGCGTTCACGATTGCCAGCATACCGGCGTAACTTTCTTTTCCGAAAATCGCGGTTGCCGCCGCCACCTGTTCCACCTGTGACAATCCGCCCAAACTGCTTCTAAGGTTGTTCACCACTTCCGCAAAGGACTTCATGGAACCGTCTGTATTCGTCAGGCTGATTCCGTACTTGTCCATATAGGCTTTCATTTGCTTTGTTGGCTTCGCCATATTGGAAAGGGCGGTTTTCAGCGACGTTCCGGCAACCTCCGCTTTAATGGAGGCGTTCGCCATCAGACCGATTCCAAGGGACATATCTTCCACGGAATATCCCAGCGCACCGGCCACGGGGGCCACCTTCTGGAAGGTTGCACCCATCATGGCAACGTCTGTGTTTGCATTGCTGGAAGCGACGGCCAGCACGTCCGCAAAGTGCCCCGCCTCTCCCGCTTTCATTCCGAACGCTGTTAAAGCGTCCGTTACAATGTCCGAAACCTGCCCTAAATCCTCCCCGGACGCGGCGGCAAGGTTCATAATACCCGGAAGGCCGGAAATCATTTGATCTGCCTTCCATCCGGCCATTGCCATATACTGTAAAGCCTGCCCGGATTCCGTGGCCGTAAATTTCGTGGTTGCGCCCATTTCCTTTGCAATCGCGTTTAACCGGCCCATATCCGCTTCAAGCGCCTTTAGGCCCTCCGGGCTGTCCCCGTAAGAACTTGCAATAATGGACTTCACGCTTGACATTTGCGCTTGAAATTCCTTCGTCTTATTGATAGGCCCGGCGTAGATCGCGGCTCCTAAAGCCGCCGCCGTTCCAATCACGCCTCCAAGCTGTGCTTTTGTCTGGGAAATAGCTTGATTGTTTTTTTGCTGTGCCGCGCTAATACGCGCGTATTCCTCTTGACTTTTTTTCAGGCGTTCATAACTCTTCCGTAACCGTTCGTTCGCGCCTTCCAAATTGTCTGTATTTACACCGGCCCGCCGCAGTTCGTCCCCCATCTCTCCAAGCCGTTGTTCCTGTTCTTCAATGGCCCGCGTGGTTTGTTCGATCTGCCGCTCGTTCCGCTCCATTTTCTTTCGCAGGCTTTCTGACGGGGTTTCCGTTTGCGACATTTCCCGTTGAAGCCGTTCGTGTTCTGCGGTCAGTTCGGCCAGCTTGTTTTTATTGTTAGTGATCGCGGCGGATTGCCTTTGAAATCCGTTGATCTTCCTTTGCAGGCTGTTCACCTTCTGAATGGTCCCCTGCAATTCCCGCGTGGTTTTCAGCGCGGATTTGAACGTACTGTTGAAGTTGCCGCCCAGCGCCGCTTTCAGCTTAAACAGCAATTCATATTCTTTTCTGGAACCCGCCAAACGCTCACCCCCCCAGATTCAAGGCATAAAAAGGGGAACCACCCGCGCCGGGTGGTTCCCTGAAATTTGATGTTCTAAATTTTAGCTTTCTTCGTATAAGTACGTTTCGCCTTCCTGAATGGAAATCGTTCCGAACTTTTCAAGAATCGAACCGTCCTTATCCTGTTTCCCGTATTCTCCCACAAAGTACATCGAACCGGGGAACGTGATTCCTGTTCCATCCTCGCACATGATGGAAAACCAGTTATAGCCGCTGTCCTTTACAACAGTTTCCACAAACTCTTTGTAATCATTTTCCGAAAGGCCCACAAGCTGGGATTTCAGAATGTCGATATAGGCGCGTTGCCCTATCACTTCTGTTCCCATCCCGTTTTTCACGTCCGCAACCTTGACTTTGCAATCAAGCAGAATATTATACATTTCCGGGTACAACTCCTTTCCGCCCTTCTCCACGCGGTCAACCACGCCGTCCGTATAGTACACGTCGAACGTTCCAAGGCTTCCAAGGGCCGAAACCGTACAATGCCCTTCGTCCCCCGCTTTGCGGGTTACGCTGGAAACCTTTCCGTCCATTCCGCAGGACACAAGGACAAGAAAAACTTCGTCCGCCTGTTCCGGCGTGATTGCCATACCAGACGAAAGTTCCCGTTGCGAATCGCTGTAAAAATCGTACTGTGCGGACAGTTCTTCCGATTTCGGCGTGTTGTAGTCCACCAGCACGCCGCCGCACCCGGCAAGGCTTAAAACCAGCCCCGCCGCAAGGGCAAGAGAAAGAAATCGCTTTTTCATTTGAAATCCTCCGTTCCGCTAAAATACAGCAAATTTCTTATCTTTAGCACATTCAATTATAAATGCAATTAACGGGGAAGTCAAGCTGTCATTTCTTCCGGGCCGCTTCCGCTTCCGCTTTTTCTTCCTTTGCCACTTGATTTACTTCCCGAATCCACGCGCTTAATTGCGCGGGGGACATTTCCAGCCAAAAGGGAACCGGCGCAATGCCCGCCCGCGCAAGGCGTATGCTTTGCTTCCTGTACCAGCGAACGGGGCCGCTTAATAGCCCGTAGAAACTAAAAAACTTCTGGCCTCGTTCCGAATCTTCGTGAAATCGGGGACAGGAAGCGCCTCGATGAAGTCAGAACCCACGCCCGCCGCCTTTGCGGCCATCTTCGCAAGGAAACTGGCGGACATTTCCGGCGAAAGGGCGTATTCGTTCATGTCCTGCATTTCGTTCTCAATGGAAATCATGTCCGCGCCGGTCAGGTTGTCCCAATAGAACGTAAGGGTCTTGTACGTCTTGCCCTCGAATTTCACCGGGCGGCGGAAAGTGTGGGTATAGGTCCCCTTCGCCTTCTCCGCTCCCGGCTCCTTCTTCTCCCGCGCCTTCACCACCAGTTCCACCGGCTCACCGCCGTTGCCGTCCTGCGGCGCTTCTGCGGCCTCCACAGCGGCGTTTTCCTCTTCCGTGGTATTTACCCCCGGTTCCAGTTCCGCGCCGTCCTGCGTGCCCTCAGCGGCCACGGCGGCGGCTTCTGTCTGTTCCATGTTCTCGCGCTCAAAATCCTTACTCATTTTTTGTTCCTCCAATCAAATTTTCAAGGGAAAACCAGCGGTTTCCCGCTGGTTATTTTCCCATTGCCTTTCTTGCGTCTGCCAGATAGTCCACGCCGTCCACTTCGTAGATGAAATTCAGCTTGTCGATTTCCAGAACCTTTTTCCCGTCAATGAACGTGGCAAAGTAGGTAACGGCGTATTCGCCGGAAGCCTCCGCAGAAGAGGCCGGGGCTACCTTGCCGGGCGCGTACTTCTTCGATTCCACGATCATTACGTGCTTTACGGCCTGAACCACCTTTGTTCCCTTCACAGTGTCCTTCAACTGCTGGGCCACGCGCAGGGTCAGTGTGTGGTATCCGGGCTTGTTCAGGCTCACAGCGGAACGGGTCACGGTTCGGAAGTTCAGCGTGGTTGTCATGGCCTCGAAATGGCCCAGAATCACGGCTTCCACATTTCCGGCAATGCCCGCGCCCGTGATCTCTTGCGTCAGGCTCACCAGTTCGGGAAGGGTCACTTCCGCCATTCCCAAATATTCGTTTGCGTCCTCATACAGCGCAAAGTTAATGATGGATTCATCAACCCTCGGCATTTATATTCCCTCCTTTACGCCGCCTTCAACGCCGATTCCACATAGGAAACGTCGTATTCAAGCACAAATTCCAGTTCCTTTGCCGGGGAAGGCGGGGTAATGTAAAGATGGAAAACAGCCTTTCCGGCCATAAGCGCCGTAAGGCTGTTTTCGCTGTCCCGGAACTCCACGCGCCCGCCCAGCAATTTTTCCTCTGCGGTCAGGCCGTTCAGCCAAATGTTCACGCTGTCAACAATGGAATCAATCAGCCGCCGCGTCATTTTCTTGTCCAGTTTGGACCAGTAGGAAAGGACAATGCTGTTGGAAACCCATCCGAACATACGGGAAACAGGAATGAAGTAGTCCTTCACGTCCGTGTTGGAAGGGAAGCACGCCGTTTCATTGCCCCACAGCACATACCCGCCAATGAAGTTCAGGGCGGTTACAACGCCGTTGCTGTTCAGATAGTTTGCCTGCACCAGATCAAGGTTGATTTCCGTACCATCGGCCAGAACCGCGCTGTCGATCTGCAACAGCTTGTTAGACGGCGATTCCGCAGGGCAACCGCCGTTGTCCGTGTCCACTTTCGCCATAAGGCCTGCCATCTGAACGGACAGGTGAAATTTTCGGTCCCCCAGCTTCACCATAGGCCAGCAAACAACCTGCTGTTTGGAGAAAAGATTTGCCTTCTTCTTCCACGCCGGAACGTCCGTATAGTGCCGCACCGTTTCCGCGTCTGCGTCCACCAGCGCTTTCCCCTCGAACACGCCGTTGATGTTGCCGGACTTTGCGGACATAATGGCCGCAACTTCCGAATCCGTGGACCATTTCGGGCAAACCAGAAGATCAGCAACAATGGTATACTTCGCAAACACGGAATCCATCAGTTCAAAACCGCTGTATTTCTTCGTGTTCACGTCGAAACCGCCGATAATCTCCTTTTTTGTCACCTGCGACGGGTCCACGCTGTAAAAGGTAATGGACAGTTCGCCCAAATCCTCCGGGATTGCGGAACCCTCCACGATCTCCAAAATCAGGTTTTCGCCATCATAGAAAAGTTCGTAGTCCTCCCCTTCGGTGAAGGCTGTTGCGTCCGCTCCGCCTTTCACCGTTACCGTTTCTTTCATGGCTTCCAGCGGCAAATAAACCTTCCCGTCCTTCACGGGATAGTTCGTTTCCGCCGTCTGCTTCCTGTGCTTCTCCGGGTCAAGCACATTCACGAATACAACGGGGGCGCGCTCATACAGCCGGTAATGGCTGTAAATCATTTCGCAAAGGGTGTAATCCCCCCAGTTGTCGCTGAATCCCAGCGCCGTTACCGCCTCTTCGTAGGTGTATGCCAGAATAGGCACGTTCACCTTTCCGCCCACGGTATGCACCGGGGCCGTCCCCACGACAAACGGAACCCCGGAATCAGCTTCAACCGGCGTGGAAACGGAAGTTTCCACCTGCCGCGTGCTTACACCGTGATAAAAGTCCGCCATTCTCTTATTCCTCCTTCATCCGCGCGTTTGTCAGGGAAACAAGGTCCATATAGCACTTGTGGACAATGTTCCCCTGCGCTTGAATTTTTCTCATTGCGTACCCCGCTTTTTCCGTAGGGTACAGCAACTTTTCTGCCTGCGGATACTTTTCCAGAACCGGGGCCAGATAGGCTTTGATCTGCTCGAACTCACCGATCAGCACCGCGTTCTTTTTCAGCAATCCGCCCGGAATGGAAGGGCCGATATAGACAAACTGGGAATATCCCTCCCACAGTTTCCGGCCTTCCTTTCCCTGCGGCGCTTCTGCGGCCTCCACAGCGGCGTTTTCCTCTTCCGTGGTATTTACCCCCGGTTCCAGTTCCGCGCCGTCCTGCGTGCCCTCAGCTGCCACGGCGGCGGCTTCCGCGTTCTCGCTCACTTCTGCCGCTTCTGCGGTTTTCCTGCGTGTTGCCATACTGTTTACCTCGCTTTCTATTCGCCGCACAATTCATCGTAAAGCGGAACTTCCCGCTGAATTGTTGGCATTTCCCAAATAGTCATCATTTCCCCCATAAAGTATGGGGGCGTGCTGTCCGGGTAAACGATATATTCAATCGGGCGTTTAATGGAAAACTGTTCGCCAATTACGCCCGCTTTGATAAGCGCCACCCGGATTCTTGTTATCAGGTTCAGAACGTCCATAGCGCCCTTGCCGCCATCCTCGGAATACGTGGCAAAGACAAAGCGCACCGCACATTCACTTTCCGGCTGTTCCCCTTCCTTTTGATCGTCTGAACCCTTGATAAACTGCAAAAGGATATAGGGAATCTGTTTCGTTTCCGCGTCCTTGTTCGGAAGGCGCATAGTGTAAACCTCCGCCGCCCGCTCCTTTGGCCCCTTTTCCCCCGGCTTTACCCGTACTTCAAGAATCAGGTCCTTTGTGTTGGCTTCCGTAAACTCTTTCAGCCGTTCAAGTAAAATGTTCGGTGTCATTCCTTAACCCCCGTATCCGTTCAAAATCCGGCTTATTTCGTGTTCAATCCGCTTGTCAACGGTTTCTTGCGCGCTTCCCTCCATCTGTTCCAGCACATTTTCATTTTCCATCATGTGGGCCACAGACGGGCCGAAAAGCTGTTGCGACGTGGCCCGCCTGCTGGTTAAGCGCTCAAACACGCCCACGCCGTACCGGCCTAAATCTGCCACATACGCGGATTCCAACCGCTTTCCCCCGGATTCCCGCAGGACGGAAACGGACACGGTTTTTCTTCGCGGCTCTTTCGGGCTTACCTTGAACTTCATAAGAGGGATAACGGTTCCCGCAAACTCAATTTGTCCCGCCAAATCGCCCGTCGTAGCCCTTTTCAGCCGCATATTTGAATTTCTTTTGATTTCGCTTTGCTTGATCTGATAAGTTGCCGCAACCAGCTTCCCGGACTGGGACCGCACCGTTGAAAGCGCCCGGTTTATTACGTTGTGGAAAACCTTGTTCGGCGCATTTTGAAGCCCGCCCAGAACGGCGTTCACCCGCTCGGTCTGTTCTGCTGTAATCTCAATCATTCGTCCAGCCTCCACAGTCCAAGCACAAGTTCCCCTTCTTCCGTTCCAACGGTTTTAATTTCGTATTCCTCGCCTTCAACCCAAATTGTCGCGCCCTGCCGTGGCGTTCTTCCCAGATCGCACAGCGCCACAAACAGCGTTGCCGTTACCGCGCAAATACCGTCCGCGTTGTCGTTCGCCAACTGCGTTCGATCTGCCACAGCCACGTTATCAAGTACGGCGGGAACCTTGAAAAAGTCCCCGCCGTACTCGATTTCTTTTGTGGCCGCGTGTTCCCCGGTATTGTGAAATACTTCTTTCAGGTCCCGCTCCACCTGTTCTTTGAAGTTCACGGCTTACAGCACCTTTGCCACAAACCAGCTATCCACTTCATGGGGAACCATAAGCGGGCGGCTGAACAGTTGCAGAAAACGGCGGTCCGGGTTGTACTCCATCCAGCTTTTCGGAACGCGCACGCCCTCAGTTGTGGAGAAATTGTCCGTTTTCTTGTCCCCCAGCGTCACCGCGCCGTAATAACGCGAATACGCCGCCGCCGTGGAGGCAAGCAGAACCGTTCCGTCCGGGACAAGGGGCTTTTCCTCCGGCGCGGCGGGGTTCGTCCAATCGTCAAGGAACCATTCCGTATAGGTGTAAATGTCCAGCCCCAGCCCGTTAATCGTACCGATATACGTTGTTCCGTCCATCAGTTCGCGGGGCTTAATCACAGCAATGTCGTATTTTTCCGTGTCAAGCAACTTCTGAACCTTCGCGTGCCGGGTGAAGGCTTCCGCCACATCGTCCGCCATAATGCAGATATTACAGTTCACAAAGCCGTTCTTCTGAACGGTCTTGCGCCACCGTTTCAAATCTGCAATGGGGTCAGAAGCGTCATTGCTCCATTTCTTCGCGGCGGTTGTGATCGTTTCGGTGTTGGTAAACGAAAAATCAATGTTTTCGTCCAGCCCGTCCCCGATAATCGGGATAACGCCGGTATAGAGCGCCTGCGCGCACATCCACTCTTCCCGGCGCGTAATCATTCGTCCAGTTTGGAGAAATCGCGCGCCAACTTCTCCACGGCCCGCTGTGCCGGGGTTTTCCCGCTGTACGGGTTTTCGCCCGCCATCCGTTCCAGAAGATCGTCAACCGTCGTGATCGTGTCCGGGGCCAACTGCGGGGGCGTGTATGTCTTTGTCTGGTATCCCGTGTTTGCGACGGTCTTTCCCGGCATACGGGGATGAACGAACGGCGCAAGTTTGCGCGTGCCCTTCTTAAAGTCTACGTCCACGCTCTTTGTCGGAAAGGTTTCCACATTCCGAAAGAACGTGTCCCGGAAGAAGGTCCGCACAGGCGGCATACGGGAAATGAGTTTCCCCATTGTGCGGGGGGTGAAAATAGAAACTTCGTAGGCCATTTTTCAGCACTCCTTTACTTCAAAAAGATTCCCAGCGCCCGGAAGGCGGTTTTCACGTCCTCCGCCGCCGTTCCTGCGGGCCAGTTCAGCGCGTCCGCGAAAAATTCCCCGGTCAGGTACACGGGGACTTCTCCGTTCTTCTCGCCATCGTCTGCGGTAATGCCATAAAGCCCGCCGTCAACCGGGGCCGCTTCCGTTCCTGCGGCAATGGCCGCAATCTTTCCGTCCACCAGTTTAACGGGTGTCAGGCGGGCAATCGCCGCCGCTCCAACCGCCGCCACTTCCGTTTTAACGGGAAACGGCCCGGCAAACACGTTTTCCGGGGTGTAGGTTCCGCTTTTCACTTCGTAAGACATTTCTTTTCCTCCTTTACTTCACGGCGGGAAATACGCTGTCAATGGCCGCGTCAAACGGGTTTTCCTTGCCGCTTCCCGCTCCCTCGCTGGCCTCCGCGCCAACCTCGCCAACCTTGCTGTCCTTCACGTCCTTGTCTCTGGAATCAAGGAACGCTTCGCCCTGCTTCTTCTGGGCGGCAACGATCTTCATTGCCACATCGGCGGCGCTTTCCGGCTTCTCGAACTTCGCCGTGTTCACGATGGTTTCAAAGCCATTCAGGGCCAAATCCTCAATCGCCTTGATTCTGGCCCGCTCGGCGGCGGTTGCATGGTCCCGAATCTGCTTCACCAAATCCGGGTATGCCTGTTCCAACTGCTCTACGTTCTTAATTTCCATGTCGGTTTTCTTCTCCTTTTCCTGTTGGTGTTGGTGTGTATCTGTAAAACCGCCGCCGTTGCGGGCCGGACGGCTGTTTAACAGCGCTTTTGGAATACTGCGGAACGGCGAAAGATCAAAGGCCACGGAATTTACCACAACGCGGCAATCGTCCTGAACTTCCGTTTCCACGTCCTTTTCCTCAAACATCAGTTCATCGGCAAAGCCGTTTTCCACGGCTTCCGCGCCCGTGTACCATGTTTCCGCCTTCATAATCTCGGAAACCTCTTCTTCCGTTTTCCCGGTTTTCATGGCAAGGGCGTTCACGATGGAATTTTTGATAACCGCAAGGGCGGCAATCTGTTTTTCCAGTTCGTCCGCCTTGAAATAGCCCCGCAGGTTCATTGCCGGATCGTGGTACATCATCACGCCGTTTCGGGCAATCAAAACCTTATCGCCCGCCGCCGCAATGATCGTGGCCGCGCTTGCCGCCCAACCGTCGATTTTCACCGTGATTGTTGCGGCGTTGTCTTTCAGCCGGGTATAAATTGCGTTCGCGGCGAAAACGTCCCCACCGGGGCTGTTGATTCTCACCACGATTTCCGCAACGTCCCCCAGCGCGGCCAGTTCTTCGCCAAACTGTCGCGGGGTCACTTCGTCCCCCCACCAGCTTTCCGACGCGATTTCCCCGTATAAAATCAGTTCCGCAGGCTTGTTTTCCTGCGGAACTGCGGGGATGAAATTCCAGAATTTAGCTTTCTTTTCCTTCTGGGCCGGGTTTTTGCTTCCCATCGCCTTTTTCCTCCTTCTGTTCTCCCCGCAGGGCTTTTTCTTCCTGCCGCAGTTGCCGCGCGTTCCTGTAAAAGTCCGTTCCCGTGATCTCCACGGCTTCCCGCTCCCGCGTGGAAAATCCCTGTTCCACGCGCTTTGTTGCGGCCTCCACTTCCTGAACCGGGTTTAACAGCCCTTGCGCCGGTCCGTTCCATTCCGCGCCGCAATACGCTTTCTTAATCATCGGGTCAGAAAAGAAGCCGGGGGCCGAAATCCGCCCTTTCGCCACAGCCTCAGACAGCCATTCTTCAAAAATCGGCTGGCAGAAATCAGTTGCCAGCCAAGAACGGTACATTTTGAACATTTTCCACGCTTCCAGAAGGGCCGCGCGGCTTGCCGAATAGGAAGCGTTAAAGTTCTTCACCAGAAGTTCATACGGGATTTCCAGCGCCGCGCCGATCTGGCGGCAAATGGAAGTAACAAACCCATCAAACGCCGTGTTTGGCCTTCCGGGGTTCACTTCCTTTGCGTGTTCCCCTTCGTTCAGGTCCATCACAACGCCGTTTCCCATTTCAAGGCTGTTTTCGTCCGCCGCGTCAACCTGCAATTCTTCTGCTATGGTTTCCCCCAGCGCGGCCCCGTCCCCCGGCGCGTCCTTCTCAATGAAAACGGTAAACATTCCGCTGATAACAGCGGCCACAAGTTCTGCTTCCGTGTAGCGCCCAAGCTGTTTCAATGCTTCAATCACCGGGGCCAGAAAAGGCACGCCGCGCCGCTGGCCGATTCTCTCCCGGTTCATAATGTGAAGCACGTTCCGCCGCCCGGTCCGCTTTCCATAGGCTTCTACGCGGGTCCATTTCCGTTCCTTGTACTCGAAAGAAAGCGGGTGGTGTGTGCTGATATGGTAGGCCACCACTTCGCCCGCGTCGTTCGTTTCCACGCCGCCCACGATATGCGGGTTAAACATTCCGTTTGGATTTGAAAGCCGGTCCGCCTCAATCAGCCGAACCCGCAAATCATATGGCATATTAACGCGCTTCGTTGTGGGAAGCGTAACCAGCACGTCCCCGGACATAAGCCAATTCAGGAAGGCCAACTGCTGTAATTCCTTGAAATTGTCCAGCCGTTCCAGATCGCAGGCCGTGGAATCCGCCCATAAGGCAAATTCCCGTTCAATCCGGGCTTCCAATTCCTGCGCGTCCTCTTCCTCCAACCCCAAATATTCGTAATCAATTTGAGATTTCAGAGTAAGGCCCTGCCCCACCACGTTTGTTCTGCACGTTTTAAGCGCGCCGGTTGCCAGCGGAACCCCCATGTATAGATCGCGGCACCGCTCCCGCAGGACCGGCAAATTGTCCTCTATGTCCTCTCTTGCGCTTCCTCCGCCGAAAATCCACCCTTTCAGGCTCTTTTTCGTGGTGTTTGCTCCATAATTCCCATACCCGCTATTGATTATTTGCAGGCGCTTTCTTGCCCCCGCCCGCCTCAGCCCAGCTTCCGGCGATATAAAGGCAACCGCCCTGTCAATGAAATTCATCCGGCCCCCTCCTTACAGATCGCGCGGAACAATGCGAATCATGCGGTTTCTCCCGCCGTGTTTCTGCTGGTTTTCCAGCTTCGCAACCTTGCCTTCCCATAAGGCGATTTGTTCCCGAATGTCCGCAAGGTCCGCGCGGGTCAGGCTCCGGGAACCGATTGTGTAAGACTGGTTCGTTGTAACCTGCAATTCCGCTTCCAGCCAAGCGTTCAAGTGCTTCTGTGCGATTTTCAGCGTGATTCCCGCCATTATGTAATACCTCCCGACAATTTGCGCCGCCCGCGTTTTCGCGCCGGTTTTTGCCCTTCCGGCTTCTCCGGCTTATCCAGTTGCGGGTTCCCGATCTCCAAGGCTACTGTTGCATAATTCCGAATGTCCAGCGGTTCGTTCCGCTTATACCCATTTTCTTTCAGCCTCCACACGTACTGCGCCCGGCCCTTCACATAGGTTAAAATAAGCCGTTCGGCGGTCAGCCCCTTAAAATAGGTTTCGTCGTATCCTTTTTCTTCCTCAATCGGGAAATGGCAGTAACCCGCGCCCTGTTCTTCAACGGTCAAGCGCTGGAACAGCAAAGATTTTCCCGTATCCACATTCACCACAAACAGGGGGGCTTTTTCCCTGTTGTTGTATGTCGGTTTCGGAATATACGGCGCGTCCGGCTTACTTGCGCCACGGATTGCGAACACGCCCCGCGCCGTCCTTTGTTTGCAGAATTTATAGACCTGATTTGTAAAGTGTCCGCCGCTGTCCACGCAGGCCCGCGAAATTTTCAGCTTTGTTCCGTCCTTCCGCGTGAATGTCCGGGAAAGAAATTCGTCCAGTTCCGCCCATATTTCCGGCTGTTTCATATCGCCAAAAATAACCTTGTATTGGATTCCCCATGATTCTTTTCCTTTCCCCCAGCCTACAACTTCCAATTCAAAACGGTTGTCCTGCGTGTCAACGCCTGCGGTCAAATACAGAACGCCGTTCGGAACCTCGCACTTGTACGGCTCCCGGCGCTCCATCAGGGTTTCAGGCTCCAACGCTTCGCCTTCCTCTTCCCACGTCAGGCCCATTTCCGTATTTGTCCACGCTTTCAGCAATTCAATATTCCCGCGCTTCTTCTCTTCGTTTGCCGTCAGAAACTTTTCCACGATCTCCCGCCACTCAGCGAACGGGGAAGCAAGGGAATTTAGGTGGAACCCGCGAACCTTCCGTTTCGGGAATTTCGCAATGAATTTGCCACCAGAAAAGCGTTCTTTCCATTCTGCTTCACTGGAAAGAACGCCGCATTTTGAACAGCAATATTGAATTTCTTCTAAATTGTCTTTGTCGAATACCACGCCCGCCCATTCCAGCGGTTGTAACGCGCCGCAGGCCGGGCAAGGAACGTTCCATTCTTCCTGCGTGCTGTGTTCATATTCGACGGCAATTCTTGAAGTGCTTTTGTTTGTTGGTGTGGAAACATTGATTTCTTTTTTGTTCCAGAACGTCGCAAGGCGCTTCCCGGCCAAAAGCAACGGGTCCCCTTCCTTTCCCGCTGTTATCGGGTATGCGTCTATTTCATCCGCTAACAGAATCCGAATGGAGCGCATACGCAAGCTGGAAGGGGAATTTGCGCCCACAATGGTTACGTGTCCGCCCGGAAACATCTTTTGAAGGATTGTGTTTCCGCTGTTTCGGCTCTTTTCGTTCACCCGCTCCCGCAGAACCGGCGTTGAACGAATCATGTTTGAAAGTTTCTCTTTGGAAAATCCTTCCCCCATCTGTATTGTTGGTTGCATAACCATAATGGGGGCCGGGTCATAGTGAATAAAATAGCCAATTGGGTTCAGAATGAAAGCGTCCGTTTTCCCGATCTGCGCGCCGGACATAATCACCACTTTTTGAACCGTTATGTCCGTGATCGCGTCCATGATCTCCCGTTGATACGGGGCGTTGTCCGTTTTCCAGCGGCCCGGCAAGGCGGAAGCGCCCTGCGGCAACACCCGGTATTCGTCCGCCCACTGGGAAAGGGTCATATCCGGGGGCGGCTTCAACACGGAAAAGACGCGCTGGAAAAGTTCAACCGTCGCTTTCTTCATTTCCGCTTTCCGCTCCCTCCCCAAATAGCGCGTTAAAATCCGAAAGTTCGTTTAATGCTTCGTCAACCTGCGCTTTAAGAATCTTGAATATTTCCGTTTTGTCCGTCTTTTTGGAAAGAATCGGGGATAACCGCGCCGGAATCGCCATAAGGCGGGAACGGAAATTGATAAGCATATTTGTTAAAACCTGTTCCACATCTTCCGAACTGTGCAACTGATTTTCCCGAATCTGCAAGTCTAATTCTTCGTTCTTCCGCTTCACCCGAACCAGAAGGGCGCGTTCCGTGTTGTAGTCAACCGCTTCTTCACTCTCCGGGTTCCGCTTCCGCAGGTAATTTATATAACGCCTGTTTGCGTCCAGAAGGTCATACAGGCCGGGCCGGACTTCATCAATAATTTTTTCGTCCCTCAGTTGCCGGACGCGGCGCTCCGAAACGTCAAGAAAGCGGGCAACCGCCTTTGTATCGTGCAATTTCAAAGCCCCACCCCCTTAAAAATCCCCGGAACGGGCGGAAGCGTTCAAAAATTTTTCAAATCTGGACATACGGCGGGGGTCTGCGAACCCGCAGGCTTTCCCGCGCGTCCCAGAACCTACCGCGTTTTTCAGGTTTCGCCCTCTTCGTCCTCCGCTTCATCGTCTATTTCCCCCGTTCCCGGGTCTATGTCGTACTCACCCGTGATCTTCTGTTTCATCAATCTATACTTACGCTCTTCCAGAGTAAGGCGGCGGTTGTCCAGTTCATAGGCGCGTATACTGTCCAACAGTTTAATAATGCGCCCGTGTACTTTGTTCAGTTCTGTTTCCAGCTTCATTCTACGGTCAAACGGGCTTGCCTTTATGATCGTTTGCATGGCCGTTTTCAAGCCTTCGTTTTCACCCTCAAATTCCGCTTCGTCCTTATAGTCTGGCAGTTCGTTTCCTTCATCGTCCCGTTGGTGTGTCCTGCGAACCAGCATATGAACCACCTTGTCAACGTATAGGTCCGTTGGCTCCGCGTCCACCAGATCGTTTATCTTGTCTTGCAAATCCATTTCCTTTGCTATCAGAACTTGCAGTTGATAGGCCATATTCTCCATTGCGTCCAATCCAAGCGACGCAATGAACGCCTTCCGCTCAGGCGGCAAACTGTCAAGATAAACCGTACTGTATGCCCCGTGGGTTTCGGCGTTTGTGTTTCTCAGGGGCGCGCCGTGGCCCTGTGCGTTTCGGTTCCCCGG
This sequence comes from Clostridiaceae bacterium, assembly GCA_009911355.1. GTDB lineage: Bacteria > Bacillota > Clostridia > Oscillospirales > Butyricicoccaceae > QXXE01. The sequence continues at coordinate 26,068 of QXXE01000016.1, read as the reverse complement.
CTGTGCCCCGCGCCGCCGTTTCGGCTTCTGCTTTTCCAATGCCTCTTTCCATCCATCTTCACTTTTCCATTTTCTAATTCTGCTTTCTGGCACCCCTGCCAGTTCGGCAAGTTCCTTTGTGCTGATAGCCCCGCCACTTTCCAGAAACCGGGCCTTCGCTTCATCCCGGTTCGGGTTCCGTTTTCTTGCCATTTTCCTTCCCCTCTTTGGTTTGTTTTCCCGGTTCTTTCAGCGTTCCCACTCAGGAAATGTAAAAAAATATGAACTTCGATTTCTAAATCAAAGTTCATCAAGCAGAAAGCGGGGCTGTAAAAGGCTGTTTTTTCAAACCTCCGTTGTACCTATCATAGCACAGAAAACGCGCAATGACGCGCAATCTTTTATTCTGGATAGTGAAAGTTTGAAATGGTCCCGTTCCGCTCGAATCGCTTTGCCAGCTTTTCAATTCCCTTGTCCCGGAAGTTCTGGCATTGCCGAACGCTGTAATGAAGCTGTTCCGAAATTTGCACCCATTGAAGGCCCTTGACGTGGTGGTTATGTACTGCCGCCCTTTCCAAATACGGAAGCGCTGTGATCTCCTTCCAAATGGCCTTTTTCAGCCTCCGTAAACCTTCATTTTCTTTTTGCAGAAATTCCAGCGTTTCGCGCACGCCTTCCGGCACGTTCAGCGCCGCCGTTTCCGTCGCGCTGTGAAATCCGCCCTTTCCGCGTGGCAAGCCGTCCAAATTTTGGGCGGCAATCGTAGAATAATATATATCTTCCTGTTCTCCTATTTCCGTTTCGTTGAATTTGATTTCTTCATCAATCCTCCGAAAATAAGAAAGAATATAAATCACACGTTCTTTTTTCATTGCCGCCTCCGCTGTTTTGTATGTTCGCCCCGGTCAGGGCGGCTTGTACTCCCGTTGTCTGGGCCGTACACGCCGCCCCGCCGTCCACTTCAATTCCTGCCGTCTGTACTGCGCGAACCGGGCGGCGCTGGACCGTCTTTCCGCCTGCGCCTTCTCCCACTCCCGCGCCTGTTTTCGTTGCTTTGCGCGTAGTTCCTTTTCGATTTCCTCTTGTAGATCGTCCAGCGCTTCAAGGTCAGACGTTCCCAGCACCGAAAGAATACGCGAAATTGCTTCCGCCGCTTCTTCATAGGCGATTCTTACCCGCTCCGCCCAAATCCGCGCGGCCTCTCGAATCGCTTCCACTTCTTCCGGCGTGATTCCAGTCCACAGTTCTTCCGGGTTCATCCTTTCACCCCTCTTCTGCCGCCGAACAGAAGTATTCAACCGAACAGAAGATTTTCAAGGGCTTTCCGCATTGCGGGCAGTTCACGGGGCCGGTTGTCTGCGTCCCCAGCGTGCTATAATTTACCGCCGCCGCCGCGTCGAACCTTCCGCCGCAATACGGGCAAATCCCGCCGTCCACACACCGGGTTTCTTCCGGCTTTTCCACCGCCTGCGGCTGTTCCTCTCCTTGCGTCGTGGAGTTGGTAACGGGCGCTTCCTCTTCCTGCCGCTGTTCCCGGCCTTCCTGCGGCGTTTCCTGCGGTTTTTCGGTCGGCTCTTCTCCCTGCCCGCCCTGCGGCACCGGCGCGGCCTGCGCAGGCTTCTGCGGCGGCTGTACGCCCTTCTGCTCCCGCTCCGCTTCCTCCATCGTAATTTGTCCCGGCGTTGGCTGTCTGGCCTCTTCCTCTTGCCTTCGCCGCTTCACGTCCTCAATGGACAAAGCACCCTTTTCCACGTACTCAGCAAAGGCGGCTTTCTGCGCCCGTTCCGGCAACGCGGATAATTCATAGGCCACGGAAATTCCCAGCTTCCCGGCCTGCATTTCTTCTTTGAAGTCCGGCAACAGCCGCTTTGAAATGCTCTCATACCGGCCCACCTGCGCGGGCGTGGTCCCCAGTTTCTTTGCAATCAGTTCCCGCGTTTTCCCCGGAACCCTGCGGAACTTCCGCTTCCGCTCCAACAGTTCCCGTAGACGGGTTGCCTCTTGCACCTTGTCCCAGTCCGTCTTTTCCCGCTGGCCGTTCGTAGCAATCAGAAGAATTTCTTCGTCGATCTCCCGCAGTTCGTCCGCCTCCGCCCGCTCTTCCGGGGTCCCGGCCTCTTCCCGCTCTACTTCCTCCACCATGCAGGGCATTTGCCGGTATTCCTTTTTCCCCTGTTCTACAAGGAAAATGGAGGCAAGGCGGCGGCGGTGTCCGGCCAGAAGTTTATATTTTCCGCCGCCCATCGGAACCGCAAGCCCCGGTTGCTTCACGCCGCCCGCAAGTTCGATCAGGCTTGCAAGTTCTTCTATTGCAGGCATGGAATAGAAATTGTTCTCAGACGGGACCAAATCGCCAACGTCTATGTATTTCAGGGTTCCGCGTCCGGCCTGTTCGTCCGTTTTGCTCTTCTGCTGGACCGCGCCCCGGTTGCGGTTCAGGCTCATAATGTCAAACGCCATCTTCTTTTCCTCCTTCTCCCTGTTCTTTTACCGGGTGTCCCTTGCACCCCGTTTGATAGTCGAAATTGTCACATTCCCCCACCGGGAGAACTCGACGGCCCATAGCAAGCTGTTTCCGCAGGAAGTCCCGAACCTCCTTCGCCGTGTTCAGCGTTACGCCGTCCGTCTCAATACAGCCGCACAGCGATTTTGCGTTTTTGATTCCGCCCGCAATATCAAGACAGACGTGCCATTTTGTTTTTCCCATCGTGCGCCCTCCTGTTGCTCGAATCGGTCAACTTTTCAGGTATTCCGCAACCAGCTTTTTATACTGAATCGCGGCCCAGCTTCGCCCGGCGAAATCGCACAGCGGCGCACCCGCAAACGTGCTTTCCGAAATTTTGGGGTTGTAGTTGATCGCGGTATTGAATACCGGGCAAAGGCCGCTTTCCTCCAACGCCTGCCGCGCCTGTTTGAACGTGTCCCGGTTCTGCCAGTGTGTGAAGAAGGCCCCCGCAAGGTTCAGCGCCGGGTTCTCCGCCTGCGCGCTCTTGATCTGCTCCACAAGGTCCGCCATCCCAGCAAAGGAAAAATCGTCTGGCCGAACAGGGATTAACACATCATTGGAAGCCATAAGGACGTTTAGGGCCACCGTGTCAACTGCTGGGCCGTTGTCTATCACGCAATAGTCATAATCGGCCCCCACGCACCGCAGGGCGGCTTTCAGCGCGCCGGACGTGTCCCGCTCCACATCTTCGTAAATGGCCCTGTCTGCGGCGTACAAGTCCATATTGGACGTGATAACGTCAAGGCCCTTGTACTGCGTGGAATAGATCGTTTCCAGCACGTCCCGCGCCGGGTCCATCAACAGCGCCGCCGTTCCGTCCTGTTCCCCGTACAGTCGGAAATACTGGGAAGTGTTGCCCTGCTTGTCCCCGTCCACCAGCAAAACCCGCTTGCCGTGGACCGTTGCCAGAATGTGGGCCACGTTTGCCGCCGAAATGGTTTTACCCACGCCGCCTTTCAGGTTGATAAAAGATAAGGTTTTCACAGTTGTTTTCCTCGCTTTCTTTTAGATTTGTCCCGCTCGACGGAGGGGCGCTATTTGTCCGTGAAGAACCGGCCCGTTTCTATGATCTCAGCCATTCCCCGAACTTCCGTGTTCACCAACTCTTCCAGCGCTTCAAGCCCGGCCAGTTCGCTAAACTTGATTTCCCGGTTCATCGTGCGAACGCCGTTCCACGTCTGCTTTGTCATGCTGATACGGATTCCCTGCGCACGCTTCCGCAGGGGCCAGCAATCGGATTCAATGGTAATCTTCGCCCCATCAAGGGCCGCTTTTACAATTTCATTCGCCATCCCAGTTCCACCAGCCCTGTTTTCCCTTCGCCGGAACCGGCGCGGAGAAGGCAACCGGGTTTCTCAGCACCCACGCGAACCGGCCCGGCGAATAATCGCCCAGCAACCTTTCCCGCTCCGAAAGCGTGTGAACGATTTCTTCCACGGGGACGCAATCGACAATTTCAACGGTTCCCAACACAGCGCCATAAATAAGTTCTGTTGCCTGTTTCAAATGCTCAACGCCCCGTTCATACTCTTTTTCGAGTATCTTCCCATAGGCCATTTCTGCAATTAACTGTTCCTGAAATCCGCCCTTGTTGAATCGCTTTTTCCCTGCGTGGACCGCTACCCGTCCCCGAATGTTCGTCCGGCGCGGGCGGGTTTCGTTCAGCTTCAAGCCCGCTATGATCGCGTATCCGTAAGGCTGGTAAATGGTAAAGGCTTTCATGTTCCCGCCCCTTCCTGCGGCTCAGGAATCAGGGCAACCAATTTCCCGTTCCCGTCCAGTTCATAGACAAACCGAACCGTCATTGTTTTCATGGAATGAAGGGCCACAATGTCCGTGATCGTGTGCCCCTGCCCGTCTGTCCCCGTGATTCTGTCCCCCAGTTCGTAAGGGCACCGGGCATTAAAAGCCGCAAATTTCATTGTCCCACCTTCCTAATTTTTCGCTGTCCGAACCATGCCTTTTCAACTTCCGTCGCTTCGTTAGTTGTCAGGTTCCACAGCTTATACGCCCGGTCCGGGCCGTCCGCGCGGTCCACCCGCTCGAAACGGTAAAGGAATTTATTCCTCAGATTGTCCACCGCCTCGAACACAGTTCCTTCCTTCAACTGTACTTCCGGCACGTCCAGCCCTCCTTTCCTTCTCCCGCTCCATTACGGGCCGCAGGGCGTTTAACGCTTCCAGTTGCTTTTTCAGCGGGTTTGCGGGAACCGCCGCCCGCTTAACGCTTCTTCCGGCGCTTGCGTCTGGCCTGCTTCGCCTTAATCTGCCGCCACCGTGGCGGAACTTCTTCTTTCGCTTCGCCATCGTCTGCGGGTTCCTCCTTCCGCTCTTCCTTTTGCTCTTCCTGAATCACGGCCAGTTCTTCCACGTCCTCCGGCCAGAAGATGAAGGGACAGCCGGGGTCATACTCTCCCGCTTCCCAGTCCGCTTCAAAAGCGGGCCGGTTGTCCAGATAGCGCGGGAACGGGTTTGTCTGTTCGGCCCAATATGTGGCCTCTTTCATCTGCGCGTCAACGGACTTTTCCCAGCTTAAAACGTGGTAGTCTTTCCCGCCGTCGTATTCCCACTGGGAAAGGTGAAGCGTTACCCCGTCGAACAGATCAAGGGACTTTTTCACGGTTTCCAATTCCCGGTATGTAAGGCCCTGCCCCTTGTATCGCTCCCGCAGTTCCGCAATACTCTTCCCGCCCGTGTGGAGGCGGCAAAGTGTGATTCTTGGCTTGTACCCTGCCATTGTTACTGCCCCTTCCTGTAAACTGTGATAATGTCCCCCTGCGGCACCGGCTCCCCCAGAACGCCGCCCAGGGTGAACCCGCGCGCAATTTCCACGTCATACCCCGCCGCCGTCAGGCCGTCAATCACGGCGGAAAAAACTTCGCTGTCGTTTACCTTGAAGCGGTCCAGCAACACGCGGACTTTCCCGCGCTCCCGCTCTTTCGGGTTATTCACCGGTTGAAACCTCCCATCGAATTTTCATCTGCGCCGGGCACAAATCAACCTGCGGGCGGCGCTTCCCGGTCCACCGCAGGCCCCCGGCCTGTCCTATGCACTTCCACCCCGCCGCTTTCAGGCTGGTTCCATTTTCGCTGTCAAGAATGTATGTAACCAGCTTCTTGTATCCCATAGCGCGGGCCGCACGCCACGCCGCCGCATACAGCATTGAACAGGCGTTTTTTGTCCCGTCTGTGCAAAGCCGGTTTACTTCCAGCGTCCACCCATCATCAAGAAAGCGTGAAACCGGCCTTCCGACAATCGCAACGCCCACGATTTCCCCCGTTTCCGTGTCCCCTACGGCAACGCTGAATTTGTGGCCCGCTGTTTTCCCATGGTGTCTGTGCTTTTGCTCTACAAATGCGTTCGCTTCCGCAAGGGTAACAGGTACAAGTTCAAGCATTTTCCGCGCCCTCTTTTCCCTCTCCCCCTTGTAAGCGCACCGCCTCCGCCGCGTCCTTTCTGGTTGCGTTCTCAACTGTTACGTGGTAACGCTCACCGATTCTATACGCCGTGATCTTGCGGTTTCGCTTGCAGGCTTTCACCAGTTCCGCCGCGCCGCTCAGAACCACGGCCACCAGCACCAGAAAACCGGCCCAAACCCAAAAACTCGAAAAGATGAATCGTAAAAATTCCATGTTCACTTTCCCTTCCTTTCCAGCCTTTCAGCAATGTTCAAAATCCCTTGCAGGGCTTCTTTTATGTTTCCATCCGTTTCTGCGGTAATGGACAGAACCGCCGCAATGTCCCGCAGTTCTTCCGCCGCCTCTAACTCCACCGGCCCCACGCCCGCCGCCTTCATGCAGGCCGGGCACAGGTCCAGCGTTTCAGGAATCTTCCCGCCGCAGTTCGGGCACTTCTTCCGGCTCACGGCTTGCCTTTCCCGCTCCTTTCCTCAAAGGTCCGCAGGGACAGCATTTTTTCACGAACCAGCTTGTCCACTACGCGCCCCGGCGTTTTCAGGCCGGACAGGTCCGCCAAACGGTCCAGATTATAGGAAGTCTGCGGCAAAACCCGAATGGACCGCTTGTATTTGTGAAGTCCTTTGCGCTTACTCACTTTTCGCGCCTCCCTTCGTTCTCCATCTGTCCGGGGAACAATCCGCGCCGCTTATCCATCTTCCGCCGATCTGGCCCACATAGTCCAGAAAGAGGACCGAACCGTTGAATTTCACGCGGAAGTCTTGCAGATCGCCCGCCGTTACATACTGCCGTTTGAACAGGTTCTTCATATCGTCCCAAATCAGCCACGGGACAAAGAAGAAATTGTTCTGAATCCCCACGCAGACCGCCGCAAGCGCGCCGCGTTCGTGGTGGTGTTGCAGGCACTTCATTTGTTCGTCTGTCACCGCCGCCCGCTTCATGCGGTCCGTGGTGGTGTACTTCGCTTCAAACACAATAGAGCGCCCGCCGTCCAAGGTCCCTTGAAAGTCCGGCTGTGCGCGGGCTGTGAAGCGGCCCGAAAAGGTCCCGTTCTTCCTGTCCTTCGCCGTTACCCTGAACGGCTCCGGGGTTTTGTCGATCTCCGCCCGGCCCTGCTGGGCGTATAGGGCGCAGGCGGCTTTTATGTACCCCTCGAAAGAATGGCCCTGCGCGTTGTTTATTGCGTTTTTGTACCTGCGCACAGCTTCCGCCGCCGTTTCGCTTGTCCGCATTATTTGTGCCCCCTTTCCTTGTTCTCCCGCTCCAAGGCGCGGATTGCCCGGCGTATGGTCCTAATTTGCCCGCTTCTCCATGCCAGCGAACCCGGCTGAATACTGCAAATCATATATTCAAGGTTCCAAATATCCGGGTCACGCTCTAACCCCTTGAATTTCTCCCGCAGAAGTTCATTTTGGCGGTCAATCTGCTTTCGCATATATTCCGTTCTGTTCATGCGCCTATCTCACTTCCCCGGTTCGCGTTCGTACTCATACAGCCTTCCAAGCACCAGTTCAATTCCCCGGCGCGGAAACGGCTTCCCGCCCACTCCCCGGACGGTATAGCGTTCTTTCGGACGGCGCTGGTTCTCCAACTCAAACAGCCGCCGAACCGCCGCGTCATAGCTTCCATGACAGGCAAGCGCCCCTTCCGGCGTGTAGAACACGATCTTTTCCCGCTCCTCCATTTATTCCGCCTCCCCGCCTTCTGGAATCTCCCACGAATACGGTTCCGCACAGCACATGAAGTAAAACGGGCATTTGTGACACGAATCATCTTCCGTTCTGCGGTTGCAAATTTCTTTGATAACCGCCGCCGCGCGGTACATTTCCCGCAGTTCTTCTTTTTCATCCATCGTTCAAACCTCCCCCTTCGTGTCCCGAACCGTCCCCCAGCGCTTTTCTCAGCGTGTGGCGTTCCATGCCTTCCGCCATCATGGAGGCTTTCAGCACTTCTTCTTTTTGTTCCGGGGTCAGTTCTTCCCACTCCTTCGTTTCTACCTTATCGCCAGAAGGGAACAGGCCGTTTTTCATGTAAAAGGCGTATAGAAATACTTCCATTTCCTTTTTCGCGGCTTCATAGAAAAAGGCGTGGTTCGCCTCAATTTCCAGTTTTTCCGCCGCCGTACACTCCACGCCACGCTTTTTCCGCTTCCTATTGGTGTATGTTCCAACGCACCCGAAAGACGGCTTTCCCGTAACCGCGTAAATGATCTGTTGCAGAATCCGGCGTTCAAGTTCGTCATGGTATGTAAACCACGCCGTTTCCGCCCGCTCGTTTTCAAGGTCCGCTTCTGTCAGGCTGTATTTTTCCATCAGGCGGGCCAGTAATTCGCGGGCGCGGTCCTTTTCCCCGCGTTCGCCTCTTTCGGCCAGCGCTTGAATGTGCTTGATCTTCTGCAATAGCGCTTCCTGCGTCATGCGTGCAACCTCCCTTCCGTGTGTCTGGACAGGTATTCCGCCCAGCTTTCTTTCAGATAGCACCGGCCATAAACAAAGCGCTGTGCAAATTCCTTTTGAAGCGCGTTCGGCATAATGCCTTTTCGCGGGTTCCTCTCAGGCTGTGCGTAAATGCTGATTCCCTTTAACTGCTTTATCTGTTCCACCCGGAAGGCGGCGTTTTCTAAATCGTCCGTTACCAGCATATATACAAACAGCCGGTAAGGCTTTACCCCGTGTTTCCTCAGAAGGTCAGCGGCGTTCATAATCGCTTCAATCTGCGGTATTTGATCGCAACTAAAACGGATAAAACGAATCCATGTAAGGCGGGCCAGTATCCCCGCTATTCGATCATCCACAAGCCGCGCGTCCATGCCTTGATTCAGGTCTATTGCGTACCCGCTCCCGATCAGGCTTTCAAGCTGTGAAATTCCGTATTCGCAGGAAAGAATATTGTTGTCCATCAACACAAGTTTCCTGCTGTCCGGGCGTACTATGTCTTTCCATGCCCTATACGGTCTTACCGCCCCTTCCTTCTGCGGTACAACGCACCAGCGGCAACGGTTAGGGCACCCGCGCGTTAGAAACCCAATGGCATAATCACAGGCCGGGTAAATGCTGTAATCAGGAAAAACCGCGTCAATTTCCGGGTCTAATTCCTGATTTAGCGGAATATCTGTGTAACCAGTCCCGCCGCGAATGGCCCAGTCCGGCAAGTACGGGTTTTCTTCCGTGAAGTCAAACACTTTGCTTGAATAAATCTTGTCGAACCGATCTGTCAGCATAGGGGACCACCATTCCACCGTGTCACCCCGGCTTTTATGGTAGGCTGATATTTTCATCAGGGCATAGTTCGGAAATTCCGCTTTCTGCCGCCGCCGTCCTGTCCGAATGTACGGGTCCTTGTCTGCATCATGGAGGCCGATAATCACGGCCACGCCTCCTTTCTAACACTTCCGCCGCATTGTCAGATAGAAATACCACCCGGACTGTTCCACATACTGCTGTTCAGCCTCCACCAGTTCCCAGCCCTTATACTGCTTTTCCCAGAAAGCGCGGTATTCCTCAGAATCCGGGGGAAGTTTGGCAATCTTCGCAAGCTGTCTGCGGGTATATTTTTTATCGTTCGGCGGTCTATACCACGGCTTTTCCAAGTTCTGCGATTGTGTCCAGTGTTTCTTTCCAGTGGAATCCTGCACCATGTAACCGGCCATATTCGCAATGCCCTTTTTGTTCGGCTTCAAGCGGTCCGCGTTGGCCCATCCATACATAACCGCAGGGCGCTTTTTCTTCTTCGATTCCTTGACTTTCCACCACAGGCTTTCCACTTCGTCCCGGTCAAGCCCGCCGTTCATCAAAATATGATGGTGGATTCTTTTGCCGTTCCGCCCCATCTGCGTTATCAGAAGATATTTCAGCGGGGGAAGGCCGCGTTTCTTCCGCAGGTAGGCCACCCGGCGCAGGAAGTTTATTACAATCTTTATGGCCTCTTCATATGAATCCGGCAAAAATTCCGGGGCGTAGGTCAGGTGAACGGCAAGGTCCCCTTCCCCAAAATTTGCGTTGGCAAGCTGGATGAAATACCGCTTTGCCCGCTTGTCGTTCAAGTTCTTCTGTTTCGGTTCTGAAACCTTCTTTTTCTTTCCCCTCTTCCCCTTCACGGCCTGCTGTTGTGTCCCGGTATAGGGGAATATCTCAGGGGACAAATAATCTTTCCCGCAATGAATCACCTTTTCACGCATGAAGGATTTTTTCACGGCCTGTTCTCCCTTCGTGGAATGGCCGTAACGGGTTTTATCATTGGAGCGGGACCGCCCGCGCCCGTTCTCTTGATCGTGTGCGCTTCCCGATCATGGCAAGGGGAATGGAGGTCCCCGGAACGCCTGCATGGTTCTTCTGAATGGCTTATGTTTCGCGGCAAGGATAATACCCATTACAAGCCCGCACGCCGCCGAAAAGGCGGCTTGATCTCTTGACTTTTGCCGCGCGTTTTGTTATAATATTTGCAGGTTTTATAGTTGTTTTCACGCGGCAAAAATCTTTTGGAAGCCGCCCTGCGCCTGCTGTCGGAAGCGTGCGCAGGGCGGTTTTTCATGTTCTGTTGTGTAATTGCATTTTCTTTCCCCGTTTCCTCTTCAACTGTGATATAATGCAAGGGAAAGGGGGAAGTTTTATGCCATACTTCCGATACCGTATTGACGCACGCCGTTTGAATCTGGATTTGCAACAGAATGTATGGGACTTCATACGGCATAACACGGATATTCACACGGCGGATATTTCACGCCCCGGCTTGTTTGAAGCCTACTTTACCGAATCCGAATTACCGCTACTGTCAAATCAAATTTTTATAGGCTGTCAAATCCGGGAAACTACTCAGGAAACTTGTATGTAATGCGAATGTCCGGGGATTGCGTGTCCTTTTCCGCTATAATTTGAAAAGTTTCTTTTCCGATCAGCGGGGCGGTTACTTCATGCAAGGCCAGCAATAAAAATTCAAACTTGCTTGTGTTCAGCCCGATTGTTTTGCGCTGGTTTAATGCCAGCGGTTCGGGTGTACCGTCTGCCGCCGCTTCACGTCCCAACCACCACACGGGATTGTTGCGGGCCGCTCCATGCGGGCAACTGTCGCAGTTCTCAGCGGGACACACGGCGCAGAAGCGCGCCTGAAATTCCGTGTCCCATGGCCCTTCAACCACGGGCAGGGACCGCAGAAAGGCCCCCAGCGCTTCCATGCTTTTCGTGATCTGCTGGTAGTTGTTCACGGTTCATTCCTCTTTCTGTTCACCTGCGGCGCGCGGGCGCATTTTCTCCGGGTCAATGCCAAACATGGAACGAAACATTTCTTCCGTGGCAACCCGCGCAAATGCGTTCGGCGCCCCTTTTGCGGCCTGCGCGCGGACTTCCGGGGAAAGCCCGTCCAAAACGGCCTTGATCTTGCCAATGGCTTCTTCCGCCTGCTTTTTCATTTCTGCGGCGCGCTCTTCGCCCGGCTCCGGCTCCACAGATACCAAGATTCCATATTTCAGGATACAAAGCGTACGCACGCCCCCGTCGCCGTTGCAAGCGTGCGCGTTGCTCAGCGTGCCGTCAGTGAGGACGTAGCGCACCAAATGGCCGTACTGCGGCAAACAGGAATCAGGCGTAAGCAACCACCACCAATCTTCCTCGTTCAGGTTCGGAATCAAGGCGCGGTATTTGCGGAACTGTTCACAGGTCAGAAGGCCGATCATTGCGCTTGTTACGCCGTAGTCCTTCATTCCATCATCGGAAGTCAGGTCCAGCACCAGCGGAACGAAATCTTCCTTCTTCGCGCCCTCCCGGCACAGCGCTTCCAGAAAATCGCCGTTCAGTTCCCGGTTCAGGCTGGACACGGCAAAGTTGTTCTTGCCCTCCGTGTCAAAGGCCCGCCGAAACAGGGAATCCGCCGAAAGCACCAGCGCGCCGCCGTTCAGATCGTCCAGCTTAACCCAGTTCACCCCCGCGTAATTGAATACGCGGCCATTTTTCAATGCTCCAAGTTTGCGTTCCATAGTTGTTTTCTCCTTTATGTAATATTTTGGTCCCGTTTCCGGGCTTCCAACTCTTCCAATGCCTCCCGTTCGGCTTCTGTGATCGTGCGGTCAATCTCCGCAAGCGTCCGGCGCATTTGCTCCGCAGAAAGGCCGATTGTCAGGCAAATAAACAGGTCCGCCGCCTCTTCTTCCGGCGTGCGCTCCTTCTTCTTCACCACTTCGCAGGCCGGATTTGAACAAATCAGTTCCGGCTTGTCCGCCATCGGGGCCACCGTACAGCCCGGAAAGCCAAATTCACGGGGACAATGGCCGTTCATGCGCTGAATTTGCAGGTATTCCAGAACGCCTTTGTATTCGATCTGGTTTTTCTGCGTGGATAAGAACGCCGTACCCCCTGCGGCCTGCAAAATGAAACCGTGTTGTTCTGCCAGCTTCATTACAGCGTGCCACGCGCAATCATCGGAAACGACGTGCGCCCGCGTTTCGGCGGTCTGCGTCTTTGCGAATAAGTCAGGGGCTTTTTCTTTTACCTTCTTCGTGGCCGTTCCCTCCTTAAAACAAACTTGTCTGCCCTTGCGCTTTTCGTTCTGCCTCACGCTTTGCTTTGAACTCCCGATATGCCCGCGTATACTCATACGCCGCACCGAAAATATTTTTTGCCGCCGCCGCAAGCCCCGAATCAAGCTGTTCTGCGGCCTGCAACTCTTGTTCAAACCTGCTTCCAAACGGACAACAGGCGCACCCGGTACGCTTGAATCCGTATTTTTCGTAAAGGTCAGAATGAACAACGCCGCGCCGCTGGCAGTAAAATTCCTTGTCTTGATCTGTGAAATAGAACAGCGGGCGGAATTTTGCCGCTTCGCCTTTCTTTGACGGCTCCGAAAAACAGCTATTGTACGCCGTAGCCCGCGCGCCGCCCTCCGCTTTTCGTATCCCAACCATGTTTATTGTCGCTTTCAGTTCTTTCATGTAGTCGTTCGCAACGTCCTTTTTGGCCCCTTTACAACAACCGTCTGAAATCGGAAATTGCGGCGGGTTTTCAACCATAAATTCTTTCAGAAGGCGGCACCTTTCAATGTTTACCATACTTCCAACGCCAAACGCGTTGCACCACCAGCGCAGGGCCGCTTTGCAGTTCGGGTAACGATCATAAAGCACTTCAAACGGTTCATCTTCCCATTGGAAACCGTGTGCTTGCAGGCGGCTTATATACTGGCTAATCTGCTTTGATATAAACGGTTGCCCCCATGTTTTGCACCCCAGCGGAACGGGCGTTTTTGCTCTTTTCCGTTCAATCGTTATTCCGTACTTTTCTTCAAGGTCCTTTAGGTGTTGCTTTGTGGCTGTGTATTCAATCCCCGTGTCGAACCATACAAAATGAATTTCTGCGAACGGGTAATTCTTCGCTGGGTTCAACGCTTGAATCATATCCAGCATAACGTCACTGTCCGCGCCGCCCGAAATAGATACCATAGCCCGCTCCGAACGAAACATAAGGTTTGCGTGTAGTTTCCTAAATGCGCTATTTATGTTCGGATACTCCTTTTCCGGGAACAGTTCAAACATTCTTTCTAATTCTTCCATCTTTCTTACCTCCGCCGCCGAAACTCCGCCGCGTTCGGACAGTTTTTCCAATGCGGAACAAACGCCACGGTAAGGGCGGGGCTTTCCTCTTCCGGGCGGGCAACGCGCCCGGTTATCGCTTCGCCTTCATCTGTTACAAAACGGTCATTCCCGCCGCCCTCTACCACAAAGACGGGTTCGGGGTCCACGGGCATATTCCGCCCGGCTGTCGTGCGTATCCAGTCAATAGGACAGCCGCACCCACGGCAAGCGCTCACACAGCCCGCCCCCTTTCTGCGTAGGCTTTCGCGCCGATCTCCAACATTCCCTTGATGAAAACCAGCGTGTCGCGGTCTGCTTCCGCCTGCGCCTCCCACGCTTCGACTTCTGCCGGGGTCAGCTTCCGGGCGGTTAGGTCAGACAGGCCGCACCAGTAATCACCTGGACGAATCCCATATTCCTTGCAGAAAATCCGCTTTGCTTGAGTGCTGGACGCGGCCCATACGTGGAGCGTGCGCCCGCTCGAATTTTTCACAAGGTAAAGGCTTTTCGGCTTGTCCATCATTACACCGCCTTTTCTGCTGAAACCTGCTGGAAGCGCCGGTATATACAGACGGCTTCCGTCCCAACGTTCGGGTTTTCCGGCCTGAAAGCAACCACAAATTCCCTATGTGTCCCGTCCTTCCATAACTGCTTTGCAAATTCAAGGGCGTTCGTCCACGCCGCGCGCCGGTCCTCTTCCAGCCGTTCGGCCTCCACGGCCTCCCGGCTCATATGCTGGGAGAACAGGACGGGGAAACCCCCGGCAATTTCCACTGTCACACGCAGGGAAAGAAGGTCCTGTTCCGTTTTCTGGTATGGCTTGCAGACGGGGCGCTTGCCGTCCTTCCCGCCGCTGGAAACGATCATATAGGCCGGGCCGGTCCAGTCCGGGAACGCGCTCTTCTTTTTCGGTTTCACTTCGTCCCGCTCCTTTCGTTCCAGTTTCGGGCACCATGCGGGGACATACGGAAGAAACCGTTCAATCCCTACCGTGTACCCCTTGCACCGCCCTTCCGCAAAGCACCTGTAACTTGTCTGGCCCTTCGCCCACGGCTCAGTTACCACGTGTTCGCACCCTTCGCAGGTCCGGGAGAAATCCGCGCCGATCATACGGCCACCCCCGGCCCCGTCCCACGCTTTCGGCCCCTGCGGGCAATCCCAGCGTCAACGGCCTTCTGAGCAATCACCGGGTTATATGCGGGGCGCTTGTTTCTCCCGTCCTTCCCCGGATACCCCCGCCGCAGTTCGCGGGAAATTGTGGCCGGGTCCGTCCCGATCTCTTCCGCTATGGCCTGCGCAGGCGTTCCAATGGACCACAGCCGCGCAATGCGCTTTCTGTCCTCAAAATCAATGTATCTGTATTTTCTCGCCACGGTTTCACCCCCTTCTTCACCTGCTGGGCGGCGGGGGTCCGGCCCCGCCGCCCGCTTTCTGTTCGGTTTTCTGCTCCCCCGGCTGGCCCCGCTTCCCGGTTTCCGCCGCTGTGTTGTCTGCTCCCGTGGCGCTTGCCGCTTCCGCTTCAACGGGTTTCGCGGTCTGTTCTGCGCCCGGTTCTGTGGTGTCGGTGTCCTCCGTCGCAAACTCATATTTTTTGTAATCTTCCATCAGTTCTTCACGCCGGGCCGCTTCCTGCGGCTTTTCATACTGCGCAAAATTAAAGCATTTTTTGAATTTTCGCGCCGCGCCGATAATCTTTTTGTCGTAATCGTGTTCAAGCAACGGCATTGCGCAAAGGAAGTCCCACGCGCTCTTGATTCCGTCGATCTTGTGGCATACCCGCCGAAACTGTTCCCGCTCTTCCGCGTTCATCCAAGTTTCCCCGGCTTCCTGTGCCAGCTTGTCCGCTTCCTGCTTAAACTGATATTCCACGGTTCCGGGGAGTTCCGCCCGGTAAGTTTCCTTCCAGTCATCTTCCGCCCGCTGGTACAGATCATCAAAGGAAATTTCAACTTCCCCGTCATAAACTGGCGAATCTCCATATTCCACGCGGTATGTGTCGATCAGACCGTTTTCATCATAGGAAACGAAAATGTGAATCTGGCTGAAATCCTCCGCCCAGAAGGTCAGGCCGCAGGAATCGCTTAAAATGATCGCCGCGCACTCCGCCTGTTTCGGCATTTCCTTTGTGTCGATTTCCTCATAGGCGTGGATTCCGAAATAGCCGCCGTTCTTCGTGTAGAGGTCAGCGGAACAATCTTCGTCACAGCAAAGTTGCTGGGTCTTGTCGCTCCGATCACGGGCAACAGGGTTCTTGTAGCCGTCCGCCGCGCTGTACCATTCCACGGTTCCCCAGCCGGGCTTTGTGGCCTGCCGGTAAGTTTCCGTCTTGCTGTACACCTTGTAAACCGGAACGCTTGCAACCGCCGTCACGAAATAGCGCACTTCCCATTTTTTCTTCATTTTGGAACCCTCCCGGCTGATTTTCCGGCCTTTTTTGTGAAAAAAATAAATGCAAGAAACGGTTGTTACCGTTCTTGCATTTAATATACTACTTCACACTGTCCGGCGATTTTTTCGTTTTTCCGCCCGCCGCGCAGTGTCCCTTTGTTAAAGCGCAGGAATCCCTTGTTAATAAGTTGTTTACTTGCTTCATGTGCCAATATGGTGTAAAATAAGAGCAAAGGAGTTGATACAAATGCCGGAAAAGCGCATCGAAAAAAAAATTGCGTCTCCGTGGCCCCTCTACCTCGCAGCTGCGGTTTGGCCCGCTGCCGCGCTGCTGCTGCCGCTTTACCGGCTGTGGGCGCTCGCCGTCGCAGCGGTGCTTTCCCTGATCGCTTACCAGATCGGAGAAAAATTGTTCCCGCCCACCGTCGCCTATCTCCCCGCGCCAGAAGAGCCCATCCGCACCGGCGAAGCCGCAACCGACGCCATGCTTTCCAACGTGCGCCAAAACCTGGCCCTGCTCCCGCAGCTGGACGACTTCATTGAGGACGAGCCGCTTTCCGCGTGCATCCGGCGCATGGAACGTGCAGGCGGCGGCATCCTGCGGGAAGTTTCCGAGCACCCCGAAAAAGCGCGCCAGATCCGCCGCTTCGCCGAATATTACCTGCCGACCTCCATCAAAATCCTGTCCGCTTACGCACGCATGGAACAGCGGCAGGGCGCAAATGCCGCCGAACTCCGCCGGGAGGTCGAGCAGAATGCCGAAACCATCGCGAAAGCGTTTGAAAACCAGCTGGACAGCCTGTTTGAAAGCGAGGCACTCGATATCTCTACCGATATCGAAGTTCTAAAAGACATGCTGAAAAGCGACGCACTGAACTGAAATCATCTCAGAGAAAGCCTCTGCGTATCCATCGTCCCGCCCGCAGGCGAGAAAGGGAGTCCAGAGGGACTAGTCCCTCTGGCGCCGCCCCGCGCAGGGGCCGGGTGCAGGACAGGGCTGCAAATAAACAAATAAAAAGGGAGGAACTGAAAAATGGATGAAAAATTACTGAACGACCTGGGCAGCGTGGAAGCGCCCAGCCTGACACTGGACTTCGCCCCGGCAGAGGAAAAGCCGGAAGAAACCGCCGCCGCGCCGGTTACGGTCGAGGATACCCCGCTCAGCGACGCAGAACGTAAAATGGTACAGGATTTTGCCCAGCAGATCGACCTCAAAAACTCCGCAATGATCCTGAACTACGGCGCGGCAAGCCAGAAAAAAATTGCCGACTTCTCCGGCGCTGCGCTGGAAAGCGTGCGCACAAAGGATCTCGGCGAAGTGGGCGACATGATCACTGGCCTTGTCACCGAGCTGAAAGGCTTCGACGCGACCGCCGAACAGCCCAAGGGCCTTTTCGGCCTGTTCAAAAAAGCCGGGAACCAGCTGGACGAGATGAAGCTCAAATACTCCAAAGCTGAAACCAACGTTGAACGCATCACCAGCGCCCTTGAAGGGCATCAGGTCACACTGCTCAAGGACATCAAAATGCTCGATAAGATGTACGAAAAGAACCTTGTCTATTTTAAGGAGCTGTCCATGTATATCCTCGCGGGCAAGCAGAAGCTCGCCGAGGCGCGCGGCGCCGAGCTGCCCGCCCTGCTGGCAAAGGCACAGTCCTCCGGGCTCCCCGAGGATGCGCAGGCCGCGCGCGATTTCGACGACCTGTGCGGCCGGTTTGAAAAAAAGCTGTACGACCTCGAGCTGACGCGCACCATCTCGATCCAGATGGCGCCGCAGATCCGCCTGGTGCAGAACAACGACGCGATGATGGCGGAAAAAATACAGTCCTCGCTCGTGAATACCATCCCGCTGTGGAAAAGCCAGATGGTGCTGGCGCTGGGGCTCGCCAACTCGCAGCAGGCCATACAGGCCCAGCGCGCCGTAACCGACATGACCAACGAACTGCTGAAAAAGAATGCTGCGGCGCTCAAAATGGGCACTATCGAAGCGGCCAGGGAAAGCGAACGCGGCATTGTGGATATCGAGACGCTCCAGCAGACCAACCGCAGCCTGATCGAAACGCTGGACGATGTGCTGAAAATCCAGTCGGAGGGGCGGCAGAAGCGCGCCGCCGCCGAGGAAGAGCTCGGCAAGCTCGAGGGCGAGCTCAAGCAAAAGCTGCTCGAAATTTCCACCCGGTAAGGAGGGACTGCCGTGAAACGGCTGAAAAAAAGGTCAACTGCCGCGCTGGTGCTCGTGCTGGCGGCAGTGCTTTCTGTGCTGGGCGGCGGCAGCTGGAAGCTGAAACAGATACGTGCCGCCGCCGAGGAAGCCTTCTTCCATGGGACGGCTGGGTTCTCCATGCAGGACGACCTGCTTGAGCTGCGCGAAATCGGCTACAACCTGCTCCGCCTGCTGGAAGGCTCGGACGCGGACGAGGGCGGCAAACGCGCCGCCGCCAACGCCTGGGCAAAGCTGGATGAAGCGTCGACCATTTATGAATATAAAGCGGCCCACGACGGGCTTTCCTCCGCTTTTTCCGGCCTCTCCCCCTCCTTTGGGGACGCTGCCGCGCAGGAGCGCTGGGACAGGCAGATGGCCTCCTTTAGCGAATATGAAAGCCATCTCCGTTTTGACAGCTATTATGATGAAAAAGCCGCGGCATACAACCGCCTGCTCGAGCGCGACCCGCTGACGCGGGCGCTCGGCTCCCTGTCGGGCGGCGCGCTGCCGCGATGGGCAAACGAAAGGATCGGGAAATGAAAAAAAAGCTGCTGGGCCTGCCTTTGCTGCTGGCGGCGCTGACCGCTTTCGCAGCTGCTGCGGGCATCCCGCCTGCCCCTACTTCGGGCTACATTGTTGACAACGCGCAGGTGCTGGACGCCGGGACGGTAGACAGCCTGAACGAGCGCGGCGGCACGACCGCCTATGATACGGGTACATCGGTCGTTGTGATCACCACCGACTACACAGGGACCTACGCGCTCGACGAATTCTGCAACGCAGTCTTTGATGAGTGGGCGATCGAAGACGGGCTGGTACTGACGCTCGCTGTTGCCGATGAAGATTATTATGCGATGCCCAGTGCCGAGCTCGGACGCTATCTGGACACAAACCGCGTACAGGATATCTTGGACGAATCGCTGGAACCGGATTTTGCGCGAGCGGATTATGACGCAGGCGTTAAAAAGGTTTACAACGCGTTCTGTGAGGAAATCGAAGCCCTATACCAGCAATACGGGCAGTCTCCGTCAGGAAGCTCCCCTGTCCAAAGCGGCATTACTGCGCCGCAGCAAATCCCCACGCAGCCTGCGCCACAGCCGAAAAATCGGGGCGGCGGGCTTGGGAACGCCGTGCTGCTGATGGCCGCTGCATTGATGCTGATGCTGGTATTTGCCGGCGCAATGCTCCGCCCCCGGCGGACGCGGCGGTACTACGGGGGCGGCTATACGCCCCCTCCCCCACGGCGCACCTTCTGGGGCGGCCTTTTCGGCCCCAGGCGGTATCACCGTCCACCACCACCGCCCCCTCCCCCGCCGCGCCATCACCGTCCTCCCACTGGCGGAGGCTTCGGCAGGCCGGGCGGGTTTGGCGGCTTTGGCGGCTCAGGCGGCGGCTTTGGCGGCAGCAGTCGCGGCAATGGCTTTGGTGGCGGCGGTGGACGCGGCGGCGGCGCTGGCCGGTCAAGCCAACCGCGCAGCGGCAGCGGACGCTCTAGGGGCGGTAGCAGCTTTGGCGGCGGTAGCCGTGGCGGTGGCTTCGGTGGCGGCAGCCGTGGAGGCGGCTTCGGCGGTGGCGGCGGACGCGGCGGCGGCGCTGGCCGGGGCGGCGGACGGCGCTAGCCCTTTCTCGCCTATGCGGCGAGCACCAGAGGACGCTGTCCTCTGGACTCCTGCGATTTTTTTGAAAAAAAATCGAGTAAAAACTTTATCACGCCTGCGGGCGGAACCATAATAATCCAAGTCGGTTTTTTAACCACGTTCTATTGCGCAACAGAAAAGCAGAGAATCAATCACTCATGAAAGTGATAGGTTCTCTGCTTCTGTTTGCCAGCGTTAATGATAAGTTGTTGTAAATACCTCCTTATCACCATAAAGCAAAGATTTTCGAGACCTTTTTCAGTGATTCCTAAGTATCCAGCCTATCGATGAGCCGTTATCAAATTTCTATGGGCAGTGGATAACGGGAGCAAAGAACCAGCTATTGGTTCTGGTAACTTGCGACTATAACGATATCACAAAAGGCAGTGACATTGCGACCACATTATTTTTCATCCGTCTGCTGGAATGCCATTTTGCAGACAGCTTCCGAACCTTCTTTTGTAGTCGTTCTTTCCATGATAATTGCCAAAACAAGGGTAGAAATAAAAACAGCAATTTGCGCATACCCCGCTCCGGCGGCGAGCAGGGACGCTGCAAGCGGAAACGCGACAAATCCCGGAATTAAAGTGATGCAGCCGATGACGGCGGCAATCACCATGCCCAATATTCCGGAATCCGATCCGAGGAGTTTAGAAATTGCTTGTTCATCCGGCAAAGTGAGAATAAGAGCCTATCCCATAATGAGACGTGCGCAGATTGCGCCGCCAGATTTTTCGTCAGGCGAAGCCGATTTCCCGCAGGAATCCTTTGTGGATTTCAAGGGGAAGCGGCGCTGCATGACGGAAAAGATACCAGCAAGCTGTGTGCGGATCATTTCGGGATAGGCTCTGAGCCCTAAATGGATAGAGCTTCTGTTATTCGCTGAAATTACCCTTCATCATCCGATGGAGCAGAATAATGATTCTGTACTGCTGCCGGAAGCTCGTCATACTGTACCTCGCTCCAGTCCAGGACGCCCCGGACCGGCATGACGGTCAGACGGATAAAGGCCCCCTCCCGCAGTTCTCTGGATGTTCCAAATGTGATCTCTTTTTTGCTCCCGTTTTCGTCATAGGACAGCAGCGTGTAGGAATAGGGCAGGTCGCCTTTGAAGTTAATGACACCTCCGTTGGAATCCACCTGTTCCACCTTGGTGTTGTCGATCTGGGCGTAATACTCGGTGCTGCCGGAGCCGGAGAGGAACCATGCGCAAAAGCCGATCAGACCGATGAGCAGGACAGCAACGATGCCTATTGTGATTTTCAATTTTTTCTTCATGTTGTTTGACACTCCTTACCAACCTTTTTTTGTGATGACCCGTTTGGGCTTTTTTGCTGTCTTTGGAGCTGCGCCTTTTTTCGCTGTCGCCACAAAAGCGGCGGCAATCAGCAAAGCGGCCAGCAAACTGAACATACATAGCAGCGGATTCCAGTGGACAGCCGCATCATAGCTGCGGTATCCAATCAGCCCCATACTTGCGGTCACGGGATACAAATTCGCCAGGGTCATGTTCCCCGCCGCGAACATCCCGCCGTAGCCGTAAACAAAGGCAACAACCGCTCCAATCAAGTGACCGTTTGGAATGCGGGCGGCGATGGCGATGATTGGCAGAACCGCGATATAAAGGAACAGACAGTTGGCCGTGATCTGCAACCCGGCCTGCATAATTGCCGGAAAATCACCGCCAGGAAAGCCCAAAAGGGAGGATGCCGTCACTGTGAACACGGTGCTGACGATCCCCAGGAACAGGGAGAGCAGTCCGCAGACGGCCAGCTTGCCAGCCAGCAGAGCGGGAAACGACAGGGGAACCGTCAGAATATTTTTCAGCGTGTCGTCCGTTCCCTCCCGGCTGATGATATATCCGGTAATCAAAGCGATGCACATGGGGAAAATTGTTGTAATGTTGTTCTTCAGGACCTGCTCCACGAAAAAGGAGAAGGTCCATACACTTCCATCCTGGGCGGTGGTGGAGAAAACGGTCAGCAGGACGGACAGCAGCATCAGGAAAACCCCTGCCCAGACCATGTGATACCGTTTCAGTTTCCAAAACTCGGTTTTCATCAATACCAGCATTTCAATTCCCCCCTCTCTTTTTATACAGCCGGTCAATCAGCAGAATGGACAGGACCGTCATTGCACTCAAAATCAAGACGGTCTGCATTGTTGAGGGAATCAGGTATTGCAGTTCCCCCAAGCTGCCCTTGACGCCGTGCCGAACCATATCCCCTGCGCACCAGAGGTTTGTGAGGGGAATCGGCATCAGCCAGCACAGAAACTTCGGCAGGGCACCGAAACTGCTTTCGGCGGTCAGGCTTAACACGCTGTAAAAGATGCACAGCAGGACGGAAAAGATATAGGTTCTGCTGAAAAAGACCACCAGCACCACCAGCGGCAGGGTGCCCGCCGTGACGAAAACTCCCATCTCCACCGCCACCCACAGCTTATAGCCCAGCCCGCCCACCTCGGCAATCAGGCTCCCGCAGACAATGGTGACGGCGGCTGTGGACAGGCAGAAGATCAGTCCGAACAGGAACAGGACGATAATCTTAGCAAAAATCATCTGGGTGCTGGTCACTGGTATGGTCCGCAGGTTTTTGAAGGTGTCATTGTCCCGCTCCATGAAGAACAGCATGGCGGCGATGACGCCGATGACGCAGGGCAGAAGCAGCTCCACCCCATAGCCCAGGACAAACTGATAAAAGTCGTCAAAGAGCTCGGCTTTCGTGTCGTACCGCTCCATCATGCGGGGCGTCAGCATCATCAGTGCCAACGGGAGCGGGAACATGAACGCGGAGAGGATCACAAAAGGAATGAACTTCTTCCGTTTTAGCTTCTGAAGCTCACAGGAAATCAGCTTAAGCAATCCCCTCACCCCCGGTCACCCGCTTGAAGTAATCTTCCAGGCTTTCCTCCACGGTCGCGGCCTCCGACACCTCCAGGCCGCGCTGCACAAAGGCGGAGACGATCTTTTCCACGGGGACCTTGGAAGAATCCAGCCGCAGATGGTGGCCGTCCTGTACGGTAAACTGATTTTCGTGGAAAGCACTGTTCAAGACCTCCGCCGCCCGCCCCGTGTCGGAGACTGTGAAGCGGACATACCGGTCGCTCTTGGCTTCCAGGTCCGCAAGGCTCTCCTCCTCCAGCAGCACACCGTGGTCGATGATACCGATGTCATCCGCCAGCAGTGCCACCTCGGAGAGAATGTGGCTGGAGATCAGGATGGTCTTGCCCCGCTCGTCGCACAGCGCCCGGATGAAAGAACGCACCTCCGCGATGCCGATGGGGTCCAGGCCATTGATGGGCTCGTCCAGGATCAGCAGCTCCGGGTCGTGCATTACCGACAGGGCGATGGCCAGCCGCTGCTTCATGCCCAGGGAGTATTGGGAAAAGAGCTTTTTATCCCGGTAGGGCAAGCCCACCAGCTCCAGGGCGTTCTTAATAGCCCCCCGATTTTTCAGTCCCCGCAGGGCAGCGAAAATGCGCAGGTTCTCCGTTCCCGTCAGGTTGGGATAAAAGCCGGGGGATTCAATCAGGCTGCCGATGCGGGGCAGCAGCTTCTTCTCATTGCCCAGCAGGGACTTTCCCCAGATCGTCACCTTCCCTGACGTGGGCTGGGCCAGGCCCAGCAGCATCTTCATGGTGGTGGTTTTTCCGGCTCCGTTTCGGCCCAGCAGACCGTAGATGCGGCCTCTTTGAACATGGATGTTCAGCTCCGCCACGCTCTTTTGGGTCCCGTACTGTTTGGTCAGTTGTTTCGTTTCAATGACTATTTCGCTCATAGCGGTTACCTCCTTTGTAAAGCGAGTATACAACGCCATCCTTGAGAAATCTTTGAGGGAACCTTGAGATAACCTTGAGATTGCTCCGGCGGCATATACAATTTTCGGTTTCTGCGCTATAATAGTCGTAAAGCGGCTATTATACTGAAATCATATAGCGTGACGGCGCTCCACGCCTGCGCTATAATAGGCAACAGTACAGGAGGTGTTCTCATGCTTGATAAAAAAATCCTTGTCGTGGATGATGAAAAGGATTTGTTGACCATGACACGTTCTATTTTTGAAGGTGCCGGATATACGCAGGTTGAAACAGCAGCGTCGGCAGAAGATGCGCTGCGGCTCATTTCCAAAAAAATGCCGGATATCTTGATTTTGGATGTGATGATGCCAGGCATGGATGGGTTTGAGTTGCTGCAAGAAATTCGCGCAGTCAGCACGGTTCCGGTGCTGATACTGACAGCCAAGGGTGAGGCCGAGGATAGGTTTGCAGGATTTGAATTGGGTGCGGACGATTATCTGGTCAAGCCGTTCTTGCCGAAAGAACTGCTGCTGCGGGTCCAGGCAATTTTGAAACGGGCCTATCCCGAAAAAAACCATGTTGTTCAGTTGGAGACTGCCACAGTTGATTTAGACCAAGCAGAGGTTGTCAAAAACGGCCAGCGTATCCCGCTGACCGCAAAGGAATATTCCATTTTTCAAAAGTTAGCGGATAACGCTGGTCATATTGTGACAATAGGGCTGCTTTGTCAGGCGGTATGCGGGGAGATATGGCAGGGATATGAAACAACACTGATGACCCATATCCGGCATTTGCGGGAGAAAATTGAAGAAAACCCGTCAAAGCCTGTGTCGCTCCTGACGGTAAAAGGGTTGGGCTATAAGCTGTTGGTGAAAGAGCCGGAGAAATGAAACCTGTGGAACGCTTTTTTCGGAAATACTTTTTATCCATGGTAGGCATTATCGTGTTGTTTCTTCTGCTCAACATTGTTCTGTTCTTCTCTGTGCTGATCTGGGCTTGGCAGACCTCGGAGGCACCGGAACTCTCCATCAGCGAAATCTGTGACAGGATTACTCTGGACGGAACAGGGCATTTGACGGCGGCTGGAGAGCTGGCTGAAATGCTGGAAGAACATCACGCCTGGGCTATGGTTTTGGACGATACAGGAACGGTCATTTTTCAGAGCAAACTGCCGGAGGAACTGCCCCGGCGGTACACGGCAGCGGACGTGGCAAAATTCAGCCGGTGGTATTTGAGGGATTATCCGGTCTATGTGCAGGAGCATCCCCAGGGGCTGTTGGTAGTGGGCGGCGAAAAGGGCAGTCAGGCGAAGTATTACTTTTCTGTCAGTGAAAGCTATGCGAGAAAACTGCTCGTCGGGCTGGCTGCTGTCTTTCTGACAAACATCATTGTGGTGGTCCTGCTGATCTGGAAGAACACCCGGCACGTTGAAAAGGCGGTCACGCCCATTTTGCGTGGGATTGAAACGGTTTCCTCCGGCCAGCCAGTCAGCCTCCCGGAGAAGGGAGAATTGGCGGAGATCAACCGTCAGCTTAACAAAGCGGGTGCCTTTATTGCCAAAAAGGACAGTGCCCGCGCTGACTGGATCAGCGGTGTTTCCCATGACGTGCGGACGCCCCTCTCGGTGATTTTGGGCTTTGCCGGGCAGTTGGAGGATGACCAAACACTTCCAATCTCCGCCCGTGAACAGGCGTCCTATATCCGCAGGCAGGGGGAGAAGCTGCGGAGTCTGATCTCCGATTTGAACCTCACGTCCAGGCTGGAGTATTCCATGCAGCCCCTTCGGATGGAGAAGGTCTATTTCGTGGAGCTGGCGCGGCAAGTCGTCTGTGAGTTTTTGGACGGCGGGTTAGATGCGCAGTATCAAATTGTGTTCGATTCCAGTCAAGAGAGCGAAACAGTGTCCATTATGGGGGACGAGGCCCTGCTGAAACGCGCACTGTATAATTTGATTCAGAACAGCGTCATTCACAATCCCAAAGGGTGCGTGATTTCTGTTTCCATAGCGCGAAATGAAACCGGCATAACCGTCATGGTATCAGATGATGGCATAGGCGTGTCCGCTGAGAAGCTGGAGAAATTAAGAGTGACAACAAATCATTCGGAAAATACCGATGAAAGATTGAACCTGAGACACGGCTTAGGCGTTCTGTTGGTTCGGCAGATTGTTGAGGCGCATCATGGCACAGTGGAAATCGAAAGTGTACCGCAAAATGGGTATCAGACAGTTTTAGTCTTTCCCGGCGGGGAACCATAAAGCAACGGAGAACGCTTACATACGTTCTCCGTTGCTCTTTATTGTCTGTATCATGGGATTAAAACCTTCGCCTTTAGGCGACACCTTTAGATAGCGTCTACACGAGTTAAGCAAGGATGGCAATCCAAATAGCGATACAACGAACGTGACCGCAGCAGTAAAAGCATCTAAAGTTTTTGCATAGCGGGTAGCAATTCCCCTCCAGCGTTTCAGAGCGAGGAAACAGGCCCGGCAGAAAATTTTGTGTAAAAGCAGACAAGCTGTAGTCAAGGAAACAGGAGCAAACCAGAGGATTTCCCTGGCTGGACACAACCCGGCTTAACTCGGCTT
>QXXE01000153.1 GCA_009911355.1 Clostridiaceae bacterium | reverse complement strand
ACTATGAATCTCTGGATGCTGCTTAGGCATTGATATCCTTGTAAAAAAAGTGTCAACCAATATTGACAATATCAATCTGTATT
Organism: Clostridiaceae bacterium; assembly: GCA_009911355.1. GTDB lineage: Bacteria > Bacillota > Clostridia > Oscillospirales > Butyricicoccaceae > QXXE01. The sequence continues at coordinate 5,503 of QXXE01000153.1, read as the reverse complement.
TTCATCATCACCTATGGCCGTATGCTGGAAGTCTATTTAGTCACCAGCGTGGCCCCCATCCCTATGGCTGCGATGCTGGGCCGGGAGTGGGGCGGCATGGGCCAGAATTACCTGAAATCCCTGTTTGCCCTGGGATTCCAGGCATTTTTAATCATGGTGTGCGTGGCGATTTATGCGGTGCTGGTGCAGAACATCTCCGTCAGCGATGACATCAGCACGGCGATCTGGACGTGCATGGGCTACACGGTGCTGCTGTGCTTCACCCTGTTCAAGACGGGAAGCCTCGCTAAGAGCGTGTTTTCAGCCCACTGAATTTAATTGAAGGAGGAATTTGTTATGAATGAAAACGAGAATATGACCCCGGAGACCGGCACTGCCCAGCCTGCCAAGCTGGATGTGGATGTAAGGGTCTACCCCTCAAAAGAGGAAGGGAATCTGCTGGCCTTTGCCAGCGTGACGCTGGGCGGCTGCTTTGCCGTCAAGGGCATCAAGATCATGGATGGCGAAAAGGGTGCTTTTGTCTCTATGCCCGACAGGAAGGACAGCAAGGGCGAGTATCACGACATCTGTTTCCCCACTACATCGGAGATGCGGCAGGCCCTCCACACCGCCGTCCTGGGCGAGTATCAGCGGGTGATGGAACTGCTTGCCGCCCGCAGCGAAAAGGCGCGGCCCTCTGTGCGCGATGCGCTCCAAAATACCACAAAGGCGGCGGAGCCTCCGGCCCCGGACAGGGCCAAAGTCCCCAAGCAGAGAAAAACGGACAAAGGGGAACGGTGATGCGCCTGGTTCCCGTTTCCCTCAAAGCTGCCAATACGTTTGTCGCAGAACACCACCGGCATCATAAGCCTGTGGTGGGACATAAGTTTTCCATCGGCTGCGCTCAGGAGGGGCGGCTGGTGGGCGTGGCAATCGTGGGCCGTCCTGTGAGCCGTTATCTGGACAACGGCCTGACACTGGAGGTCAACCGTCTCTGTACCACCGGGGAGAAAAATGTTTGCAGTATGCTCTATGCTGCGGCGGCGCGGGCGGCAAAGGCGATGGGCTATCAGAAGATCATCACCTACACTTTGGACACCGAGCCGGGGGCCAGCCTGCGGGCTGCTGGTTGGACGTGCATGGGGCTGGCAGGGGGAAAACGCTGGACCGGCAAACGCTGTCCTGCTGTGGACCTCTGCCCGCCGCAAATGAAGCTGCGCTATGAAAAGGTTCTGTCTATGGGAGGCGAGATAATATGAAAATCGGCTGCGTTGACGTTGACGGTCACAACTGGCCCAACCTCTGCTTGATGAAGCTCTCCGCCTACCACAAGGGGCGGGGCGATACTGTGGAGATGTGGAGGCCGGAGGGCTGGTATGACCTCGTTTACAAAAGCAGGGTGTTCACCGACACCTATTCCAAAGACAACATCTACATCGCCAACGCCGACCAGATTATCCGGGGCGGCACCGGCTACGGCCCAGGGCCGGACCTCCCGGATGTGGTGGAACATCAGCGCCCGGACTACTCGTTATATCCGCAGTTTCCCGATACAGCCTACGGTTTTCTGACCCGTGGCTGTCCGAGAGCCTGCGGATTTTGCATCGTTTCCGGCAAAGAGGGGCGGCGGAGCCATCAGGTGGCCGACCTGTCCGAGTTTTGGGGCGGACAGCGGGAGATCAAGCTGCTGGACGCCAATCTGCTGGCCTGCCCGGACCATGAAAGGCTGATTTTGCAGCTTGCGGAGAGCCGCGCCTATGTGGACTTCTCTCAGGGACTGGACATCCGCTTGACTACCCCGGACAACATAGCCCTGCTGAACCGGGTGCGGACAAAGGCGGTACATTTCGCCTGGGATGACCCCAATGTGGACCTGACCGGCTACTTCCGCCGCTTCGTGGAGCGGACCGCCATCAAGAGTGACCGCAGGCGGCGGGTGTACGTCCTCACCAACTACGGCAGCACCCATGAGCAGGACTTGTATCGGGTGGACACCCTGCGGGGCCTGGGCTTTGACCCCTATGTGATGGTCTATGACCGGCCCAGCGCCCCGCCCATCACCCGGCACTTGCAAAGGTGGGTGAATAACAAACGGATTTTTCACACCGTCAGGGATTTTGCCGACTATGCCCCGGCAAAGCGTCTGCGGGAAAATCCAATCTGAAAAACGATGGGAGGAACATCAATCGTGGATAAATGTCAGCAGCTCTATGACCGGCTGGACGCCGGTTTGCAGGGCCATCTTTCTGCATGGAGCAAGTTACCGCCCGACACGCTGGTAATGCAGTCCAGAGAAATCACCGCCATTCGGGATGCCCATGAATACCTGACGGAGACACACGGCCTGGAGCCGGAAGAAGTAGATTATCTTCTGTCTTTGAATGATCCCCTGCAAGCAGTAGCGGACAAATGGATGGAGCGTATGGGCGATCTCAGTGATTTTTCCTTTGCCCTGGATGACCTGTTTCGGCATATGGAGACCCAGGAGAAGAAGTCTGTGCTGGGTAAACTCCGGGAGAAAGCGGCAGGGCCGTCCAAGCCCAGCGCCCCGGCCAGAGAACAGGAGGTACGGTAATGGCTTATGTGCCGGTCCCCAAGGACTTAACCAAGGTAAAAACCAAAGTGGCCTTCAATCTCACCAAACGGCAACTAATCTGCTTCGGCGGCGGGGCGCTCATCGGCGTTCCGCTGTTCTTCCTGCTGCGGGTTCCGATGGGCAGCAGCACGGCGGCGATGTGCATGATGATGGTCATGCTCCCCTTCTTCCTGCTGGGGGTATATGAGAAGAACGGCCAGCCGATGGAGAAGATCGTCCGCAATATTCTCCGCGTCTGCTTCTTCCGACCCAAACAGCGCCCCTATAAGACCAACAATTTCTATGCCGCGCTGGAGCGGCAGGACCGATTAGACAAGGAGGTGTACCGCATTGTTTACGGCAATCAAAAAGCTCATTCGCCGCCTGTTCGGAAAAGAGCCGGAGCCGCAGGCGCGTCCGGCCCAGCGAAAAGGCGGTAAGCATCTGTCCCATGAGGACAGGCGGCAGATCGAGACGGCTATCGCCAAAGCCAAGGGAAAGGATAAAACGGAGCTGTCCGCCCAGGACAGCATCCCCTACCAGCGGATGTTCCCGGACGGCATCTGCCGCGTTACCGATACCTTTTATACCAAGACAGTGCAGTTCCAGGACATCAACTACCAACTCAGCCAGAACGAGGACAAGACTGCCATTTTCGAGGGCTGGTCCGACTTCCTCAACTACTTTGACAGTTCCATTCGCTTTCAGCTCTCCTTTCTGAACCTGTCCACCGCCCAGGACGGCTATGCCCGGAGCATCGTCATTCCCCTGCGGGCGGACAAATTCAACGATGTGCGGGACGAATACTCGGAAATGCTGCAAAATCAGCTTGCCAAGGGGAACAACGGCCTGACAAAGACCAAGTATCTCACCTTTGGCATTGACGCGGACAGCATCAAAGCTGCCAAGCCCCGGCTGGAGCGCATCGAGATGGATGTTATCAACAACTTCAAGCGCCTGGGCGTGGCCTGCTCCCCCATGAACGGCATAGAGCGGCTGCATCTGCTCCACGGCATCTTCCACATGGACGGCCAGACCCCGTTCCGCTTCTCCTGGGACTGGCTGGCCCCCTCCGGGCTGTCCACCAAGGATTTCATCGCCCCCAGCTCCTTTGAGTTCAAAAATGGGCGGATGTTCCGCATGGGGAAGATGTTCGGCGCGGTGAGCTTCCTGCAAATCCTGGCCCCGGAACTGAATGACCGGATGTTAGCGGATTTTCTGGACATGGAATCCAGCCAGATTGTCAGCCTCCATATCCAGTCCGTGGACCAGATCAGCGCCATCAAGACGGTGAAACGAAAGATCACCGACCTGGACCGGGCCAAGATCGAGGAACAGAAAAAGGCAGTCCGCGCAGGATATGATATGGATATAATTCCCAGCGACCTTGCCACCTACGGTACGGAGGCCAAAAAGCTGCTGCAAGACCTTCAGAGCCGGAATGAGCGGATGTTTTTGGTGACGTTCCTGGTGGTGAATACGGCGGACAGCCAGCGGCAGCTCGACAACAACGTGTTCCAGGCGTCCAGCATCGCGCAGAAATACAACTGCCAGCTTACCCGGCTGGACTTCCAGCAGGAGGAGGGCCTGATGTCCTCCCTCCCCCTGGGCCGCAATCAGATTGAGATACAGCGGGGCTTGACTACTTCAAGCACCGCTATTTTTGTACCCTTCACCACCCAGGAGCTGTTTCAGAGCGGCGGCGAAGCCCTTTACTACGGGCTGAACGCCCTCTCCAATAATCTTATCATGGTGGACAGAAAGGCTCTTAAAAATCCCAAAGGAGTGTATCGTAAAGGAACGGGGACACCCCGAAAACAACAGGCAGTCAGGCCGCAGGCGGCACAGGGGCGCGGGAAAGGACGCGCCAAGGTGATTTTGACGGTAGTATATCACAGACAACCGAATATGGAAAGGGGGCTAATCCTATGCCAGCATTGACAGCAGACAGGACGATTGAACGCACCGACAAGCCGCTGCACATCACAAAGCGGATTGGCTCCACGACCTACAAGGTGAGCGTTCATTTCAGCAGGACGAGCAGGGAAACAATGGGCGATAAGCTGGTACGCCTGATTGAAAGGGACGCGGTGAAACAGTGAAAACTACACCGAGAGCCACAGCGCCGGACAGCCGGAAAGAGGAAAGCATGAACGACAACAAGCTGACTATCCTTTACGAGAGATTAAGCCATGAGGACGGGCGGGAAAATGAATCCCTGTCCATTGAGCATCAAAAGGAGTACCTGGAGGAATACGCGGCCCGGAACGGCTTTACCAATATTGTCCATCGGACAGATGACGGGTGGAGCGGCACACGCTGGGACAGGCCCGGATTTTTGCAGATAATGGAGGACATCGAGCGCGGCAGCGTGGGCCAAATTTTGATTAAAGACATGAGCAGATTAGGCCGCGACCACTTGCGCGTGGGGCTGTTTCTGGAGCAGTTACGGGAGCAGGGCGTCAGGCTGATCGCCGTTGCCGAGGGTATCGACACCGCCAAGGGCGAGGACGATTTCATGCCCTTCCGAAACATCTTTGCGGAGTGGCACGCCAGAGATACCAGCCGGAAGATACGGGCGATTTTCGGCGCGAGGACGGCGGCGGGAAAGCACGTCACCGGCGCGCTCCCCTATGGCTATCTGCACGACCCGGACGACCGCCAGAAGTGGATTTTGGACGAGGAAGCCGCCCCCGTTGTCAAGCGCATCTTCCAGGGCGTTATCGAGGGCAAGCCCATCGCCAGAATTGCGGAGGAATTGACCGCTGAGCGGATACTCACTCCCGCCGCCCATTGGAGGGCTATCGGGGAGCGGGTGAGCATGGGCGCATCGGGCGCAGACCCCTACAAATGGGCCACCGCCACGCTCATTCAAATCCTCAAAAAAGAAGAATATATGGGCTGGACAGTCCTCAACAAGACCGCCACGGAAAGCTACAAATCCAAGAA
>QXXE01000152.1 GCA_009911355.1 Clostridiaceae bacterium | reverse complement strand
CGCCGGGGTGCAGGGGCGGAGCCCCGCCGGGGTGCAGGGGCGGAGCCCCGCCGGGGTGCAGGGGCGGAGCCCCGCCGCCCGCCGCGCAGGCGCGGGGTGCGGGGGCGGAGCGCAGAAGCGTCAGGGAAAGAACGCAGCGAGGTCGGGCGGCAGCGGAGAAGCGAAGTGTAAAGGCACGCCAGTTACCGGCTGGCGCAGGTCTAAAAAAGCCGCATGCAGCGCATGCCGCGAGAGCTGTGAGAAGTCCGGATTGTAAAGAAAGTCGCCGGGAAGAGGGTGGCCGATATGCGCGAAATGTACCCGTATCTGGTGCGTTCGCCCGGTGTCCAGCGTGATTTCCGCAAGGGAAAAACCGTTTTCGTATTGCAGACGCTTGTAATGAGTGACCGCCCCGTCGCCCGACGGGCTCACTTCACGGCGAAGTACGGAGTTTTCCGCCCGCGCAATCGGTGCTTCGATGATTCCCCGTTCCGGGATTTTGCCCGTGCAGACCGCGAGATACCTGCGGCGAAGAAGGCCAGCCTTTGCCTGCGCCGTTAAAAGGCATGCCGAAAGCTGGTTCTTTGCCAAGGCCAGCAGGCCAGACGTATTTTTATCTAAACGCCCGATTGCACGGAAAACAAACGGCTCTCCCCGCTCCTGGTAAAGCCACGCGAGCGCGTTTGCAACTGTACCTTCGCGGTTGCCGTGCGAAGGGTGTACCGCCATGCCCGCGGGCTTGTCGAGGATCAGAAGGTCTTCATCCTCATAGACGATGTTGAGCGCGAGCTCGGACGGCGTGATGGTTTCGCTTGGCGCAGTTTCGCGCAGGCGCAGCGTCAGGCGGTCGCCCGGCTGTAAACGGTCGATTGTGCGCACATGCGCGCCGTTGACCATCAGCCCATCGGTTTCCGACTTCAGCACCGTTAACAGATGGCGCGACAGCCCCAGCCGCCGCAAATAGCGCTCAACGGTTGTGCCGCCGCCCGCAATGGTATAAGTTACTTCTCTCATAAACTGCTCCCGGAGGATGTGGCTCCGTTTTTTTCATAGAATTTCCCCTCGCCTGTTGTGCTGGCAGCGTGGAAGGGATATAATAAAGTGGTAAATGAATCCGCTTACCGGCCAAGGCAGCCCCCGTCCCGCCCGCAGGCGAGAACGGGATTCCAAAGGGACGAGTCCCTTTGGCGCCGTCCGCGTAGGACCGCTGTCCGCGTAGGACCGCTGTCCGCGCAGGACCGCCCGCCGCGGAGGCGATGGTAAGCGTAAAAAGGAGATGTTTGCTTGAACCTAGTCGACGAATTAACCCGCCTGTGCGAGACACCCGGCGTAACCGGCTTTGAACGCCCCGCCGCAGAATGCGCCGCCGAGCTGCTGCGCCCATTCTGCGACAGCGTCGAGATCGACGCCGCCGGAACAGTGACCGGCATGCGGCACTGCGGAAAAGCAGGCGCAAAAACCGTCCTGCTCGACGCGCACATCGACCAGATCGGCTTCCTCGTTACCGAAGTGCTGGACGGCGGCTTCCTGCGGTTTACGACCGTGGGCGGCGTCGACCCCCGGATGCTGCTCGGCTGCGAGGTCGAGCTGCTGTGCAGCCCGCCCCGGTTTGGCGTGATTTCCTGCACACCACCCCACTTGCTGAAAGCCGGCGAGCAGAATAAAAGCGTACCAGTCGACGAAATGCTCATCGATACCGGGCTGCTCGACGCGCGGGAAACCGTGCCCGTCGGCACCCCCGCAGTGTTCGCCGAACGCATGATCCAGCTGGAACCAGGCTCCATCACCGGCAAGTGCCTCGACGACCGCGCAGGCGTGCTCGCCATCGTGCACGCAATGGAACAGCTGCACGATTCGCCGCTCGCAGTCAACCTCGCCGTGCAGTTCAGCGTACAGGAGGAGGCCACCTCGCTCGGCGCAATGACCGGCGCGTTCCGGGTGCGCCCCGATTACGCGATCGCAGTCGACGTCAGCCACGCCAAAACCCCCGACGCGCCCGGCGACTCCACCTTCGACTACGGCGGCGGCGTGATGATCGGCATGGGCCCCAACTTCCATACCCCGCTGACAAAAGCCCTCATCCGCACCGCCAAAGCCGAGGGCATGGACTACCAGCTTGAAGTCATGGAGGGCAACACCGGCACAAACGCATGGGAAATGCAGATCGCCGCGTGCGGCACCGCAATGGCGCTGCTGTCTATCCCCCTGCGGTATATGCACACACCCATTGAGAGCATCCAGCTGTCCGACCTCGAATCGGTCAGCGGGCTGCTGTACCATTTCCTGCGGAATTTTGACGGGGAGGTGCGGTTATGAACGACTTTTGGGAACTGCTCGAAACGCTGTGCGGGCTTGACGCGCCGAGCGGCTGCGAGGACGCGGTGCGCAGCTTCATCCGCGAACAGGCCGCGCCCTTCGCCGATGAAACCGCCGAGGACCCCATGGGCAACCTGATGGTGCTGCGGCGCGGCGCGGCGGCGCTCGAAAAGCCGCTGATGCTGTGCGCCCATATGGACGAGGTCGGCGTGATCGTGAAGCGCATCACCGACGAGGGCATGGTGAAATTCGGCTTTGTTGGCGGGGTCGACCCGCGCGTCGCCATCGGGCGGCGGGTGCGCTTCACAAACGGCGTGCGCGGAGTCGTCGGCATCAAGGCGGTACACCTGACAACCCCCGCCGAGCGCAAAACCATGCCCAAAACCAAGGATCTGTATATCGATGTCGGCGCGGGCAGCAGGGCGCAGGCCGAAGCCCGGCTGTCGCCCGGCGACTACGGCACATTTGACGTGGAGAACCGCCGCTTCGGCGACGGGCTGTTCAAGGCAAAGGCGCTTGATGACCGCGTTGGCTGCGCGGTGCTGCTGACGCTGCTGCGCGGTCAGCCGGCGGTCGACACCTGGTTCTGCTTCACGGTACAGGAGGAAGTCGGGCTGCGCGGCGCGGCGACGGCGGCATTCCGGGTTGACCCCGGGCTGTGCCTGATTGTCGAGGGCACGACCGCCGCCGACCTCGCCGAAGCGCCCGCGCACAAGCAGGTATGCAGGCTGCGCGGCGGGGCGGTGCTCCCGTTCATGGACCGGGGCACGGTCTACGACCGCGAGCTGTTCGGCCTGCTGCGCGGCGCGGCGGAAGGGCTGGGGCTCAAATGGCAGACCAAGCACATGGTCGCCGGGGGCACCGACGCGGGGCGTATCCACAAGGTGCGCACGGGCGTGCGGACGGCGGGGATCGCCGTACCGGTGCGGTATATCCATTCGCCTGTGAGCGTGGCGGCGGTCGAAGATATTGAGGGCGTGCTGGCGGTTAGCCGGGCGTTCCTGAACGGTTTTGGAGGGCTGGAATGAGCAAGGTTTTTGAATATTACCAGCGTCTGGCGGGGGCGTTTGGCCCTTCCGGGCGTGAGGACGCAGTGCGCGAGGTAATCGGCGGCATGGCTGCGGAGTTCTGCGACGACATCACCACGGACGCGCTTGGCAGCCTGATCTGCCGCAAGCGCGGGAGCGGAGAAACCAGGAGAAAGGTACTTGCGGCGGCGCATATGGACTCGATCGGCGTAGTTGCAACGTTTATTGATGACGAGGGCTTTATCCGTTTCGCGCCGGTCGGCGGGCTGTTCAAGGGCGACCTGGTGAACATCCAGGTACGGTTTGAAAACGGTACGCGCGGGGTGGTCTCATATGAGGAGAAAACGCCGTTTAAGGATGTGACGCTCGAGCAGATGTTTGTGGATATCGGCGCAGCGGGCAAAGAGGACGCGGAAAAGCGGGTCAAGGTCGGCGATTTCGCGGTATTCGACGCACCTGCTTTTGAGCAGGACGGCGTTATCTGCGGGCCGTATATGGACAACCGGATTGGCTGCGCGGCGCTTCTGCTGGCGATGGAGCAGCTGCCGGAGGCGGTAGAAAACGATTTATACTTTGTCTTCACGGTACAGGAAGAGGTTGGCCTTCGCGGCGCGGGGCCTGCGGCGTTCGGCGTAATGCCGGATTATGCGGTTGCGGTCGATGTAACGGACACGGGCGACCTTCCGGAGCACAAATATGCGATGGACTGCCACATGGGCGGCGGCGCGGCGGTAAAGGTGATGGACCGGTCTGTGATCTGCGCGCCGGAGGTACGTGCCGCACTGGAAGAGGCGGCGGCTGGCCTGGGTCTGAAAACGCAGCGGGAAATCCTGCGGGTTGGCGGGACGGACACTTCAGCGATCCAGAAGTCGGGCGCTGGGGTCTGCGCGGGGGCGCTGTCAATTGCGACGCGTTACATCCACTCCCCGAGCGAGATGTGCGCGGTGCAGGACGTAGTGGACGCTGCTGCCATTCTGGCCCGTGCGATGCAGCTGTTCTGAGTGCGCAGCGGGGCTCTGCCCCGGCACCCCGCTCCTCGCCGGAGAGGCAGCCTACGCGGCTGGCGGCAGGGCTCTGCCCCTGCACCCCGCTCCTCGCCGGAGAGGCAGCCTACGCGGCTGGCGGCAGGGCTCTGCCCTGCACCCGGCTCCTCGCCGGAGGGGCAGCCTACGCGGCTGGCGGCAGGGCTCTGCCCTGCACCCGGCGGGGCTCTGCCCCTGCACCCCGCTGGGGCTTACGCCCCAGACCCCTGAGATGCTGACGCATCTCTTCTTCGCCTGCGGGCGGGACAGGTAGCCGCTTAATGAACCTTATATCGCCGAAAAACTCGCCCGCAGGCGAGTTTTTCAGCTTTATTATATTGTTTTTTAGCTTGACATAACAGCTCAGCCTATCGACGCGAGGACTTCCTTTGCCATCTCCGGATAATTGCCAATTACGCTGTCGATCCCCTTCAAGGCCAGGTCGCGCACCGCTTCTTCGGTGTTTACCGTGTAGGGGTTGATTTCCAGGCCGTAGCTCTTGACCTCTGCCACGACCTCCGGCGTGAGGTTGTGATAGTTCGGGTGGAAACACTGCACACCGTGCTTGGCACAGTACGCGCCCACGTCCAGGAACCACGATTCTGTCAGGAAGCCGTATTTCAGGCTCGGCGCAATCGCCTTCATCCGCATTACCGAGAAGTGGTTAAAGCTTGAGATAATGATACGGTCCTCGAGCCCGAATTCCTGAATCATTTTCCAGACCTTTTCTTCAATCCCCGGATATTCGTTCACGCCGGTTTTCAGCTCGATGTTGGTAATCACCGGCGTGTCCTTTACCAGTTCAAAATATTCCCTCAGCGTCGGGATCGGGTTATGCCCATACTGCCCGGTAAAAATGGATGATGCGTCGAATTTTTGCAGCTCTTCGAGCGTATAATCGCGCACCAGCCCCTTGCCGTTAGTCGTGCGGTCGATGCTTTCGTCATGGATAATGACGGCTTCGTCGTCCTTAGTCAGCTGCACATCCAGTTCAATACCATCAGCCCCGGCTTCAATCGCCTTGCGGAATGCCAGCATCGTATTTTCCGGGTATTTGCCGCTGTAGCCGCGGTGCGCAAAATTTTTCGTCGCCATAGTATTGTCTCCTTTTCCAAATGTTTTGGAGGTTTTTTAATCTCTCTTGAAAAACCATATTTTCCGGAGGATTTTCTGGGTTATTCCTCCGCAAACGCCTTGGTTGCCACAATGTCGACGCCGGTGCCGAACACGTCGGCGAGCAGCACCTGCCCGACCGCGACCGGCGCTTTCACGGTCACGGAGTCAAG
>QXXE01000151.1 GCA_009911355.1 Clostridiaceae bacterium | reverse complement strand
CAGGCTGCCTCCCCGGCGAGGGGCGCGCTCCGCAGAGCGCGGAACCCCAACAAAACGAATTTCAAAAGAAGGGATTACTATGGAAATTGCATCCAACTTTTTAACCGAAATCATTGACGCAGACCTTGCAGCAGGGCTCACCGAACAAATCCACACCCGCTTCCCCCCTGAGCCCAACGGATACCTGCACATCGGCTCCGCAAAAGCAATCTATATCAACTGGTCGATCGCCAAAAAATACGGCGGTAAGTTTAACCTCCGCTTCGACGACACCAACCCCGTCCGCGAAGACGACGAATATGTCCAGTCCATCCTAAAGGATATCTCCTGGCTGACCGGCGAGGCCCCCAACGGCGGCATCTTCTACGGCTCGGACTACTTCGAAACCTGCTACGACTGCGCAGTCGCCCTCATCCGCGACGGCAAAGCTTTCGTCTGCGACCTGTCCCAGGAAGAAATGCGCGCGCAGCGCGGGACCCTCACCGAGCCCGGTAAAAACAGCCCCTTCCGCAGCCGCTCCATCGAAGAGAATTTGCAGCTGTTTCAAGATATGCGCGCAGGGAAATTCCCTGATGGCTCCAAAACCCTCCGCGCCAAGATTGACATGGCGTCGCCCAACATGAACCTGCGCGACCCCGCCATCTACCGCATCGTCCGCGCCCATCACCACCGCCAGGGCGACAAATGGTGCATCTATCCCCTCTATGACTTCGCCCACCCCATCCAGGACGCGATCGAAGGCATCACCCACTCCATGTGCTCCATCGAATTCGAAAACCACCGCCCGCTCTATGAATGGGTCGTGGACAACTGCCCGCTGCCCCATCACCCCAAGCAGCGCGAGTTCGCCCGCCTCAACGTCACCAACACCGTCATGAGCAAACGCTACCTGCGCGAGCTCGTCTTCGAGCACCACGTCGAGGGCTGGGACGACCCGCGCATGCCCACCCTCTGCGGCCTGCGCCGCCGCGGCTACACGCCGTCCGCCATCCTCGACTTCGTCCAGCGCGCCGGCATCGCCAAAGCCAACTCCCTGGTCGATATCCGCCTGCTCGAGCACTGCATCCGCGAAGAGCTCAACCGCACCGCCATCCGGCGCATGGCGGTTACAGAGCCGGTCAAGCTGACCATCACCAACTACCCGGAGGGCAAAACCGAGTATTTTGAAGTCGCGAACAACACGCAGGATGAGAACGCAGGCACCCGCAAGGTGCCCTTCACCCGCGACCTGTATATCGAAAAAAGCGACTTCGCGCTCGTCCCGCCCCCGAAGTTCCAGCGCCTGCGCCCCGACGGCGAAGTGCGGCTGATGGGCGCCTATATCGTGAAATGCAACGAGGTGGTCACAGACGAAAACGGCGAGGTCACCGAAATCCGCTGCACCGCCGACCTCGAAACCGGCAACGGTATGCCCGCCGACGGGCGCAAGGTGCGCGGCACGATCCACTGGGTCTCTGCTGAGACCGCCGTTGATGCGTCGGTCTACCTCTATGACAACCTATTCACCCTTGAGAACACCGGCGACGTACCCGAAGGCACCAATTACCTCGACTTCCTCAACCCCAGCTCGCTGAAAAAGCTGGAAGGCTGCAAGCTCGAGCCCGCCGCCGACGTGCCCGCCGGGACACGGGTGCAGTTTGTCCGCATGGGCTATTTCATCAAAGACGAGGAGCCCGGGCGCTTTAACCGCATTGTAACGCTGAAAGACAGCTTCGCGAAAACACTGAATCAGTAAAAGAAAGAGCGCCGGCCTAACCGCCAGCGCTTTTCTTTTTTGCGAGATTCAAAATCCCCGGCAACCATGCAGGGGGCGAGCCGTGCAGCACCCTACAGCCCTGCTCTCAGCTCAACCTGTCAACTGGCCCGCAGCCATATTGATTTTCTGCCAAGATTCCGTCCTTCCCTAATCATTTCGGACGGCAGGATCTGCCGCCCTCTTTCAGCCAATTGCAACCTGCCCATGCGAGAAGCGCAGAATCACATCGGCCATTTCTGCCATTGCAGGGGAATGGCTGACGATAATCACGCATTTGTCGCGTTCCCGCGCCCGCTGGGTGAGCAGCTCCGCAACCTCGTGCGCGGTATCTTCATCCAGATTGCCGGTCGGTTCGTCCGCGAGGATCACCGGGGCCGCTGACGCGAGCGCCCGCGCAATTGCGACGCGCTGCTGCTGGCCGCCGGACAGCTTCAATACCTTCCGGCCGATTTCATCATCCGTCAGGGCGACCTGATGCAAAATCTCCGCTGACGCCGTTTCATCCACCAGATGGACGTTTTCCAGCGGGGTCATGTATTCGATCAGGTTGTAATTCTGGAAGACGAACGAAATACAGCCATGCCGGTACTTTTCCAGCCCGATCGACTGGATGTCCGTACCGTCAAACAGGATGGCCCCGCCCTTGGGCGTATCCAGCCCGCCGAGCAGGGACAGCAGCGTCGTTTTGCCGCTGCCGGACGAGCCCAATATGACATACACCTTCCCGCGCTCAAATTCAAGTTCCAGGTTTTCAAAAATAACCCGGTCGCTATCGTAAAAATACGTTAGCCCTTTTGCTGCCAGGACTGCCATGACGCCTGCCTCCCCTTCTTTCATCAGCTTAAATCCGCAAGGATTTCCCTCGGCTTTTTCCGCAGGATCGATACTGCCGCTATCAAGACTGTCAGGAAGATCACCACCGCGGCGCAGCCCAGCACCGCCGCCGCCTGCGCCGCGCCCAGGCGTACCGGCCCCAGCGCGCCCCCCACAGCCCCGCCAATGCCGCCGCACAGCGCCGCGCCCAGCAGCAGCGAGACGGCAAACGCCGGTATGGCTGTCAGGCCGGTTTCCAGCAGCATTTGCAGGAAAATCCCCTTTGACGGCACGCCGATTGCAATCAGGATGCCGATCTCCGTCACGCGCTCCCGCGTCCACAGCAGCAGCGTCAGCGACAGGATCACAACGCTGACCGCGAGGATCACCACCAGCAAGAACAGGCTGATTGCGGACGCCTTCCGGATGGGCGCCGCCGCCTGCTGGTAAGTCGCGCTGTTCTCAAAAACCAGCAGGCTGTCCCAGTCGGCAAAGCTTTGCTGCCGGAGGTACGCAACGGTTTCTTCCATTTTCGCAGGGTCGTCCACAAACAGCATAATACCCGAGCTGTAGACATATTCCCCGGCGGCGCGCTGCGGGAATTTGACGGCCGCGAGTTCCTTTGCCGTCTGGATATCGGTAAAAATGATGTTTTCCTGCAAATCGCGTTCGGGGGTCGCCGGCTGTACCGGTTCGCTCCGGGTCACGGCGTAAATCCCCGCGATTTCGTATTCCACCTGCACCCCCGCCGTGCCGTCCGGCCAGTCGTGTACGCCCGGCCGGGCGTCCGCCCGTACCGTATCGCCGACCGTCAGCCCGTTCAGCGCGGCAACGTCCTTTGAAATGAGCGCCTTCCCGTGATCGTCCGGGCCGATAGGGCTACCCTCCACCAGCTGGAAGGACGACGACACAAACCGCTCATGCAGGGAGGAGTCAGTGCAGCCGATCAGCCGCGGGGTAAACTCGTCTACGGTCCCCGACCCATGCCAGCAGGCAGGCACCAGCGCCAGCCCCTCGGCGTACAGATAATAAGTATCCACCCCGTTATAGCCCCGGATGTGGTCGAGCGTTTTCAGCTGCGCAAGCAGCGCTTCATCGGTCTTTTCGCGCCCGTCCGCGCCGGTATGGATGGTGCAGTAGCCGCCAATGCTTTCCCGCAGCAGCCGGACTGCTTCCGTACTCGCGGCGTGCAGCGCAAGGCCCGCCAGCGAGACCGCCAGCAATACCGTCAGAAGCACAAACAGCAGCGCCGTCCGCTTCCGGTTGCGCTTTACATAGAGCCACGCGCGTTTGGTGGTTGGCATCAGGCCGCCTCCTTTAATGCAGTCCTGTCAGGATCTGTTTGGGCTGCAAGGTGAAGATATAAGAACCGCCCTTGCAGACCGCGCCGGTAATCAGCAGCAGCTCCAGCACCAGAAGGAGCAGGAAATTCGTAAACCGGAAGGTAAACTCAATGTGTTCCGGCCCCGCGTAGTCGGCGCTTTCATATTTGTATAGCTGCCCGAGCGCGCCCGCCTGCACCGCCTCATGGATTTCCTCGCGCGTAACCTCCCGTTCCTCGGGCTGCGCATCCTCAATGGCGGTAGCCAGCAGCGCATTCCCGATCTTCTCCGGCACCTGCTGGCAGACGGCAAACGCGAGAACCCCCGCCGCAAGCGCCACGACCGCCGCTTCCAGCACGAACTGCCCGAGGATGGACGCTTTCCCGAAGCCCAGCGACAGATAAACCGCGACCTCCGTCCAGCGGCTGCGCACCCACATGGTAAACACAATGCACAGCACCGCCGCGCACCCGGCGACAATCGCCGCCGCCGACCCGGCAACCAGATTGCGTATCGTATTTAACGGCTCGACCGTGGAATGATACATGGTGTCGTCTGCGGCAAAATCGAGCTTGGAAACGTCGACGGTATCCAGCCGCTTCACCGCGTCCATCACCGCTTCCAGCCCCTCGAGGGTTTCCACGAAGAAGGTCAGGTTTTCATATAGGATGCTCGACCGGGAAAAACCGTACTGTTTCTCATATGCAACATTGTCAAAATAGAGCACCGGCGCAAGGTCGGTGAACAGGTAATTGTAGGCGCTGTCGATCTCAGCCACCCACTCCGACTCCGGCTGGAAGCCGTTGACATGGAAAATGCCGACGATTTCCACCTGCTGCAATTCCCCCATCAGCCCGTAAAAGCCGGCCCAGCCGCCCATGCCGTTGCGGTTGGAGAGCGTGAGCGAATCGCCCAGCCGGAAACCGTTCTGCTGTGCGAGCCGGTCGGAAATCAGTACCTTCCATTTGTCCTCCGGGGTAATGTGCCGCCCTTCTATCAGGGAAAATGAACCGGTCCGGAACGCGTCGGCGAGAGAGGTGTCGGTATGCCCATAGGCCATCGCTTCCCGGCTCCAGAACGCCCGGTTGTCCGCCATTTCCATTTCCCCCGCCTGCTGATATTCTTCATAAGCTGCGGTAAACATCCCAGGGATTAACTCCCCGTTCTCCAAAAGGACGTACTCATCCAGCTCGGCGTCATACTGCGAAACGCCTTCGACCTTCCGGATTTCCTCGATCAGCGTGTCGTCGAGCGCCGGGCCCGCGTACATCAGCGTCTCTTTGCCGTCCGCGCCGGTTACCCTCCTGCAATAATCGGGGTTGCTCCGGAAAATGCTGGGGACTTTGAGCCGGAACCCGGTGCCCAGGCGCTGCTGCACTTCCTCCGCCGCGGCGTTGATACTGCCCCAGACGCACAGCCCAACCAGGATGCTGGACGATACCACAAACAGCAGGAGGAACAGCAGGATCCCCCGTTTGTACTTCCGCATCAAATACAGCTGTGCGCGTTTTGTGACTTTCATAAGCAGCCCCCTTTTCCATGAAATCCGAAGCGGAAGGGGCCGGATTTGCGCGTCCCCAAACGCTTCCGGGAACATCTTTCTGGCATTATTATACCCCCCCTGTAGACTGCAATAGCAACTTGGATAACTTTCGCAAAATACGGCATAACAAATTTTATGCTTATCGGTTTGACTCAGCCGGTCACAAAATATAGAAAAATATGAAATCAGGGTTGACAAGCCCCAT
>QXXE01000150.1 GCA_009911355.1 Clostridiaceae bacterium | reverse complement strand
CCGCCATCCTGCTGCGGCCCTGCCGGGTCCCCGCCGCGGCCCTCCGCGCAGTTCTTGCTCGCGGTGCGGAAGGTATCGCGCAGGTCGGTCAGCATGGGCCTGACCTTGTCAAGCTCGGCCTTGTTGCGGCCCAGCTTGACGCGGTTGAGCTCATAGCTGAAAAAGTCATACAGCCGGTGCAGCTCATGGCTGACCGCATACTGCATATCGAGCGTATCGTCGAGATACCGCAGGATCGCGATCGACCGGTCGGCAGAATCGTCCAGCAGCGCGTAATTCTGGTGCGTCAGCGCGAGGTCGCAGCGGGTCAGCTGCTTCACCAGCTCATCGTAAAGCACCAGAAGCAGCTCATTCTGGCTCATTTCGAGGATATTCTGCCCCTGCTGCTCGCGGTATTGCTGGTATCCGTGATTTTCCATAGCCGCTCCTTTATCAGTAACTGCCGCCGCCCATCAGGCCCGCCAGCATTGAGCTCTGGTTGTTCATCTGGCTCATCAGCTGCTCGAGCGCGGTAAACTGGCTTGTATAGTAGTCCACACGGTCTGCCATCTTGTCCTGCCACTTCTCGATCTGCGAAGTGAGGTTGTCGTACTCGGTCTGGAGCGCGTTGCTGTTAAGCGAGGTCGGCGCGTACTGCGAGCCCGCGCGCTGCACCAGGATGCCCTGGCTGCCCGTCGACGTCCCTGCGTAGGTGTCGATCACACGCTTGAGGTTCTGCATGATGCCGTCCGACTTCGCGCCGTTCTCGGTCGACTTCGTAAAGATGTCGCGCACGCTGTCCGGGTCGCTGTCAAGCGTCTCGCGCAGCTTTTCCACATCCAGCGTCAGCGTGGTCAGGCCCCCCGAATACTCGGTCGATATGCCCATCTTATCAAGCGCCAGCACATCCTTGCTGTCGCTGGTCTTGCCCGCGAAGCTGACCGCGTCGCGCAGCGCGTTGTGCAGGTTCGCAAGCTCGCTCTGCCCGAACAGGATGCCCTGCTTTGCCTTTTCCTCATAGGCTGCGATCGCGCTTTCGCTCATCCCCTCGCGGTCCTCGTCGGTCAGCGGCATGTAGCGCGTGTGGGTGCGCGTCGATTTCTCGGCGGGCACGGTCGCATACTGCTTGCGCACCTCCGTGACCATCGCGTTATAGTCATCCACGAAAGTCTGGATCGCTTCAATGATCTTGTCGCTGTCGGCCTTGCTCTCGAAGGTGATCTCCTCATAGTCCTTGTCGTCCGGGCTCAGCGTGCTTTTCAGCGTCACCAACATGCCGTCAAAGTCGATGGTGTTCGACGAGCGCGTCAGCTTCATTTCCTCGCCGTTGATCTCCACGGTCAGCTGCGCGTCGGTGCCGGCCTTGAACTTGTCGCTGCCTTCGGTCACCAGCTCAAACGTCTTGTTCCCGTCGTCGTCCGTGATTTCCTTGGTCTCGCCGAACAGCCCCGCGAGGTCGCCCTTCACGTCGATGCGCCCGGAGGTGCCGGTTTCGGTCGCGGTGATGGAAAACTGGTTGGTCAGCTTGGAATAGCTGATGCTCACGCCCGCTTCCTTGTTGCCGTTGATCTGGTTGATCAGGCCCTCGATCGTCGTGTCCTCGTCAAACGAAAACTCCTGGCCGTTGATATTCAGCGTTTTCGGCTGCTTGAGCACATTCCCGGCCTCGTCCTTCATGACGTTGCCCTGATCGTCCAGCTTGTCGGCGAATTCCATGAAGTCGCCCAGCTTTTTGTTGACGTTCAGGTAGCTGGTCACACCGTCCTCACCCAGCCCGAGCACCTGGTTCGCGTCCGACTTCACCGAAAGGGTGTCGCCCTTCTTGACCGCGAAGCTCAGCTTCCCGTCCTTGATTTCAGCGGTAACGTTGCCTTTGTCGCCGTTTTTCCCGAAGGACTTTTCCAGCCCCTCGTTGATCTTTTTCTCGACCGCCTTGTTGATCGCGTCCTGCTTCTGCTCCTTCGTGGCGTCCTTGCCAAGCGCCTCAAGCGCCTTCGCGATATCGTCCTTGACGCCCTTGAGCGAGACCGTCTTTTCCGAGCCGTTGAAGCTCACGGTCAGCGACTTCCCGTCGAGATACTCGCCGACCTCCTTCTTCGTGGTCAGCTTGGCGTCCGCCGAAAAGCCGGTCGTATTGCTGCCGGTATCGCGGATGCCGAGCGACGTTTTCAGCGAATCGTCGGCAGCGCTGATGTACACGCTGTTGTTGCCGCTGGACTTGTCGGAGAAGGTAATCCGGCCGTTTTCCAGCTTCACATCGATCCGTTCGCTCGCCTTGACATACTCGCCGTTGCCGGTCTTGACCAGCGAGTCGCCCAGCTTCTCCTTGATGCCCTCGACCAGCTCGCCCGCGTCCTTATAGACGTCGTTCTCATCAAAGCTGACATACACGCTGCTCGAGCCGTACTTGATGCTCATGCCGCCGGACAGCGCGCCCACCGTCACATTTTCATCGAGCGACATTTCGCCGCCGGTGGTCGTCAGCGTATCCCCTTCCAGCACGCCCGCGACCCCTTTCAGCAGCGGGCTGAGCGCCGCGCTCGAGCGGTAGGTTGCCGCGCTCGCGAGCTGGTCAATTCTCTTGATCTTCACATTGCTCGTCGTGCGCCCGGCCGCGGAAACCGCATTCGCGCTCTTGCCGAGCACCGAGGTCGTGACCGCCTTGTTAAAGAAACTCGGGCTGAACAGGTTGGTGCTGGACGTATAAGAGGTATATTTCCGGTTCAGCTGCACCATTTTATCGATGATGCCGCGATATGCGTCCTGCTTCCACTGCACCAGCGTCTGCTGCTGCTGCAGCGCGGTAATCTTGCTTTTGAAGCCCGAGACCGCGTTTTCAATCAGGGTTTCGGTATCCAGCCCGCTTGCAAGGCCGCTGATGACGTTCCGGGATCCATAAATGCTGTTGGCGCTGCTGGACCCGCTCAGGCTGCTGATCGACGCCATAAAATTCACTCCTTTATCAATACGTATCGGTTTTTCTCAAAAAATTTTCATTTTGCCGCTAACTTTTTTCGCGGTTGTATCGAATAATAATTGTACGGAGCCGCAAAAAGTCCCTATACTATTTATATCGACATTTTTTCTGAAAAGGTTAGCGCCCAGCCCGAAATTTTTTTCCAGCGCAGGGCGCCGCCCGGTTCCGGGAATGCTCCCACAAGGTACAGGAAAGAGGTGTTCTTAATGGCAAACGAAAACATGCTGCCCGATCAGGACGTGACCTACCTGAACGTCATGCAGGCGCTCGTGGAGGACAAGGCCGGCAAATACATCCAGATGGCCGGCGTATGCCCCTGCCCGCGCTGCCGTATCGACGTAGTCGCGCTCACGCTCAGCAAAATGCCCTCCAAATACGTGGTCGTGCAGAAGGCCGACGCCGTCCCCATGCTGTCCGTTTATGAAAACCGGTACGGCACGGCGCTGGTCTCCAGCCTCCTCGCGGCCTGCGAGCAGGTCAAGGCCCATCCGCGGCACGCGTCCGGCGGCGATGAAAAGCCGCGCGGCGTGGCGTTCGTCCGCTGACCCCGCCTGAAAACGGCACAGGGCGCAGGCACTCCGGCAACACCGGGGGGCCTGCGTTTCCATTTGCCGAGGCTTCTCAAAACCCCTACTTTCCGCTGTTTTCCTGCTGTTTCCCGGAAAACAGGGCTTTTACTAATTCTTCCGGTTTGGACTGTTCTTCGGCCGCGGCGCGGTTGACGTCCATCGCGCTCAGCAGCTCCTCGCGCAGCACCGGGATCTCCTTCGGCGCTTCGATCGCAAGCCGCGCGCCGCCCTCGTCCGCCGCTACGACAGTCACCTTGATGTCGCTGCCGATCAGCAGGCCCTCGCCCGCCTTGCGCCGCAGGATCAGCATGGCGCACCCCCGAATTCCTCCAGGCGGTGGCGCATATGGTAATCGCCGCCCTCCAGGATCACCTGCATCGCCTGGCGCGTCTGGTCGTTGATCACGACCGGGCATTTCAGGTTCAGCGTACTGTCCGCGACCGGGTCGCGCACCACACACATTACATAATAGCACAAGTCGGTGCTGTCTGCAACACCCAGCTTTTCCAGCTCCCCGGCCTGGAGCACCGGCGCATACTGCGGGCACACCGCGAACGGGTTCATCACCACAAACGCGAGGTGCTCATCCGCAACGCTTTGCAGGCACAGCAGCGCCGAATCGCTCCCCTCGAACGGGAGTAACACAAATTTCTTCTCGTCCTCGAACGCGAACAGCCCCTTCGGGAACGTCAGGACGTCGCTTTCCTCGATTTCAATGCTTCCGAAATACTTTGTTTTCAGTACCAATTCCTCTGCTCCTTCCGGGAGGCTCACGCCTGGATATCCACCGGCTTGTAATTCGGGTCTGAGGACGGGGGCACATAGATCGCGCCGCCGACATATTTGATGATCACGTCGGGCATCTGCTCGACCGAGATCTCGATATCGCCGGGCACAAACTCGAAGCTCGCGCCGTCCACCTTCCAATCAAAATTCAGCTTATCCATTTCGTAGCGGATCTGCATCTCGCCGCCTTCCCAGTCCAGGTTGACGCCGCCCTTCGGCAAAAAATCCAGCCCTACATTCACGTTCATTTCCTCCTGCATCGGCTCGGCTGCAAACTGTGTCACAAGCTCCTCACCCACGCGGGCGTTGAGCAGCAGCTTGCCATGCCTCGCATAGGTCGCCGTTGCTTCATAGGCCGCCTGCCGTCCCGCCTGCGCCGCCTGCACAACGCTGCGCATCGGGGTCGGCGAAATCGAATTCCGGGCTTCAAAAGTGTCCATTTTCACCCGGATCGGCCTGCTTTTGATGTTCATCCCCCCGTCAGAGCGGCTGATTTCCATTTCCGCTTCCCCGCGCTTATACTCCAAACGGGCGTTTGTCGTCTTCATCTCGATCTCGATCGGGACGGTCTTAATTTCAATCAAGGGATACGTCATAGAATACTTCACTCCTTCAAAAATGTTATCCCACCAGATTTTATAATATCCTTATTATGAGCGCTTGGGGACCGGGCCTCCGCTTCAGTTCATGTAATCGATCAGCGACTGCGAAAGGATCGAGGTACCGATCTTCAGGCCTGCGTTATAGCAGTACTGCGCCCACGAAAGCGAGGTGATCGCAGCCACAGGGTCGATCTCCTCGATGCCCAGGATCTGCTCGTTGAGCGCCTTGACGTCGGCGGTCAGCCGGGTGCTGTTGCCGTCCAGGAAGGCCGCTTTCGTATCCAGCTCGTCATACTCCACGTCCATCTTGTTGATCGCCTTTTCGAGCTTGCCGCAAAGCCGGTTGAGCACTTTATAGGCTTCGCTGTTGTTGGTCCATTCCTTGGTCTCCGGGTCCTGCACCCACTGGCCGTCCATGTCGCTGGCCTTCATCAGATGGTCGCCGATCTTCTGCATCAGCGATATCACATTTTTCGGGTCGCCGTCCTCGTCCACGCCAAAGTCGAGGAATTCCAGCCCCGACAGCGCCGAGTTGTAAACGGTCGACTTGATGGGCGTGCCGTCGGGGTTTTCCTGCATGCCCAGGCCGATGTCGACGTAGGTCGTCTCGCCCATCATATCCTTAAGCTTTTTGTAGTCCGGGTTGTCGATCGTTTTGTAAACTGGGTTCCCCTCACCGTCAACCTTCGGGTCGCCGTTCTCGTCCTTCTCCTGCACCGTAATTTTCTCCGGCGA
>QXXE01000149.1 GCA_009911355.1 Clostridiaceae bacterium | reverse complement strand
TAATTCTCTTTGATTATACATTAAATCCTTGCGTATGAGGTGTCAACTAAAATGGTACAACATCATTTTGATGGCCTTGAGCTGGTCCACGGTCTGGACGTGGAGGGTGACGGTCATTTCCGCGTCCAGCTCCAGGAGCTCCAGCAGCAGCTTGTCCGACAGCTCGGAGGCCATGATCTGCAAGTAGGAGGCCGCGCCCCAGGACTGGCCCAGCCGGAACGTCCGGGCGGCGGTGAAGTCGAAGCTGTCCGGGGCGATAAAGTCTTTCGTCCCCATGCCGGTTTTCACGATGTCCGGCCAGGAGAAGCGGAACGGCTCCCGGCCCCCTGGGTGCATCTGGCCGTGGAGCACCTCCAGCCGCTCCCGCCCGTTGAGGACGCGGGAGTGGGCCCCCAGCTTCTTGAAGTTGCCCATGATGTCGCTGGAGACGCGCTCCAGCCGGGGGCGGGCCGTCTCCAGGCCGTCGGCGGGGACGCCGAAGGTGATGTACTTGGAGCGGACGATCCCGTTGTTGCTCCGGGCGATCTGCCGTTTCAGCATATCCACATATTCCCCCCGGATACTGTCAAAGTCGTCGTGGGCCATGGGGATGTTGACCTTGTACCGGCTGCCGCCCCTGGAGCGGTGGTTGATGAAGGAGAGCTGGAACGGGAGGGCGCTGTCAAAGTAGTTAAGGAAGCCGCACCAGCCGTCGAAGATGGCGGACTGGTCCTCGCTGGAGGCCACGGAGTAGTTGATGTCCTCGTAGGAGATGGTCTTGGTGTAAAAGCCCTCCCGCACCCGGCAAATGCCGTCTTTCAGCATCTCCACATAGGGGATGGTCTGTTGGGCGGAGAGGGAGCGCCTACCGGCCTTTCCGGGCCCGGCGCTTTTGGTCCTTATGTTCAGAAGCCGATACCTCCTTTCCGGCGAACGGCGCGTAGATATTTTGCGTTCGGTAGGGCCTGGGGCCGGGCCGGAGGAAGCGGGCGCGGATGATGTTCCGCACCACCTTCTCAAAGGGCAGGCCGTCCTTTTCGTACATCGCTATGAGGAACGCCGGGAGCATGATCCCCAGCATGAGGAACATGGCCCCGGTCCCGCCGACGGCCCCACGGGTCAGCAGATACACGGGGACGCCCACCAGCCCGCCGCCGCCAAAGCAAATGAGCTGCCGCTTGGTGAGGTTAAACGCCAGCTTGGTCTTGACCCTGGACAGGTCATTGGGGACATTCACATAGGGCAAAAATCAACCCTCCTTTCTTGTGGTGGCCTCTGGACACCGTGTCCAGAGGCCAGGGGTACATTCCACTTCGTTCCCCCACACATCCCAGCCGGGGGTGGACTGCCGGGCGAACAGCTCCACGCGGGGCACGTTGCCCATAAGGGCCACAATTTTCTCCCTGGCCTCGTCCGGCTTTTTGCTGTGGCCCTCTATGTGGGAAATGATGAATTGGTGGACGTTGGCGGCCTGCCGCTTGGGGTGGCCCCGCGTCGCCAGCAGGCACACCTCCGCGTTGGCCCTGGTCCAGAAGCCCAGCCCGTAAAACCAGCTATCCGCCTTGCGGTTCTTTTTCAGCCAGACAAAGGCCACGCTCTTATACTGAAAGCCCCACGCCTTGATCAGCCGCAGAGCCTCCGGGAGCTGGGGGAACGTGGCCCACAGGAACAGGGCGCAGTCCGGGGTGGCCAGCTCCGCCACAGGCAGAGCGCACAGGTCGTTTATGCTCATGGTGGGGTAGTGCTTCTCCGCCGATCCTGGCAAATTCTTTTGGGAATACCGCCAGGGCGGGTCGGCGTAGATCACAGCGTATTTCCCGATAAAATCCCTCCTCTCCACTTATAGTCACGGTGTCCAGAGGCCAGGGCCTAATGCGCCCCCAGGACGCTCCGGGCGATACTCCCCGTTTTGAACAGGCAGTAGCACAGCAGCACCGTGTAGCCGATGGTCCCCCATATCGCCCCTATGGGGTCGCCGCCTCCG
Source organism: Clostridiaceae bacterium (assembly GCA_009911355.1). Lineage (GTDB taxonomy): Bacteria > Bacillota > Clostridia > Oscillospirales > Butyricicoccaceae > QXXE01. The sequence goes on along the minus strand of QXXE01000149.1, from coordinate 3,700 downwards.
GCGATACTCTGAATGAGTACCGCGTAGATCCCCACGCATACCAAAATCAGCATCCCCTGGAAGCCCACGGCGAACAGGGAGCGGAGATAGTTCTGCCCGGCCCCGCCCAGCTCCCGGTTCGCCAGGGTTGCCACGGGGAGGGGCGCAAGGCTGGTGAGCATATAAATTTCTATCATCCGCCCGTAGACGATCACGAAAATCACGATATTCAGCGCGGTCATGGTGAGCTGCACCACAAAGGACTGGAGCCACAGCCCCAGCAGCGGGCCCAGGTCCATCCCCTCCAGCGCGGCCTCCAGGTCCGCCAGCATATCCGGGGAAACATCGGTGGAGCCCTGGATCAGCCCCGCCGACTGTGCCACCACCCGCTGGGCCACGTCGAACACCGCCATAACGATGTTGAACGTGTTGGACAGAATGAGGATGGCGCAGGCCGTTTTGAATATCCACTTGAAGAAAATCCAGTAGTCCAGGTCGTGGAGGTTGTTCCGCTCCACCAGCAGTTGAATGAGCTCGTAGGTCGCAACAAAGGTCAGGACCAGTCCGGCAATCGGCAATATCACCGTCTCGGAAAGCCGCCGGATCAGGGAGAAAACCCCGGCGTTCCATGCCGCCGGGGCCGTCCCCACTTGTACCGCGATCTCCCCGACTTGGGCGTTGACGTTATCGAACAGCCCGCCCAGGTTGCCCATGATCCCGTCAATCAGCAGCTCTTTCAGCCATTCCGTGATCCAGTCGGTGAGAATACCCATAGGCCCCCGCCCTTAGAACAAGGTGGACAGCAGGGGGATCAGGGTCGTACCCAGCACGAGGATGCCGCCGCCTGCCATAAGCTGTTTCATCTCAAAGTTAATGAAACAGCCCACGGCGGGCGGCGGCATCCTCGGTCAGCATCACCCCGGTTCCTCTACTATCCGGGCCTAATGTTGCGATATTCAGTTATTTCTCTCGGATAATCCTGCGTTTATCCGCCTTATCGTTGAAATTGAAATAGATTTCCACAGTCTGGCGAACAGTCTCGCCGTCTATGTCCTCGTGGATGACGATTTTCTGAACAAGCCGGTTCAGCGTCACAGCGTCCAATTTCTGGATGTCGGCATAGTCCTTGATGATTTCCAGCCAGCGTGTGCTGTCCTCCTGCTCCTGGGTCTGCTGGGCCAGCCGTTCCCGGTTCAGCATGACGCGGTTTTTCAGCGTGGCCTGCTCCGTCTGGCTGTTCTCCAGGATGCGGTTGAAGTTGTCCTCGCTGATGCGCTGGGCAATCATGTCCTCATAGACCCGGCTGATGATGCGCTCCAGAGCGGTGATGCGTTCGCTGTCCTCGTCAATGCTCCGCTGGATGGCCTCGCGCTCGGCCTGCTCGTCCGCTTGGCAGTTCTCCCGGAGTTGGGCCGCTGCCTCCTGTTCATCGGCAAGGGCCTTTCTCGCACAGGCCCTAATCTGTTCCAGCACGATATTGTAAAGCGTGTCATACTTGATGCGGTGCTGGGTACAGTGGGCCACTCCGTACTTGTTGTAGCGGGAACAGGTGTAGATGCGCTCGTTGCCCTTTTGGTTGGCGCGGCGGATGTTCAAGGTACTGCCGCACTGTCCGCACTTCACCAGACCGGCAAACAGGCTGAAATTTCCCCATGCGTCCGGGCGCTTCCGGCTCTTGACTTTCTCCTGCACAATGTCGTAAGTGTCCCGGTCAATAATGGCCTCGTGCATCCCCTCAACAACAATCCAGTCCTCCCGCTTCTTGTCGCCCATCCAGCCGATTTTGAAACGGTAATTGACCTTTTGAGAGGCAATCGCGCCGATGTAGACCGGGTTTGCCAGAATGCCCTGGATAGCGGTGAAGTCCCAGATAAACCGCCCTCGCTCCGGGTTCTCCCGTTCAAACTTGGTTACATGGTCGCGCAATCCCTTTTGCCGGTTCCACCATGCGGGGCAGGGGATTTCTTCATCTTCCAGCCTGCGGCGGATGCGGTTGGGGCCGCTGCCGTTCTTCGCCCACTCAAAAATCCTGCGGACGATCCAGGCCGTATCCTCGTCAATGAGAAGATGGTTTTTGTCCTCCGGGTCTTTGCGGTAGCCGAAGGGGGCCAGACAGCCGGTAAACTTGCCGGACTTGGCTTTTGTCAGGTAGGACGAATGGACTTTTTTGCTCACATCCCGGCTATACATCTCGTTCAGCAGCGAGCGAAACGGGGTTATCTCATTCTCAACCTCGCTGTCTACGGCATCGTTCAAAGCGATATACCGTACCTTCTGCCGTGGGAAAAAATCTTCCAGCAGTTGGCCCACCTGCAAATAGTTCCGGCCCAGCCGGGAGAGGTCTTTCGTCAAGACCACATCGAACATTTTCCGCTCAACCGCCGCCAGCATCTTCTGAAAGTCGGGGCGCTCCATGTTCAGGCCGGTGTACCCGTCATCCTGGAAAATCCCTGCCACACGCCAGCCCTGTTCCTCACAGTACCGGCACAACAATTCCCGCTGGTTCTGGATGCTTGCGCTGGGGCCGTTCAAATCGTCGTCCTTGGACAAGCGGCAATAGATAGCTGCTCTCACCTCCTGGGGATAGGGTTCAGCATACACAGTGTTAGTCCTCATTTTTGACCTCCATCCCGCTGTGTATGCCGCGTTTTGGAGTAATTTCATTATACCCTGCCGCACGTCTGGCGTCAAGGGAAAGTTGTGATTTCACAATCTCATTTTTCTGTATGATTAAGTCAATAAAGGCTTGCCTGTCGGTCTGCCTCCCGGCGAACACGGTGCTGACAGTGATAACAGGCTCCTTTGCTTTTGCCATAGGCGGCTCCTTTCAGTCCATCAGATTTTTCAGACGTGCCAGTTTGTCCTGCGCCGTGGCCTTGCGGAAGTTATCTCCCGAAAAGCGGATGGGGGCGCACATTTCCAACAGCCGGTCATAGATGCGGGCATGGGCGGTGTCCTGGGGGTGCTGCAAGTCTTGAAGGGGGAGGTTCGTGGTGACGATCAGCGGCCTGCGGCTGCGGTAGCGGCTGTCGATCACGTTGTAGACCTGTTCCAAACCGTACTCCGTCCCACGCTCCATTCCAAAATCGTCCAGTATCAGCAGCGGGGCGCGGCAGAGGCGGGCTATGTACTCGTTGCGGCCCTCAAAGCTGGCGGTCAGGTCGTTCAGTATCAGGGCAAAGTTCGTCATGCGGACGGCCACTTCCTGTTCCATCAGGGCATTGGCGATACAGCCCGCAAAATAGCTTTTGCCAGTCCCCACGCCGCCCCACAGCAGATAGCCAATGTTCTCCGTCTGCATGGTCGGCCAGTTCTCGACATAGAACCGGGCGTGTTTCATCTGCGGGCATTTGCCGTTGTCATTGGCAAACGTCCACTCCCTCATGGCGGGGTCAGTAAATCCCTTGCGTTTCAAATTGTCCACGGTCTGGCGGTGACGGCGGGCCTCCTGCTCCGCTGCCTCTCGGTCAAGGCGTTCCTGCTCACAGCGGCAGGGGTGGGGGAGCAAGCGGCCCTCCAACGGCGGGGCCTCCATGCGGAATTGTGATGTTGTACCATTTTAGTTGACACCTCATACGCAAGGATTTAATGTATAATCAAAGGGAATTAAGGAGGTAACTACAATGGCAAAAAAACAACGGAAATACGACATGGAATACAAAATCCAGGCCGTAAAACTGGCGAAGGAACTTGGCGGCGCAAAAGCGGCTTCTGAACTGGG
>QXXE01000148.1 GCA_009911355.1 Clostridiaceae bacterium | reverse complement strand
ATGCCCCTACCGCCTACTGGCGGCTCATCCCATCATTGCCGTTCAATTTCAATCTTTATCGTAGCATATCCAGGATCACTGTGAGTACTCGCGCGAAAACCAATTTTAGGATAATTACGACCAGGGATTGCTCCCCTCAACCCCCCATCCACATACAGGTAAGTATCGTACCCTAAACAAACATTAGGGGTAACAGATAAATCAGTTATCCCCAAATTTGCACTCGTACTCGTCCTAAGCGCAGTAATTGTTTCCTCAAAGGTATAAATAGCCCTTGGAACATCCCAGGTCTTAAATGGTGATGTGAGTGTAGTTGTAGACGGTTCCTTTAACCGAACACTTCTAACCGAACACTTCCATTAAATAAACTCTCTGCCGCTCTATTTTCCACTTCCAGTCCTTCATCAGCAGACTCATTGACAACAGTTGGCAAATCCCATCCAGGGAAAAGTTCGCTAAACTTAGGAAGCTCTCCCCACTCCTTCTTTGCATTATCAAACCAAACTAAATAAATGCCCGCTTTATCCGCATACCATCCATCAGCACTAAAGATAATCTCATTCCGGGCCGCAAGAATATCCTCCTTCATATCTGCTGGAGCACTATCAATATCCATAGATGCCAATGCTTGCACATCAGAAGATACGCCCAACTCATTACAAACCTGCATAAACGTAGATGGACGCTCTACTTCTGTATAACCAAGTTTCTCATAATACTCTCGCATCTGCGTAGCAGCAATTTCATAAAAAGCTGCCATTTCCTGATCTTCTACTGCAATGAGTTCTGCATTTTCTCCATCCTTCTCCGGCTCTGCTGCAAACGCAAATCCAGCGCAGGGAACAAGCAGAAGCACAAGCAACACCGCAACTAATTTTTTCATAATAACCTCCTTTATCGCTCAATCCAAAAGGTTTACTATCTTCCATTTGTATAATATCATACTCGCACAATTAAATCAATCATTTTTGCGATAAATTTTTGCATTTTTCACAAACATAACTGTTCAGTTTCCAAAGAACCAGCTAATCCAATTCCGCTTCTGCCCTCGCCCTGGTTCCGCCCCCTGATTAACTCCTGCCTCGTCAGAAAGAAGCTGCTGCTTCATCGTCCCAGCATGGAGAGCCTGGGCCGCTGCCGCCGTCTGCTGGGCCGCAACCAAGGCAGAGGTCAACTGCTCGATCTGGCGGTCTTTCACTTCGAGCTGGCCTTGCAGCGTGTCAATGGTGGCCTGTAAAACGGTCACCAAATCGCCCTGCTGACCCAGCTCCAACACCGCTCCATTGGAGCACTCCGTATGCGTATCCGTATGCGCTCCAATGGAGCGGTCACCTTGCAAAAAGTCTTGTTTTATAAGAGTTTCGCCCCGCTCCTCTAAGTACAAGACCCCCTGCTCCGTATGCGCATACGGAGCGCAAACCGTATGCAGCTTGCCTTTGAACCGCTTATAGACCGCCTGCTTCGATACACCTAACTCATCGGCTATCTGCCGGATGGTTTTCATACCTTGACAAACAGCCCAATCGGGCAAATATCACTAAAGCCGGGAGTAGAGATGTACCAGCAGCCGGGGCCGGTCGGCTCCCAGCTCACCTCCAGGGTAATGTCGTGCCAGCCATCGGGGAACAGGGCGGTAAACCCCTCCCCGGCATGGATACCCCGGCCCTCCAGGAGCAGCCGAGGGTGCGGATCAGCGTCTGCCGGGTCTGGTAGCTGAAGCTGGGCAATCCGTTCTTTCTCAAAATCCATGATAAACCTCCGTTCAGTCCTCATAGTGGCCCCGGCACGACAAAATCACAAGGCTCTCGCCCTCCATGGTGTAGGTCAGCCGGTTCTTATCATCAATTCGCTTACTCATACCATCGGCATGACGCAGCAGCTCCGCTTTGCCAATCCCCCGCACCGCTCCATCCCGCTGCAACTCCTGAAGCAACTTGTTTATCCGCTTCAATGTCTTTTTGTCCACTGTCTGCCAGTACAGATAGTCGGCCCAGGCTTCAGGCGAAAAGGTGATGTTATACGCCATCTTCCGCCATCGCCTCCAGTTCATCCATCGTTTTCACGATACCCTGGCCGGCTCGAACCTGGGCAAGCCCTCGCTCCAGCTTGCCGAGAAAGGCGGCATTACGCTCTGCCTTCTCCAACTCGTTATACCGCTCTGCGCTAATGATAACCACGTTCTTCTCGGCCTTCCTGGTGACGATCACTGTCTCGGCCTCGTCCGTCACCTTGTCGCAGAAGTCCTTGAACCGGCTCCGGGCCGTTGTAAAGTTAATCGCAATCATACAATACCCCTTTCATACCACGCACTATATTCTGTCTTGTTTATTGTACCATATACGGCCATCTAAATCAACCCTCTAATCCTCCTCGGCCAGAGCCGCCACAAGGAAGTCGCTCACCGTCTGGGACGGGGACACCCGCACCGTGATATGTCCGTCCCTCATGCTGACCTCTGGCAGTGGACAGTCCCACCACTTTCGTATGGTCTTAGGGTCAAGGCCAGTGTCCCGGTGACAGTCGGCCTTGCGCCCCTTCGGGTGCTGCTGCTGCCACTCAAAAACACACGTCTGAGCTTTAGGCCGTCCATCTCTGTTCCTCCATTTTCCGTCAGGATCATCAAAGGCTTGCACTGCCCTCGCTCGCCCTAAATGCTCCCTTTGTTTTCTCCAATTCCGCTTGTTTACTGGCATAGACATACCAGAAAGCCTCGCTATATCATCCCTGGGAAACGTCACATAGTCCTCATTGAACATCGAAAGCGCCGCCTCTACATCATCCCTGGTAAAGCGGTTGACTTCCTCGATGCTCATTTCATCATAGGGCAGAAGCAGAGAATAGGCATCCTGGCGCAGCTCGGCTTCTTCAATCCCGCACTTCTTCGCATAAATCGCCAGGGTCATCACCCCATGATAACGGTGGCCCACACGGATCTCGTCCCGGATACGCCGCAGCCACCAATCATAGAGATCTCTTTTCACCGTCCAGCGGCCCCGCCGCTCCCCCTTCATAATCCGCCGCTCATACCAATCTGGATACTTCTCTTTAGCTTCAGCCAGGGGCATACTGCTCTTTCTCAAAATACCCTCTAACTTCTGCCGCTCCCCGTTAGACGAGGGTATGTACTCCAAGAGATCATCCAGCTCCACCCGATCACCAAGCCGGTAGGCCACCACAGGATAGCCCTTGCCCAGCTTCGTCCCGGAGCCGACCACCCGAAACCCCTGCATAAGCCCCTGCATCTGCGGCTGCTTGATGGAGGATGTGAACCTGTTCCAAATCTGCCGGGTAAGCGAATACTTCAACTCCTTCAGATAGTGCTGGTTCTGCGGGTACATGGGAACCGGCTCAGTCAGGACATAATACAAATGCAACCCTGTCCCGCTGTTCACCACAAAAGTAGCCTTTGGCAAAATTCCTTTATCCATCTGATGAAGCACATCCCGGAGCTGAGGCATTCCCACCCCATCCAGGTCAAAGGCCAGAGCATAGAGGAACCGGGCAAACTTCCCTGACCGTCTTTTGCCAAAATACGATATAGGAGCCATGATAGTAAAATCTGTCTCCTTCAGCTCGTCCAGCTTCTTCAGATCGTCCGTGATGATGTACCGTTTAGCCGTACCGTCTCCCTCAATCTCCAGAGCAATACCATTGACGGAGCCGCCCTTACCAGGCAGAGAAACAGCGATCCCGTTGGGCTTACTGTCCTCAAAGTGACCCTGCCGCTCAAAAGTCCCCTCCGGGAAAATCTCCCGGTAAAACTCAAAGGGCGTAACTTGTTCTAAAAACTGCTCCAAGTGGGCATTCTTCTCCATATACAAGGCTTGATATTCTGACACCGTACCACGAAACCCATTTGACATAGAAGCACCTCCTACACAAAAAAAGAAAAAGAAGCAAAAAGAAAAAATCCGCTGTGGCGGGGACGAAGGAGCCGCCTGCGGGCGGCAGGGGGGAAAGGGGGAGCCAAAGAGCGGCCCCTTCGGGGCCTTAAAGAGAAAGTCACCTCCCCCTTTCCCCCCTCGCTCCGGCTGTGGAAATGATGGAAAACCCTGCGGGTTTACCACATTCCCACAGCCTCCGCTCACCCCCCTTTTCCCCTCCGACTTTCTCCCTTTCCTGAGAGAAAAAATGACTATTTTTTCATTGGCCTAAAGGCCATAGGGGGGCGTTTATTATCAATACAGTAATTCCCTATTTTCTGCTATAATTATAGCCTGTCCGACACGCCTTTTCAAGCCCCCCGGACAGACTATTTTCACAGGCTCATATCGCCCCAGGAATGGCCCCGCTCCTGCTTCTGTACCGGCTTCTGAACGTCCGGCACAGGGATAAGCTGCTGGGCCTTTTCAATAATAGGCCGGAGCGGTTCAGGCAGATGCTCCCACAGGTAGTCCAGGGCCGCATCGATGCCAGCCAGGAGCCGGGCCGAGAAGTTGCGTTCTTCCTCCAACTGCTCCTGAAGGTATACCATGTCCATCTGAAGCCGCTGGTTCTCCTGCCTGATCTTCTGCTGGGCCTTTGCCTCGTCCAGTTGCTTCGATACTGACGGAATCCTACTCTGAAGCTCATTATTCTTCTTCGTCAATTCCTTAACCATCTGCTCAGCCTGTACGCCCCGGAGAGCCGCCGCCTTGAGTTGTTCCACCTGCTCCACCGTCACGCCCTTGACGGCCCCTGTAAGCGTCTTTTCGGGCTGGATGGTATCCAAGCGCACCTGCACCTTCTCTGCGGCCTTTAACGCCCTCACAGTCCCTCCCAGGGCCTTTTTCTGCTTCTCCAGGTCAGCAAGCTCCTGATCGGCGGCGATCACCTGCTCCTGGACGGCTTCAAGCCGCTGGGCCGCCGCCCGGTACTCCGGCAAATCCATGTGCTTGCGGCCCCCGCCCAGGCTGACGATCTCAAACTCATGGGCCTGGGCAAGTTCGGCCAAGGTCTGCTTCTCCCTCTCCATCCAGGCCCGCCACTCGGTCATGTTCCGGCCCAGGGAGGTAAAGCCCTGCTGCTTTAGGGCCTGTTTCATAGAAACCCTGGTTTGCAGTCCCCTTGTCTGCTCCGTGGCCACCGGCACGAAGTCGATATGGATATGGGGCGTGGCCTCGTCCATGTGCAGCACTGCATTGAACACCCGCAGATGAGGGTTGCGTTCCTGGAACGACTCCGCAAACTCCTTCAGCACCGCAGCGGCCCGATCACCATCTGGAGAACCGCAGCCACAGTCATCCTTGTTGCCGATCTGGAAGATGACCTCATGGAACAGCTTCTCTTGTTTGCCCTGGCGGATATGCTCATAGTAGTCGGGTATCTTGTCCCTGGTCTTTTTCTTCTTTGCGTTATACGCAGCCAGGGCTTCATCGAACACCTGATGATAGACCTGTTTCAAGTCCTCCTGGCAGAAGGTGACGTTCAGCCCCGTCCGGCTCCTGTCGATGTTGGCCGCAGAGAATGACCGATTGTTGTGCCGGATACTGCCCCGGCCCGTCATGCCGGAAATCGTGACACCCACGGAGATCACCGCCCTTCTTCTCGTTCTGAACGTGAGCGACATTTTGGCAGCGACGTTGCCCACGTCTCCCATGTTACCATACCCGGCCGGTCGATGCAACTTCTTTGTTACTTTCTCGGTGAGAAAGTAACGCAAAAGCACTTTCACACCGCCGCCCCGTTGTGGCGTCAGTATGAAAGTGCTTTTGCGCGCTCCCGCGGGGGTGCTGGAGG
>QXXE01000147.1 GCA_009911355.1 Clostridiaceae bacterium | reverse complement strand
GTTGCCTCCTTAATTCTCTTTGATTATACATTAAATCCTTGCGTATGAGGTGTCAACTAAAATGGTACAACATCAGCATTGGGCGAGGATGTGTACCACTATCACCTCCATGTGGTTTATATCCCGGTGGTAGAAAAGCAGATCCTTTGGTCGAAGCGGTGTAAGGATGAATCCCTCCGGGGAACAGTAAAGGAAACGATCATGCAGGTCAGCCGAAGTAAGAAATGGGATTCCAAGCCAGTGCTTGACGAGGATGGAAATCCAAAGCTCAATGAAAAAGGAAAAAAGATTTTGAGGTCATCCTACAGTGTATTGCAGGATGACTTTTTTCATTTCATGCGTGCTGCCGGATATGACGATGTGGAGCGTGGAGAGCGTGGCAGCACCGAAGAACATCTGACAGTGACGCAGTTCAAGGTACAGGCTGAGCAGCAGCGGTTGGAAGCTGTGATCGGACAGGTGGCACAGGCAGAACAGAGTTTGGAGGATGCCAAAGCTGCCACGGAGAAACAGAAAAAGAAACTGGAAGTTCTGCAAAAGGAGACAAAGGCGGCTAAGACCATTGCGCTGACGGTGCAGGATATTGAAGCGATGGGAAAGAAAGCCACATTCGGAAACAAGATCACGCTGACAACGGATGAATGTGACACACTCAAACGCTATGCGGTCAACGGTATTATCGCTAATGCTGACAACAAGCGACTGAAAGAAAAATTGGCTTCCGCAGAAAAGACGGTTTCCATCTGGAAACAGCGGTACGAAGCAGTAAATGAAAAATATATGGAACTCAAACAGAAAGCCCAGCCTTTCTTGGATGCACTGGAAATCGCATCTGAAAAGGTTCGGGCTTTTATCAATTCTATCCTCGCCAGAGGAAAGGAAACACAGGAACACAAAGCACCTGCCCGTAAGCGTGGACAGGGCATGGAAATTTGATGGAGGTAACTGCCTATTGAAGAAATATTATGAGGATGCAAAATATAATGCGGCATTTGTCTGCTGTGTAGATGTTATGAGCCAGATGCTCCAAAAATATGGACATCAGGTTTTGGATAAATTGGAACAGGATGCCCCGCAGAAAGTGGAGCATTCCGAGGAAAGTAATCAAGCGCAGCCTTTGACGGATAAGGCAGCGTAAAAAATTACAATTTACACGTTGCGTATTCGATGTAGCTATGCTATAATGATTACGCAACGTGTATTTTTTGTTTTTTATGGAGAAAAGATTGATGGATTGTAAGAACAGAATTATCAAGTTGCGGGAAAGCACAGGACTGAACCGGAAAGATTTTTGTAAGCTCGTTCATATCCCTTACCGGACTATGACCGAGTGGGAATTGGATAACCGCCATGCACCGGATTATGTGCTGTGGCTTTTGGAGTATTATATCCGCAACGAGGGACTTATGGTAAAAGAAATGAATGAGGGAGGTGGAGATTCTGAAAAAGAAACAAACTAAATGTTATCTTTATACAAGAGTGTCCACCTCTATGCAGGTTGACGGGTACAGCTTGGATGCCCAGCGTGACAAGTTGCGAAAGTATGCGGCATACGAAGATATGATTATTGCCGGGGAGTATTCTGATGAGGGATTTTCTGGAAAGAACATCCAAGGACGGCAGGACTTCCAACGGATGCTGAATGACATCCAGGACTGTAAGGACGGCGTATCTTATGTGCTGGTCTTTAAGCTCTCCCGATTTGGCAGAAATGCGGCAGATGTTCTGAACTCTTTGCAGCTCATGCAGGATTTCGGTGTCAATCTGATCTGCGTGGAGGATGGCATTGACAGTTCCAAGGATGCCGGAAAGCTGATGATCTCCGTGCTGTCTGCGGTGGCAGAAATAGAGCGAGAGAATATCCGCACCCAGACAATGGCAGGACGTGAGCAAAAGGCTCGTGAGGGCAAGTGGAACGGTGGTTTCGCTCCTTATGGCTATAAACTGGAAAACGGCGATCTTGTCATTGCGGAGGATGAAGTGGAGGTAATCCGTGTTATTTATGACCGATATATTCACACCAACGAGGGTGTTGCCGGAGTTGCAAAATATCTGAACCGCAATGGCTTTGTCAAGAAGCTGCGGCAGAACAATACCATTCCCGGATTTTCAAGGAGCTTCGTGCAGGACGTACTGGACAATCCCGTTTACATGGGGAAGATCGCCTATGGCAGACGCAGGACGGAAAAGAAGCAAGGTACAAGAAATGAGATGCACGTGGTTGAGCAGGCAGAGTTCCCTATTTATGAGGGGCAGCACGAAGCAATCGTTTCGGAAGAAGATTGGTATCTGGCACAGGAAAAGCGCAAGATCAATTCCTTTAAGCGGGAAAAGGTCAACAATCCAGACCATGCACACATCCTGTCCGGTATTCTGAAATGTCCATGCTGCGGAAAGAGTATGTACGGCAATATCGCCAAGGCGCACAGCAAGGACAAGAAAACGAGGTATTATTACTACTGCAAAAACACAGTAACACCAACCGGACATGAGTGCAGCTTCCGACTGAATATCGAGCAGACGGAGATCAACAAGTTTGTGGCTAAGATTATATCTGCTATGGTCAACAATCCCCGGTTTGTAGAAGCGATTCAAGAAAAAATTGGTACGGCAGTTGATACAGAGGATATGGAAAAGCAGATCGCCGTTCTGCAAGGGCAGTTGAAGCAAGCCTTTGGAACGAAAAGCCGCTTGGAGCGTCAGATGGACACCTTGGATATCAACGATGCTCACTATGACAGAAAGATTTTAGACTTGCAGCGCCGCTATGATGAGCAGTATGACACGATAGAAGAAATCGAAGTTCAGATTGGAGAATTGCAAAGTCAAATACGCAGCATCCAGCAGGAGAAGATTTCCGGTGACAATATCTATCGCTTGTTGCTGGCATTTGATGAAGTCTACCATTCCGCAACTGAAGCGGAACAGAAAGAATTTATGAAAGCCTTTATCGAGCGAATTGAAATGTTCCCGGAGAAAAGGAAAGACGGAAGCTGGATAAAGAAGATTGTATTCAATTTCCCTGTTCCTGTTGATGGCGAGGAAGTGAAAGAACTTCCCTTGGAAACTGAACCAACTGTCGAGACTATTGTGTTGCTACAAAGAGAAAACTTGTAGAAATCCTGCGTTTCCAACACTTTGCCCGCCATGTGGTGTTCGACGCCGAGGGCGACAAACTCCGCAATAAGCGCATTGAGGACTATATCACGGTTTCGGTCGTCATTGATATGGAGTGTGGGAACACAAAAACTGAATAGCGTATGGACAGGCAAACGCCGCAGATTTTGAAAAAGTCTGCGGCGTTTTTTCATGTCCAGACACCGAAAGGAGCGGAGAACCATGCCAGTATTCCGCGTGGAGAGAAACAAGGGGTACACGGTCATGTCCAACTACCACTTGCGGGACAAGTCCCTGTCCCTGAAAGCTAAGGGCCTGCTGTCGCAGATTTTGTCACTCCCGGAGGATTGGGATTACACCCTGTCCGGCCTGTGCTATATCAACCGGGAGAGCAAGGACGCTATTCGTTCCGCCGTCAACGAATTGGAGCGGGCCGGGTACATCGAGCGCCACCAGACCATGGACGAGGGCGGCAAGTTCAGCAGCAACGAGTACATCATCCACGAACAGCCCACTTCTTTGCCGCCGTCGTTGGATAAACCGTTGTCGGAAAACCCGACAACGGAAAAACCGCCGTTGGGAAATCCAACGCAATTAAATAAAGATAGAGTAACTAAAGACCAAGCTATTACAGACCCATCAATTACCCATTCCATTCCCTCCCTTTCACCCCCTCCCGCTGAAATGGCTGGGACTGCTGCGGCTTCGCCGCCGGAAAGGAAAGGAACGGAAGCGGTCACGCAGAGCGCCGTTGAGATTTATCGGGAGCTTATCAAGGAGAATATCGAGTACGACCACCTTCTGCGCCACTCCAAGATTGACCGGGAGGAATTGGACGGCATCGTGGAATTGCTGGTGGAAACCGTCTGCACGGCCCGAAAGACAATCCGGGTCGCCGGGGATGATTACCCCGCCGAGCTGGTAAAGGCCAAGTTGCTGAAACTGAACAGCGGCCATATCGAGTTTGTCATGGACTGTATGCGGGAGAACACCACGAAAATCCGCAACATCAAGAAATACCTGCTGGCAGTGTTGTTCAACGCCCCAAGCACGATGGGAAGCTACTACACCGCCCTCGTCGCCCACGATATGGCGGAGGGCAAAATCTGAAACAAGGAGGCCCAACTATGAAACAGGGCGCATTGATCTTCGACGAGCGGACAGACCGCTATGACATCCGCTTTGACCTGGCCGACTACTACGGCGGTCTGCACTGTGGACAGTGCTTCGACGTGATGGTGGGCGGGCGCTGGAAGCCCACCCGCATTGAGTACGCCGCCGACTGGTATCTGGTGGGCATCCGGGCCGACGATCTGAACGGACTGCGGGTGCGTATCTGATGCGAATTTACCTGCGACGGCTGGTGGTTCCACCGTAGCCGCCCTTTTCGACTTCTGGCAAAGGAGGTATGACGCTTGCAGGAGGAAGTCACGCAAAAGACCATCGCGTTATCCATGAAAACCGGGAAGCTGACGGCCCAAGTGCTGCAAATGGCCCTGAAAAAGTTTTTGGAGGCCAAAAAACATGGCCCCAAGCTCCATCAGGGACAGCAGAGCTTAAAGCAGTTGAAGCAACACGGGGCGGCGCTGTCTAACATTGAAATCACCGACGCCAACATCGCCGCATTCAAGCCCTGCGCCAAGAAATACGGCGTAGACTTCACTTTGCGAAAGGACAAGACCACCCAGCCGCCCCACTACATCGTCATTTTCAAGAGCCGGGACGCCGACAATTTGGAACAGGCTTTCAAGGAGTTCACCGCCAAGAAGCTGTCGCGGGAGGCCAAGCCCTCCATCCGCAAGGCACTGTCCGTCCTGCGGGAAGCGGCTGGCCGGAACGTCCAGCGGGCCAAGGAGAAGATCAGGGAAAGGGGGATGGAGCTGTGAAGCCGGATGTAAAGAAAATCATCATCACCAACCTGCCCTATCTGCTGTTCGTGTGGCTGTTCGGCAAGATGGGCGAGGCGTGGCGGCTGGCGGAGGGGGCGGATGCCTCCCAAAAGATGCTCCACTTCATGGACAGCCTGGCGGCGGCGTTTGCCAACGGCCTGTCCAGCTTCCACCCCATTGACCTGTGTATCGGCATAGCGGGCGCTGTGCTGGTGCGGCTGGCGGTGTACCTGAAAGGCAAGAACGCCAAGAAATACCGCCACGGCATGGAATACGGCAGTGCCCGATGGGGCGGGCCAAAAGACATAGCCCCGTATATCGACCCCGTATTTGAAAACAACATCCTGCTCACGCAGACCGAACGGCTGACGATGAACGGCAGGCCCAAAGACCCCAAGACCGCCCGGAACAAGAATGTGCTGGTGATCGGCGGTTCCGGCAGCGGCAAGACGAGATTTTTTGTCAAGCCCAGTGCGTCCGTAAGGGCAGAGTGACGCCTGCCCGCGGAGCTGTTGAAATCCCACCTTGAGCAAGTGGTGGACAAGGTATCACGCGGTGGTCAATCCAGAGGGAAAAAAGGAGGCCCGCACAGACCACACAACGCAACCCATCATCTCCCGTCTAACCCTGAAAGGGAAACCGGAGGGTGATATTGTCAATATTGGTTGACACTTTTTTTACAAGGATATCAATGCCTAAGCAGCATCCAGAGATTCAT
>QXXE01000146.1 GCA_009911355.1 Clostridiaceae bacterium | reverse complement strand
AGTATACTTCTTTGGACTTTCTGGAATTTAATGGAGAATGACATGGAGGTGGGTAAAAATGTTAGCTTTGACGGTAAAAGCGGGCGATTACATCACAATTGGCGACGATATTGTGATCCAGGTGCTCAAGGTAGGCGAACTTTGCAGGGTTGCGATCGACGCGCCGCGCGAGCTCGCCATTGAGCGCGAAAAGGTTCACGAGCAGAACGCCGAAACGCCCGAATGCATCCGTAGGGTGCGGAAAATGCCGCCGAAATCAGGTTTTAAGCAGGTCAAAAAGCCTGTTTAAGATAGTACGCGGGCAGGCGGAAGCCGAACTGGCCAGCGGTTAGCCGCCAGCCCAAAATCCAACACCCGGAGGGAAGGAACCTTCCGGAGAATTTAAGAAGGAGACTTATTTTATGCGTATCCAACACAATATTATGGCGATGAACGCCTACCGGAACTACAACCGCAACACCTCTGCGCTGTCCAAGAACCTTGAGCGCCTGTCTTCGGGCTACAAGATCAACCGCGCGGGCGACGATGCTGCGGGCCTTGCTATTTCCGAAAAAATGCGCGCGCAGATTACCGGCCTGGACGCAGCGCAGAAGAATGTCAAGGACGGCACCTCTCTCGTAAACACCGCTGAGGGCGCAATGCAGGAAATCCAGGATATGCTGAACCGTATGGTTTACCTGGCAACCCAGTCTTCCAACGGCACTTACGACAACGAAGTTGACCGTAAGAACCTCCAGCAGGAAGTTGACCAGCTGCGTTCGGAAATCAACCGTATCGCGGATTCCGCGAACTTCAACGGCATCAAGCTGCTCGACGGCTCGCTGGACGTAAACGCTGACCTGACCACATCGATGGATTTCACCGTAGGCAAGGATCTGCCTGGCGTAGGCCAGACTTTGGGCGTAGATACCGTTCTGCACAATGATGCGATTGGCACCACCGGCACATCGTTTGATGTAGAGCTTCACAACTTCAATTTTGAAGCAACTCCTGGCAGCAGCATGACCATGAAGGTCGGCGAAACCACTTTTGAGCTGGTTGTCGAAGATAACTATGCTGGCGATGCAAATATTACGGGTCAGGATTTAGCAGAGGCTCTTCTTGGTGGGACCGATGGGCTGTCTTTGAGCATCAACGGTGAAAAGCAGACTGCACCGGTGACTTCCATTAAAATTGGCGAGCAGGACTTCAATGTTACTGCTGGTGACGGCAAGCTGAGCTTTGAGCAGGCGTCCCTTCCCAAGACGGAAGACCAGGTTGTCGATGGCTCCATGAAGGTCACGATCAACGGTGCGAACACTGCTATTAAAGCGAAGTACACCTTTGAATTCAAGGCTACGGATGATGCTGGTAATGCAACTATCGCCAATGGCGATCTGATCAAGATCAACGGCAAGGAATTCACTTGGAATACCGATCTGGCGACGACGCTTGATGGTCAGTCCACCGACACTTATGATATTACGGTTGATGGCGATAAGGTCACCCTGACTGCCAAGACCGGCGGCGCAGATACCAAGCCCACGGTTACCACTGCTATTGCAACCGCCACTACAAAGGCTGCAACCGCAGGCGCTGCAGGCGTAACAGGTGTTAACGCTGTATATACAAGCGAGGCAGTTACAGCAGCTGCTGGCGGTGCTGGTGAAACAGTTACTATTGGTGGGCATAGCTATACAACAGTAGCTGCTGATGCTACTGACGTAGAAACATTGCTGAGCAATTTTGTTGCCGATTATAATGCGAATGCTACCGACAAGGCTAACTGGACTGCTTCACTCAACACAGCTAAGGATGCTATTGTCTTTACGGCTAAGGTTGCAGGTGAGGTCAAGGATACTAACGGCGGCGCTGGCGGCACTCCTCCAACCGCCCCGAATTCTGCTACCATCCCCGCTGGCACTACCCTAACTACGGCTGGCGTAAATGAGGTAAAGGCTACCTACACCTACGACCTGTCTAAATGGGATGGAGCTAGTGATGTAGTAATTGGCGGTACTACCCTTACTGCGGCTCAGGTTACAGCTGGTGATACCGTTGAAACTCAGTATGATGCCACTTACGACGCAGATACTGGGGTTCTGACTTTGACCGCAAAGGTTGCAGGTCCCGTAGATGCGGGTAATGGTGCTACAGCTACGGATGCGCCTCAGGCTGCACCTGGCGATGCTTCGTTCAAGGAGATTAAAACTGCCAACGTAGTTGTTGCTACAGAGGTAGAAGGCAAGAACGAGGGCACCAACGACAAGATTACGCAGGGCACCAATGGTGACTGGAACGTATCCACCACCAATATCAAAAATGTGGATGCCAGTGGTCTGGATCGTCTGGCAAGCACCTACTTTGACCTGACCGAAGCTATGGTTACCGAAGGCTCCAAGCTGCAGATTGCCGACAAGACATATGTATTCACGAAGGATGCATCTTCTGTGAAGGGCAACGAGGTTGCGGTTGACATCAGCAGCGGCGATCTGGATAAGATTGCAAAGGCCCTGACCGATGCGGCAGCAAACGACGGCACGGTTTACACGGTAGGCCATGACGGCAGCCGTATCACCCTGACCGAGACAAAGACGCATGCAGCAGGCCGGGACGCAGAGGGCAATTATCCTCCGGACAAGTGGGATCTAAGCACTGCGGATGGCATTGCGAAGTCCCTGGGCTTCACTGCCGGCGCAGAGAAGAAGGGCACTGCCCTGACCCTCCAAATTGGCGATACGAGCGATCCGTATAACCAGCTGCAAGTATCCGTTGGCGATATGCACACCAAGGCGCTCGGTATTGACGACATCAATATCGGCACGCCGGAAGGCGCGCAGGCTGCGGTGAACGTCATCAAGGATGCGATCAATCAGGTTTCCAGCGTCCGTGGTACTCTCGGTGCGATCTCGAACCGTCTCGACCACACCGCGAACAACCTGTCCGTAATGGCAGAGAACATCCAGGACGCAGAGTCCGCAATCCGCGACACCGACATCGCGAACGAGATGATGTCCTACACCAAGAACAACATCCTCGTCCAGTCGGCTCAGGCAATGCTCGCGCAGGCCAACCAGGTTCCGCAGGGCGTCCTCCAGCTGCTCCAGTAAGCGGAAAGCAGCTTCGCGAAATACAGCAATTTCAAAAAGCCCCGCTGCCTTTGGCTTGATAGTGATAAGGAACTAAATTCACTTACCACTGTTGGCTGACGGTTTCGGGGTGCATACGAAAGCCCGTCTGATTCCTAACAGGGATTCAGACGGGCTATTTTTTACAATGTGGAGGCATAAACCTATGGATAAGCTCATTTCTTGTAAGTTCAACATTGATACGGCCTGCGTCGAGTTACGCTTCGTGGACGGGAGCATGATTTCGATTGACTGTACTGCCGTAGAGGATGAGGTTGCGCACACCATCCGTCAGCGGTCGGAATTGGATTGGCTGGTCTATAATGACCCGCTTAGCTACGCCGACCTGATCCTTAATGGGGTTCCAAAGGAATACCTGAAAATGTAACAGATTATACACCGTTAGATTGAATAAAAACCGTCAGCACCAAAGCGTAAAGCACTTGGTGCTGACGGTTTTTATTTCCCTGTTGTTGCTTAGTCTTTCTGCGCCATATGTATAATTTGTGCTGTACATATTAAATTTTTCTGATATAATTGGCAGAAAGGAGACTATGTAATGAGTATATCCCTTGAGAGGGGCATGGACTTGTAATAGACTATCCCCTTCTAAACTAACTGAAATGTACCGAAATGATTTACACCCACCAATATTGCATAAACTACAGGAGGCACTATGGACGAAAATGAATATAAACCTGTTAATATTCAAGATTTTTTCCACGGTATTGATATTGAGAAATTGAAAGAATCTTTGACTATTCCGCTGCAAGCAAAACCACCCAAGATTGAAACCATGGACTTCTTGCTCAGCAGTCTCGATATCGGCAGGGATATTGCGTATCCTGATTTGTTTTTGCGCAATTATATTTACACAACAATAATTATACGGAAGCATTTGCAAGAAATTAACACCAGACAGCAGAATATCAGTAACCGCATGGAAAAAGTGAACGACAAGGGATCATATTTGTTCAAAAAATTACAATATTTCTATGGGCGAAACCAATCAGCTAAAGACGAAATTATAAAATTTATTTCTTATGGATTGAGTAATTATGTGGCAAACATCAAAAGTCCTTATGGCGATTTAATTGACAGAGATAAAGAAAAAAGCATGTGGCTACTAGGCCTTGTTTGAAAAATAGCGAGGAGTAGGCTAAATCAACAAAATAGCAATAGAAGCCAAGTAAACGAAGGCAAGAAAAGAAGCATCTAACTTGTCATATCTGGTGGCAATTCTGCGAAACCATTTAAGCTTTTGGAAGAAGCATTCAACCAAATGGCGCTCTTTGTATAACCACCAATCTACCGGCCATGGCTCAGAAACATTGCTCTGCGGCGGGATCACATAGCAGGCTCCTTGTTCTGAAATGTAAGTTCGAATATTCTTTGCCCCATAAGCACGATCTGCCAATACATTACTACCTCTGATCGTGACCTTTTCCAGCAGTTCAACGGCATGGACTGAATCATGGTCATTCCCCGCAGACAGCATAAATTCAACCGGGTTCCCCAGCCCGTCCACAATTGCGTGCAGCTTTGTATTTAACCCACCTCTGGTTCGCCCAATTGCCTTATTCGCCGTTTTTTCCCCCTCCATTGGCGCTTTCGTGAACCTTAACGCAAGTAGAGTCCAAACTCAGATTTTCCATATCCGCATCTTCGGACAAGGCGTAAAATATCGCTTCCAGTGTACCATCATCCCGCCATTTGGCAAATCGGGCATAAACGGACTGCCAGGGGCCATACACCTCCGGCAGTTCCCGCCACTGCGCTCCGCTGCGGGCAATCCATAGCATTCCATTGAGCATTTTTCGGTCATCTTTCCGAGGCCGGCCTCGTTTCCCTGTCTTTGGGGGCGGAAGCACTGCTTTCACTCGTTCCCATTGTCCTTTTGTCAATTCATATCTCTTCATTCCTCTATTTTCGCACTTACCATCGATTTGTGCAATATTTATTTTTCAAACAAGCCCTAGGGCCAACCTATGATTACCAATATACTTCTCACTTTTATGATCCTGATTATGACTTTTCAACATATGCAAAATTTTATAGCATTCCTGGTGTGGGACCACTTGACTTTATGGAAAATATTGAGTACCATATCGCTCTAAAAAGGGATTGCCCTGATGATTATTATAGAGAAGTTATTAAAGTCGTCGATGATAATAACATGGTTTCTCAAATGAGTAGCCGTGTTAGTTTTAACTACCATATCCACGAAAGAAAAGAGATATTCGAAACACTGGCAACATTGTTTGAGGAAAAGCGGTATTTAGCCTTTATAGCTATGGCCTCCATTCAGCTTGAAGGCATATTTTATGAGTTGGTTTGTATAAAATTTGGAGCAAAAGAGCGCCAAGGCACTTTGGTAGAAAAAGTCGAAAAAGCATTTAAAAGCAGCCCGCATTTGATGCAAACACTATATCCATATTTCGCCTTTGACATTCCTGAATTAAGAAATGAGATTGCTCACAAGGGTATAGTGCATGGGCGTGACTTGAAGTTGACAGCATATGAGTTAGTTTTGGATTTGAACTGCGTTTTGTCCCTTACCGAGCGAACTAGTACAGATAAATTCAATAATTTTCTTACAATCCATGACAAACTCAAGGAAGTAAAAAACACTGGAGATTTAACTGTATATAAGGTTGAGATTTGTAATTGCTTATTAGATGGTGTCGTCAATAAAAGTGTGATATAATAGTCCACAAAGGTAGAGGAGGTCAGAAAAATGGCAGGAGAAC
>QXXE01000145.1 GCA_009911355.1 Clostridiaceae bacterium | reverse complement strand
AGCGCGGCAGGCAGGGCATCCAGCAAATCCGTTGGGGTCATGCCGTACTCCCCAAGCGACGCGGCGCACAAATCCCCGGCGCGGCTGTGCAGGTACGCCGCCGCGCAGACCGCTTCGGCGGTTCCGAAGCCCTGCCCGAGCAGCGAAAGGATGCAGCCCGCGAGGACATCCCCACTGCCGCCCTTCGCCATCCCGGGATTGCCCGCCATCACGCGGAAGGACGTGCCGTCCGGCGCGTGGATGGTAGAATGGAAGCCCTTGAGCAGCACGAAAACGCCGTTCTGCCGCGCGAACGCGGCGGCGGCCTCCGGGCTGGCCGGAAGGCCGGTCAAGCGCGAGAATTCCCCCGCGTGCGGGGTGAGGACCAGCGGCTGCGGCGCGTCCCGTAATACATCTATATGCCCGACGAGTGCGTTTATGCCATCCGCGTCAACGACGGTCGGGCAGGACGCGGCCCGGATGAGCGAAAGCACCAGCTCCCTTGCATACGGGGCCTGCCCCAGCCCACAGCCGACAAGCAGCGCGTCTGCACGGGCGGCGCGCGCTTCCAGCCCGGGCGCTGCCGTGTCATAGGGGACGATTACCGGCTCATTCAGCTTGACCGCCAGGATGGGGTAAATCTGCGCCGGGACGCAAAGCGTCACAATGCCGCTGCCGGTGCGCACAGCGGCCTGGGCAGCGAAAAATGCCGCCCCGGTGTAGCCCTCCGCGCCGCAGACGGCCAGCACCCGGCCATAGTCGTTTTTGTTTGTGTCGCGCCTGCGCACGGGAAGCCTGCCGCGGAACCATTCCGCATCGATTTCAGTCCATCCGCCTGCGCTTTGCCCCCTCTGGCTTCCCGGATGCTGCGGCGCCCCTTCCAGCGCGCAGGAACGCCCCGCCGCAGCGTCGGCTGCGCATTCCACGGGATCGTCCGGTTGCCAGCCGTGAGGGCTGCATAAACTTTCAATTGGCCGCATCTCTATATGCCTTCTTTCTTCAATATTGCTTTCTGCCCTGGCCGCGTTGCAGGTCACACATCGTCAATCCACGTTCATCTAATGCCTGAAAAGCCCTACCATAACCCGTGGACACGGCTTTCACGCCCTTTTTGATACCAGATTCCTGCATACCAAATTTCGTAACATCACAATCATTCTTAGCATCTATATTCGTAAAACATCCATCCGTATACGCGCAAAATAAGGCTCGCAAGGCGAATAGAAGAACGCCTTGGGCGGCGGGCGTTTTGCTCCCATAGATAAAAAGGGACAGCGGCTCCGTGACAAGAAGTCCGCTGTCCCACTTCATTAAGGCCGGTCGGGAGCCTTACCCCGACCGGCTTCATTATAACAGAGCCCGGCAAAAAAATCAAGGCGGCAATTTGTACGCCCAATGCGTCCGGCTTTCTGGGAACCGCCTGCCCGGCAAGCGGTTTTCTTCCTCCAAAAAGGGCAGGGCCAGCCCTGACAGCCAGCCTTGCCCCTGGTTCCGTTATGAAGGGTTGCCCCCTGCTGTCCAGGCGGGTCCATCCCGCAGGCCGCGCAGAGATGCCGCGCCCAGAACGCGTTCCCGATTATTCGAGATAGAACGCCACACCCAGACCGCATTCCTGGTTATTCGAGATAGAACGCCGCGTCCGGCATCGCGCCCCCGACGACCGCCGGGTCGAAGCTGTACAGCGTATCCAGATAGGCTTCCAGCGTGGGGCGCAGGTCGCTGCCGCTGATGCACACCAGGTTGCAGCGCGGGATGGCTTTCGCGGCAACCGGCGCTTTGACGATCCCCAGCGTCTCAATGGCCTGCCCCGCCGATTCGGGGTCGGCGTTGACCAAGCTGACCGACGCGGCCTGATCGAGCGCGAACTGCGCGGTTGCCGCCGGGTGTTCCTCAGCGAACGCGGTGCGCACCACGGTCACGCCGGTGACCAGCTTGCTCCCGTCGTCCATCAGCGCCTCCCATTCGCCGCTCAGGCTGAACTTGACCTCGAGCCCTTCATTCTGCTGCACCGCAACCGTCGCGAAGGGCTGCGGCAGGATGGCAATCGCCGCCGGGTCAGCCGCCAGCGCGGCTAACACGTTGGCGGGCTCGGGGTTGGAAAAATCCAGCGTGACCGCCGTATCCTCCAGACCTGCCGCCTGCATCAGCGTGCGCGCGGCGTATTCCGGGGTTGCGCCCTTGCCGGTTGCGGCGAGATAGACCGTCCGCCCCGCAAGGCTGGCAAAGCCCTGCACGTCCTCGCTCTTCGGCGCGACAACCTCGAGCACGCCAAGCGTGTTGATGTTCAGCGCACGCACCCCGCCCGAGGTCTGCTGGCAGACGTTCGCCGCGAGGTTGGCCGGGATGAGCGCCGCATCGACCTCGCCCTTGACCAGCAGCGGGACGATCTCGGACGCTGCGGTGTAGATCTGGAAATCGTAATGCCCGTTCCCGGACACAGCCAGCTGGGAAATCCCCATCGAGGTCGGCCCGGAAAGGGATGCAACCCGCATCACAACGCCGTCCTCATACCCAGCCTGCGCGGCGGGCGATTCTTCCGGTGCTGGCCCTCCCTGCGGCTCGGAGGCCGGTGCGTTTTGCGCAGGGGCCCCGCTGGAGGCTGCACCGTTCCCGTTTGCGCCGCAACCGCCCAGGAGCAGCCAAAGCGCCGCAAGCGCTGCTAAAATACGTATTTTCATCATCAAAACCCTTTCCTTTCTTATTCTGAGCGCCTATCCCCCAATTATCCGCACGCAGCTTGCATCTTTTCCGTCATGCTGCGCCGCTTTCCCTTGAAACCCGTCAGGACTCCGGCTGGAAATTGGCTTTGCCTGACGAAAAATCTGACGGCACAATCTGCGCACGTCTCATTTCGGGATAGGCTCTAAGGGCGCTTTTGCAGGCTTCCCGATTATTTTGTGTACATTGCCTTTGCCTGCACGCCCGGGATCCGGCCGAGCTTGCCGCTCAGCGCGCTGATGACCGTCCCCGGCGCGTCGACGATCACCGAGATCACCGACACCCCGCGCTCGCGGCAGGGCACGCCCAACCGCCCGGCGATATGCGCGCCGTACTCATGGAGCAGGGCGTTTACCGTCTCGCTGCGGGATAGGTCGCTGACAAAAATGCCGATGATCGCCAGCCGTTTTTCTTCCATTCAGACTCCCCCCTTCCTGCCGGTTCCGCTGATGAGCCCCGTATCCCTGCTAAAAAAGCGCCTTGTACCGAAATACAAGACGCTTCATAGGCATAAAAAACCCAGTGGGTGCCTTCTATCTCAGGAATCCCTTTGATATCAGAAAATTTGGGTGCCTTCCCCGCAGCATGCTTTGGGGTCGGGACTCAGAACCAATATTCACAATTTCAATCCGTTCCTGCACAGCACCAGAGCCGCCAGGCCGTGCCTTCCCCTGAAACCCGCCAGGGCCTCTGGGGAGGGCCGTCAGCGCCCAATCGCGCCAGCCTTATACAGCCACAGCAGCCGCGTTGCAGATGCGGGCGGCAGATCAATAATTTTCAGCCTTGATCTCAAAATACGCCTGCGGATGGGCGCAGACCGGGCAGACCTCAGGCGCGGCCTTGCCGACATGGATATGGCCGCAGTTCGCGCACTTCCAGATCATATCGCCGTCGCGGGAGAACACAAGCCCGCCGTCGACGTTTGCAAGCAGCTTGCGGTAACGCTCCTCATGCTCTTTTTCGATTGCGGCGACGCCCTCGAACAGCACCGCGATATGGTCGAAGCCCTCGGCGCGGGCGTCCTTTGCAAAGGATGCGTACATATCGGTCCATTCGTAGTTCTCGCCCTCGGCAGCGTCGAGCAGGTTGGCCGAGGTCGCGGGGATACCGTCATGCAGGAGCTTGAACCAAAGCTTAGCGTGTTCCTTCTCGTTGTTGGCGGTTTCCTCGAAAATCTGGGCGATCTGAACATAGCCCTCTTTTTTCGCCTTGCTTGCGTAATAGGTGTACTTGTTGCGTGCCTGCGACTCGCCAGCGAATGCAGCCATCAGGTTTGCTTCTGTTTTCGTACCTTTCAAATTCGGCATAAGAAATTCCTCCTGTTTCCATTCAAGCCAAAATTAAGAATTGTTCCTATTTATTATATCAGTATTCCTGAAAAAGTCAAGCGTATAACAGCAAAGAGATCTTTTTCAGTCGCGGGACAGGCCAAACCACCCGGCCAGTTCCTGGACGATTTCAAAGGTGCGCAGCCGCAGCTCGGGCTCGCCCTCCTGCCGTTCGGGCTCGCCAGCCGGCGCGTACAAAAACAGTACGGTTACTGCCGCGAGGAGCCCTGCTTCAAAGCGCCTGTATTTTCCCTTTTCCATTGCAATCCCTCCATCAATCTGTCTGATATGCTAAGGATTGACGGGGATGGCTGATTTTATACCATGCTTACAAAATTTCGCACAAGAAGCAGTCGTGGAACTCGGTTTTCAGTGCGTTCCAAGCGTCCTGTGCGGCTTGTGGGGAGCGGAAGAGGCCGTACATTGTCGGGCCGCTGCCGCTCATGACGGCTCCTAGCGCGCCGCAGTCCAGGAGCCGTCCGCGGATCTCGGCGAGCTGGCGGGCCTTTGTGCCAGACGAGGGCTCCATGACGTTGTACAGGCGGTGGCAAAGGGCTTGCAGGTCGCCTTGTTGGAGTGCGCGCAGCATCCCGTCGGTATCGGGATGCGTCATCACCTGTTTTGCGTCCATTGCGGCGTAGGCGGCTGCGGTGGAGACGGAAAAGGGCGGTTTAATGAGCACCACATATGCTTTGGGGCAATTGGGGAGCCTGCTCAGGCGTTCGCCGATGCCCTCAGCGAGCATGGTGCCGCCGAGCAGGCAGTAGGGCACATCCGCGCCGAGGGACAGGCCGGCGGCGCACAGGCGCTCATCGCCTAGCGCGGTGCCGTGCAGGGTATCGAGTGCGCGCAGGACTGCGGCAGCGTCGGCGGAGCCGCCTGCCAGGCCGGCGGCGATGGGGATTTGTTTTTCGAGTGAAATCACGGTGCCGGGGTTGGCAATCCCGGTGGCGTGATAAAACGCGTCGGCGGCGCGGCAGGCCAGGTTGGTGCGGTCGGCGGGCAGATAAGGGAGGGAGCAGTGGAGGGTGGTCTTACCGCTGCTGTCTAGGGAAACGGAGACGGTATCATGCAGGCTGATGGTCTGCATGACCATACGGACGGAGTGGTAGCCGTTGGGCAGTTTCCCGAGCACGTCGAGCGTCAAGTTAATTTTAGCGTAGGCTTTCCTTGTAACTTTCTCCATATCATCCACCTGCTTGCAGTCATTTTCTCTATTGTACCACAAGCGAGCCCCATCCTCAACAAAATTATTCCACGCTCACCCCAGGGGACGCAGCGCCTGCGCGGCCCTACGCGGGCGGCGGCAGGGCTCTGCCCTGCACCCGGCCCTACGCGGGCAGCGGCAAGGCTCTGCCCTGCACCCGGCCCTGCGCGGGCAGCGGCAGGGCTCTGCCCTGCACCCGGCCCTGCGCGGGCAGCGGCAGGGCTCTGCCCTGCACCCGCGATTTTTTTGTAAAAAAATCGAGTAAAAACTTCATCACGCCTGCGGGCGGGACGAAAGAATTTACTCAATTCAAAACTCGATATTCTTGAAAACAACTTAAAAAGAAACAATAAAACAAAAACGTAAAACGGCCAGCCCGCCGTCCTTTTGGCGGGCTGGCCATCGAGCAGTCGCAAAAACGAACGCACCCATCCCGCCCGCAGGCGATAAAAGGGAGTCCAGAGGGGTTAGCCCCTCTGGCGCTGCCCGCGCAGGGCCGGGTGCAGGGCGGAGCCCTGGCGCTGCCCGCGCAGGGCCGGGTGCAGGGCGGAGCCCGCCGCCGCCCGCGTAGGGCCGGGTGCAGGGCGGAGCCCGCCGCCGCCCGCGCAGGGCCGGGTGCAGGGCGGAGCCCGCCGCCGCCCGCGCA
>QXXE01000144.1 GCA_009911355.1 Clostridiaceae bacterium | reverse complement strand
GTGCGGCGGCAGCTGCCCATCCGGCAGCAGAGTGTCGTGCAGGCGATCAACACGGTCAACGCCGCGTGGGGGATTCATCCGCTGTTCTTCTTTTCGGGCGGCGTGTTCTACTGGGACGAAAAACCGGAGCAATCGAAAATCTATACCTTCGAGTACGGTGTGAACATTATCGCGCTTAACCGTGCGGGCGGCGTGTGGGAGCTGGAAACGGTCTCCGCGCCGTTCGTGAAGCACTCTCATAAAATCAACCTGATCCACCCGAGGGTGAACGGTACGTTTGAGGTTTCCAAGGTGGTGTCGACGACGAACGATTCCGGCTTTATCCGCACGTACATCTATTTTTAAGGAGGAAACCATGCTGGCAGAAATGGTCAAGTCGGTACTGAAAAAGACGCTGGCGGTCGATTACCCGCATCTCAAGCTGCCTTCCGTCGTTTATGCGCGGGTCGGAGCAGTAAGGCCGCTCGGCACGTTTGAATGGCGCGAGCTGGTGATCTACAACGACGAAACCGGCGGGCACTACCGGGGGCACATCGAGGCGCACTGGTACGAGTACACGCTGACCGTGCTGGACAGGTTCGGCAGCATCGACCCGGCATTCCCGACGCTGCCGCAAATCCGTTCAAGGCAGCAGTTCCAAAGCGGTGCGATCGTCGCGGTCGCGCTGCCGTTCGGCGAGCTCACCCCCTCGATTATCGGGGAGGTGCGGCTGTGACCGGGCTGCACGATACCGATATCCGGCTCGATGGACGTTGGCGGCTCACGCAGGCGGCGGACGGCGACGCGCCGCTGTGCTCGGGCTTCGACTGCCTGTATCAAAATATCATCCTGGAAGCGCTGACCCAGCCGGGGGATTTGTTTTATGATCTCGAGTGGGGTTGGGGGCTCTATGAATTCATCCAGTCCGAGCCAGACGAGCTGACAAGGCTGGAAATCGTGCAGCGCGTGACAAGCAAGCTGCGGCGGCGCGAGGTGATCGCGCCAGAAAGCATCCTGGTAACGCTGAATTTCAGCGGCGACCGTCTCATCATCCGGGCGGCGTTCCGGTTCGTGGATGAGGACCATCCAAGGCAGCTTAACCTGGCGGTCGACCCGGTCGGCGTGGAGGTGATCAACGGTGATTGACAAGGAAATACTGGACGCGGTTTTACCCGTCCCCGAGCTTGACGAGCTGCGCGACGAAAAGATCGCTGAGCTGCAAGAGGCGGGCTTCGTGATCTCGAATTTCCATTCGGGCGGCATTTTCCACACAATGCTTATGATCGTACTGCGCATTGAAATCGAGCTGCTTGGGCTGGCGCGGCTGATGCTGAACAATCTGTTTGTGTCGCACGCGACCGGCGCGTGGCTCGACCTGAAAATGGCTGACTACTCGAAGAAACGCAAACAAGCGCAGAAAACGCAGGGATTTGTCACGGTTTCGCGGCTTAACGCAGACGGTGAGGCAATTAAAATTCCACGCGGCGCGGTGTTCAAAACCGCGCAGGATATCAACGGCGACGAGCTGCGGTTCTTTGTACTCGAAACAACGGTCTTGCAAAAGGGTGCGGCGGCGGTTGACGTACCGGTTGAAGCGGAAGCCGAGGGCATGCGCTGGAACGTCCCGCAAGGGCAGATCACACGCTCCCTGGCCTATCTTGGCGAGGTGCAGCTTGGCAACGCCGAGGACTGGATCACCCGCGAGGGCAGCGACACCGAGGACGACGAAAGCGCCCGCACGCGCACGCTCCGGTCATGGTCGGAGCTGGGGCAGCGGGCGATCGAGGAAGCGTTTGTCAACGTTGCCGAAGGCGTTCCAGGCGTGCTGTTCGCGCAGGCCGACTGCCAGCATCCGCGCGGTCAGGGTACGGTGGATGTGATCGTGACCGGCACGGCGGGAGAAGCGACCGAGGGGCTTCTGGACGCCGTCCGGAAAGCGGTGGGGCAGATTGCAGGGCCATATGACGATATCCTTGTGAAATCGTCTGTTACGGTCGGACAGGATATTGCGGTTACGGTTACAGTCGGCAGCGGTACGGACGCGGAGGAAACCGCAAACCGCGTCAAGGCCGTTTTGACCGAGCTGCTTGCCGTCCGCAAGGGCCGGAAGCTGTACGAGCTGAACCGCTCCGATATTAACCACGCTGTCCGCAGCGGGTGCAGCGATGTGACAAACGCAGTGGTCACCCTGCCTGCCGCAGACGTGAAGCTGGACAGGGATAAGGTTATCATTTTGGGAGCGGTTTCCGTGACGGTAGAAAGGGCGTGAGCGCATGAAACGCTTTGAGACGTTCGGCGAGTACATGTTTGATTTGCTGTTTGCGCCGCTGAAAAAAGGACAGCGGGAAATCAACCAATTCTTTATATTCTTCAAAGTGGTTGGGCGCGAGTTCGACCGGGTGAAGCAGGCGTTTTTCCGGGTGCGCGAAGAGTCCAACGTCATGACCGCGTCCGAGGTGATGCTCCCTGTGCATGGGCAAGACCGCGATATGCCGCGCCTGCCGGGAGAGACAGCGGAAGCGTACCGCACGCGCCTTGCAATGAAAGGCATTATCTCTGAGTGGGGCGGCACAAAACGCGGCATCCTGTACGCGCTGACCGCATTGGGCTACGAGAAAAGTTCCATTGAACGGGTCTCGCTGCAAGACCCGGAACGCTGGGCAGAGTTCATTGTCTGGCTGGACGGCAGCGGGCAAAGCGGCGTGTGTAACCTCGGCGTGATTGACGCGGAGGTCTGCAAGATCAAGGAGGGCAGCAGCCGCCCCGCTTACGGGATGCAGCACGAGAACAACCTCGTTTTCCGCTCTCAGTTAGAACACGGCTGGTCGGATTATCCCCGCTGCAATGAGATCGTTTGCGGCGTGTGGCCGCACCTTGTGTCGCATGGGTATCTGGTCGAGTCCGGCTTTGCGGTTTATGACTGTGCAGAGTCCGGGGATGTACAACTCCCACGAGTTGCCGAGATCGGCACGTCTGAGGAACTTCACCACTATGATACCTACGCGCTTTATCTGGGGTTTGATTCCAGTCTTGCGGCAGAAGCGTACCCGCAGGACGGCGAAAAGCGGTATTTGCGGTGTGCCGAAACCTCCCGCTGCTCATCCGACACTTTACTATGAAAGGAGACCCCAAATGGCAAAAACTCTGACCGATATCGGTATACAGAAAATCGGGCGGCGGTTCGTGGATTCCATCGACCACGCCGCTTTTACCCTGAACGGCGAGCCGCAGACCATCCCGCTTTTCCGTACGATGGTTGACGGCGAGGAAATCTGCATCTACGTCTATTTTGATGAGGAATTTCTCGGTGATGTGTCCAACGTGGAACTGGTCGACACGGACGGCGATACCATCGCCGCAACCGGCGAGCGTGTCTTTACCAAGACTCCCGGCAAGGGGCTGTATATCGCATTTAAGTACAATATTTTAGAAATGGAGGCGGAAGCCGAAAATGGAACCGTATGAAAAGATCGGCTGGATCGACCACATCAAGGATATCATTTCCGGCAAGGTTATCCAGGAGGGTACGCCGGTCAGCCAGAAGAATATGAACCACATGGACGACGGCATTTTCGTCAACCGCCAGCTGCTCATGGAGCATGACAGGCAGATTGCTGATAATGCGCGGGAGATCAAGGTGCTCAAGGACGCGACGCTGAACAATATGGTAAACAATGTGTTCCTTGTGACCTTCCCTAACGTGGATTCGGTTGCGATTCAGTCCGGCATTTACGATCCTGCCGGAAGGAAAATCTATGTGTAAGAAAGGCGGGATTTTGTGGCAGCGGTAACACTTGGAAGCAAAACGGTTGGCAGTATTATCAAACTACGGGAAGATGGGAAGCTGGTAGAATTTTACGTTGCAAAACATAACTACGAAAGCAGACTGAACGGCAGCGGACGAACGCTATTGGTTCGAAAAAATTGTCATAGTAGTCGGCCTTGGTATTCAGCTACAATTCGCAGAAATCCTTACAGTGAAAGTGATATTGATGATTGGTTTAATAATACATACAAAAAACTGCTGGACAGTACTATCCTCGCCGTCATAAGCACGACTAAAATATACTGTGCTGAGACTGTTACAAGCACAAATACAGTTGCAGTATCGCGGCCTGTTTTTGCTCTTTCCGGAACCGAGCTGGGATTATCTGCTGCAGATGGTGGACATGCCCAAAACACGATGGCCGTTGAAGGTTCTGCTCTACCCATTTCCAGCATCCTAAAAACCACGCCAAACCAATGGACTCGTTCTCCGTGCACAAATGGCAGTGAATGCGCGTGGTGTCTGACTTCTAATGGTAAGCTTTATGGGGCAAATATGGGGAGCAGCTATGGTTCCCGCCCCTCGTTTACTCTTCCTGCATCGCTCTATATTAGTGATGATGGATCGGTGACTACCAACGCCGCACCTGGAACGCCATCCAGTATCAGCGTTCCGAACAATATCAATGGCGGCAGTACGATTACAGTTTCATGGGGCGCAAGTACTGATGCGGAGGGCAACCTCGAGGGTTACATCGTGCAGCGCAGCGTGAACGGCGGCAGCACGTGGACGCAGATTTATCAGGGCAGCGGGCGCAGCACAACGAACACAGTCGCGTTTGGTACGGAGTCGGTGATGTATCGCGTCAAGGCTTACGACAGCGAGGGCTTGCAGTCTGGCTGGCGCACCAGCCAGCAGATCACGGTGCTGAACAATAACGCCCCAAGCGCTCCGGCGTCGATTGCTGTGCCTGAAATAGTTAACGCGGGGCAGGCATTCGCTGTTACCTGGGGCGCGGCTTCCGACAGCGACGGCGATCTGGCAGGCTACAGCCTGGAACGCCAGCTGAACGGCGGCAGCTGGGCTGAGGTCTACAATGGCACGGCGCTGACCTATACTGACACGCTCGAAAAGGGCTGGAATACCGTTACCTATCGCGTGCGCGCTTACGATGCGCATACTGCCTACAGTGGCTATGTCACTTCGCCAACGCGCCCGGTCAATAACAATACCGCGCCCGTGATTTCCGGACAGGACTCAGCATTGGGGCTGAAAACCGGCAGCTTTTCGCAAAGCTATACCGTTACCGACGCGGAAAGTGACGCTGTAACGGTTACGGAATTTGTTGACAACGTGCAGCTTCGCGCCTATCCGGTTACGCTCGGGCAGGCGCAGGCCGTTACCGTGCCGCGCGAGGTTTGGCTGACACTCGCAAACGGAAACCACCAGCTGCGCGTGGAAGCGTCCGACGGCAATGCCGCTGCGGTGCGGGTGTGGACGTTCTCGAAAAGGGAAACTGTGATCTGCTTCCGGCTCGCCGCGCCCGAGGAAACCGACACCGCCGCGACAAAGGTGCTGGTCAGCCCGACGTGGAATGTTGCGGGCGCGACTGCCAAGATTGAAGCCTGCAACAATGCGTTCGACGAAGCGCCCGCGTGGGAGGATATTACTGCAATGGTGCTGCTGAACCGGGTGTACAATTTCCAAAACAAGGCCAAAACGGCTGGTAAATGGGGTGTGGACTTCCGCTTTACCATCACAAAAAATGAGGGCTACGAAGGCGAGGTTTCGATTACCGGGTTTGGGGGTGCTTACGAATGACATATTTGACGCCGAAAAAAGGCATTGCGGAAATTGCCCGGGAGCGGGCCGAGCAGGCCGAACGGCAGAACATCGATATTTACGAGGTGCTTGCTGGCCTGTATGAGGAAATCGCTGCCCTTGAGCAGCGTGTCGCACAATTTGAAGGAGGACAAAATAAATGAGAATTAAACAGTATATGGTATCGGTTTATGCCGTGCTTGTAAAGAACGATAAGCGCCAGATCGAGAATATCCCCGAGGCGTATGTAATCCCCGTCGCCGAATATCTCGCGGCGCAGGAAGAGGGGGCTCCAGCTCCCACTGAATAAGCACGCGGAAAACAGCAGGAGGGCGGCGCTTGCCGTCCCTCCTGACTATCAAAAGTCCCCGCCCTTTTGCATGGGCGGCTGCTTTCATTTTAGGAGCCGTCTATGCAAGTGGACAGGGCTAGGAATTGCTTCCTAGATTTGCACGGAAAATTCTCACTTTCATTGTCCGAAATTCTCAAAAAAGTTGTCTGGCCACA
>QXXE01000015.1 GCA_009911355.1 Clostridiaceae bacterium | reverse complement strand
AGCACATCTGAGTCCTTCTGTAATTTCTTCCCAGGCCGGCGTTTCTGCGGCGGTCTTTTTGTTGTACTCTTTTCGCCTCATCATCTTTCTTCAGTTTTTTTCAAATTTCCTATTGACTTTTCCTTTGCAGACTTATCAAAACTATACCGCGATCCTACGTGGCACGCTATCAACAACGGTTGAAACTTCCGCAACCAGCGGTTGCATTTTGAAAAATCATCATAAATTATCATATAATATTCCTTTGTTTATTGCAAGGATTCAAAATGGGCCGCAACTGCTCCCGGCCCATTTCCGAATAGGCAATGGATGGACGCTTTTGCAAAATCGACGGAGTTTATACGCGGCAACACTTTTCTGAAAAGGGGGCATTTGCGGAAAGCGCTTGACTTTCCCGCCAGAAAGTGGGATACTAGGCTTGCCCGCAGGCATTCCTCAACATGCCGTGCAGGCCGTTGGCGGCTCCTCACCGCCAACCTCAACTTTCCTTATGGAGCTCCCGGCTTCGGCAGGGAGTTTCCATATGTTACCAGAAAAAACAGGCTGGAACCGGATGGTTTCAGCCTGTTTTTTGCGGAGCTGTTTCTTTGGCAGCATGCCGCCTGCCATGCGTGGGGCACAGTGGACTGTCATGCGTCAGGAGCATCGGCCTGTCGTGTGTCAGGAGCATCGGCCTGCCGTGCGTCAGGAGCAACGGTTTTCCATGCGTGGGGCACAGTGGACTGTCATGTGTCAGGTGCAATTGTTTTCCATGTGTTAGGCATAACGAACTGCCATACGTCAGGGGCGGCGGACTGACGGCAGCATATGCTGGTACAGCCTTGCTGGCGGCGCTGGCGGGCCGCATAGGGGGTGGCCTTCCCGGTACTGGTGGGGACGACCGCAGGCGTGCCCCTGGGCGTGTCTGCTGTTTGCAGGGGATATGGCCGTCCGGCTGCATGCCGCTGGACGGCGTCAGACCTTTTCGATCTCGAACAGCGCGTTCAGCACCATCCACAGCTGCGGGAAATACTGCATGATGTTCCACACCGAAATGCCGCGCAGGCAATATTCCTTCGCGAGCAGCAGCTTTGCGCGGATCGACCGCGCGTCCTCGAACCAGACTTCGTGCTCTGCGTTCATCTTCCAATAGTTGTAGTACGGCGTCTGCGCGGTCGTGTCGTATTGGATCTGCGCCCCAACCTGGATCGCCTGGTCAATGGCTTCGACGTTGGAAAGCGCACGCGCAACCGACTGCCCAGGGATGTAGGGCAGCGTCCAGTCATATCCGTAGTTCGGCACGCCCATAAAAATCCGCTCGGGTGGGATGACCGAGGTTGCAAAGCGCAGCACCTGCTCCACCTTATCCACCGGCGCGACCGCCATCGGCTGGCTGCGCGAATACCCCCATTCATACGTCATGAGCAAGACGTCACGGGAAGCGCGGCCCAGCGCACTGTAGTCATGCGCTTCGTAGAGCAGCCCCTGCTGGTCGGCGGAGGTTTTGGGGGCGAGGGCGGTCATAACGGTGAGCCCGGACGGCGCGAGGTCAGAGGTCAGCTTGGCGATAAATTCGCTGTACGCCTGCGCATCTCCCTGCGGGATATACTCGAAGTCCACATCCAGGCCGGAGTAGCCGCGTGCGAGAAGCTCCCGGCGCAGGCTTTCGGTCAATGAGCGCTGCTCGGCGGCGTCGTTGAGCAGGCGGTGTGCCTGTTCACTGGAAAACTGCCCCTGCGCATTGATCGTCGTCAGCACCATAAGCGGCTGCACCCCGAACTCCCGCGCAGTCGCAACGATTTCGCGGTCATTCTGGGTAAGCAGGGCGCCGCCCGGCTGGAAGCCGTAGGAAAACACGGACAGGTAGGTCAGGTAGGGCAGCGTTTTGCGCAGCACCTGACGGTTGATATTCGGGTAGGCATAACCGTTGACGGCAAGTTTGCCGATTTTATCCTGCACATAGGAAATAATCAGCCCCTGCCCGGGATAAATGCGGTCGTTGCCGTTCAGCTGCGGGTTGTTCTGCCAGAGCGTATTCACAGTAGTGCCGAATTTCACGGCAATATCCCCCAGCGTATCGCCCCGCTGGACGGTATATAACTGCTTCGGATACTGGATCACCAGCGCTTGGCCAGGGGTCAGCTTCGCCGGGTTGCTGAGCCCATTCTGAACGATGATGCGCTCGGCGGGGACGCGGTGCCCCTGCGCAATCGAATAAACAGAATCCCCCGGCTGTACGACGTATATAGTCATAGAAAATCCACCTTTCGCTTTTTACCCCATCGTATGCGGAAAGTGGGGGCATGGTGCATGTCCACAGCAGGCTGCGGTTTTAGCGTGCGCAAAGAAAAGCCGCTGGCCTCGTTATGCCAGCGGCTTTTTGTGCGCCTGGGCACCAGCGAAAACGCCACCCAGCCCGCCGCTGCCCGAATGGAGGGCCGGCCGCAGAGCCTTCCCAACAAGCCGCGTCCCAGCCCCCGTCCCCGCCGCTGCGGAGGTGAGATGCGTCAGCATCTCGGGGCCTGGGGCGTGAGCCCCAGCGGGTGCAGGGCAGAGCCCTGCCGCCAGCCGCGCAGGCTGCCCGCCCGGCGAGGGCGAAGAAGCTTACAGCTTCGGATAGTTCGGGGTCACCGGCGTCCGGTTGTCAAAGGACGGGTTGAACGCATAATAGTTCTTCGCGTCCAGATGCGACTGCACCGTTTGCAGCGCCTCGCCAAACCGCTGGAAATGCACGATCTCCCGTTCCCGCAGGAACTTGATCGGGTCGCGCACGTCCGGGTCGTCGATCAGGCGCAGCAGGTTGTCATACGTCGTGCGTGCCTTCTGCTCCGCAGCAAGGTCCTCAAACAGATCGGTGATCGCGTCGCCGGTCGATTGGAGGGTCGCCGCGCTGAAAGGCGTGCCCGACGCGGCCTGCGGGTAAACGCCCGCCGTGTGGTCGACAAAATAGCTTTCAAAGCCGCTCGCCCAAATATCGTCCGGGGTCATGTTGCGCGTCAGCTGGTAGAGGATCGCCGCGATAATTTCTTCGTGCGCAAGCTCCTCGGTGCCGATGTCGGTCAGCACCGCCTTACACTCCTTATAGGGCATGGCGTAGCGCTGGGAGAGGTAGCGGGTCGCCGCGCCCATCTCGCCGTCCGGCCCGCCCAGCTGGGAGATGACGATGCGTGCATAAGCCGGGTTGGGGTTTGCGATTTTGACCGGGTATTCAAGTTTTTTCTGATAAGCCCACATTAGTTATCCGCTCCTTCCCAGGGCCACGGGTCGGAGACCCAGTGCCATTCGTTGTCCGCAGTTGCCCGCAGGATGGTGAGCGGGCCGAATTTCGACTCGAAGGCGGCAACCGCGTCGTTATATTTCTGCTTGTTCTGCTGGAAATAGGCGAGTGCCGCGGCGTTCTTGGGGTGGCTGTCGAGGAACAGGCCGACCTCGATGAGCGCGAAGTGATACATGCGCACCTGCTGTAAAAGCTTCTCGCGTTCGGTCATCGTGAAACCGCCTCCTCCCCGAGGAAGGGCTTGTCGAGCGCGGGGAAGATGGTCCCGCGGGCAAGCGCCAGGTCGGCTGCATAGGGTTCTTCCCACGCCTGTACAGGAACGAAGCCCATCGCGAGCGCCAGCAGCGCGGGGTCAATGGAATCCGCGGGCAGCTGGCTGCCGCTGTCCGGGAGGTCCGGGGCAACGGGCTCGGGCGACGTGCCGATAATCGGCAGCGGGAAGCGCATATCTTCGATATATACCATAATAAGAGCGCTCCTTATCTTGATTTTGCGATAGTCTGGCAGGGAACTGCCAATGCATCCTATGCGGCGGGCCGGGGCGGGGTGAAAAAAATGATACCGAAATGTAACCAAAAAATCAAAAAATATGTTATAATAGGGATATGGGCCGCGTAGCATTTTCAAAGGCGCGGCAAAAGGGATAACACCCATCCCGCCGCCTGGAAGGCTGCGGGAGTGACCTGAGATACCGGAAAGGGGTAGAAATTCATGAGAAAGAGGTTTTTCAGCCTGTTTTTGGCGCTTGCGATGGCGGTGACGCTCCTGCCTGCGCAGGCGTTCGCGGCCGAGCGCATCCCGCTGGGGCCGACCGCGCCGACCACGCAGAAGCGTCCCGAGCGCACCATCCTGCGGGGACGCGAGGTGCAGGACCAGACGGGGCAGCAGGAGACTGTGCAGCAGCCGGAGCAGGGCGCACCGGTTACTGTGCAGAATGCGCCGGCGCCGCAGGCGGATGCGACCACGACTGAAATTAATACAGCTGAGGACTGGAAAACTTTTGTCGAAAAAGTGAACTCTGTAGATGGACTTCATAACGCAACATTAATGACCACTATTACGATTCCTAGTGATTGCCCTGCGATGACACGAGCATATCAAGGCGAATTTAACGGAAACGGAAACACGATATCAGCTGTATCTGGGAAAAATATATTCCCTACTGTAGGTTCTCAAGGGGTTGTCCGGAGACTTGTAGTGGATGGCGGCGCTAATCTGTGCAAGACCAATGAGGGCACAATTCGCAACTGCGCTATTATTGGTGGTGGCGTAGTTGTTGAAGCTGCAAAAAGCATGCAACCAACAAATGGCGTAACCATAGTGGATGGGGTAAGCCGAAGCTATTTCAAATCCAGCACTGAGGGTGCTATTTACACTTTAGACTATGAACGTATAAAATTTAATAATATAACTCCCTTTCTAAGCGGTGAAGCATGCTGGCTCCTGAATGGTGAAACCACGGAGGCTGCTTCATGGTTCCAGAAATTAAGCGGAGAGGACAAAGACCCGAGACCCCGACTGATTGAAAGCCGCGGTACAGTATATTGCGGTTATAGCGCTGATGCCGATTGCACGACGAAAAAATCTTACAGCAATACTGCATTTCCGGAAAACGTAACAATTTCGCACAAAGCGCTTCAGCAAACAAATGGACAATGGAAATGTTCTGGTTGCCAGACACCATTTACATTGACAGCAAGCATTGACCTGGCCAGTGGTGATATGGAGTGGAGTTATGGTACAACGCCTTCCACCCCTGCTACCTTTACTGTAACCGAAACCCACAGTTTTAATGTTCCAAACGTTACGCCAACCTATCAGTGGTATTGTGACAATGAAGTGATTACCGGCGCAAACAGTGCCAATTATACTGTTGAGCCTACGAAGCTTACCAGCGCAAAGACCTATGCATATACGTGTAAAGTCAGCTACGGCGGCTGTGAAATCACAAGCGGTGCAAAAAATGTAACTGTAACCAAAACCACGTCAGAAATTATCACTGATCCATCGAAACAGCCAACTCCGGATGAAAGTGTGCCGGAAGTTCCGGCTGGCAAAGAAGAGCATCCGCAGCAGCCAGGGCATAGCGATTACGATGAAACAGACCTTGCTCCCAGCGCGCATTATAATTGTACATATGGCGAAACCACAATGATAATGGTCGAGGTGCAGGCGGCCCCTGCTTCCACCACTCAAAAAGCGCGCGCCTACACTACACCCGCAGATGGCAGCAACAAGGTTGCGCTCTTTGACGGGAATGGTACAATTATCAGCGAGCCGAAAGAAGTGAAAAACGGCCAGGCTACATTTTATATTGACACATTTGCCGCGAACCTGACGCCTAGAACGCAGGCTTATCCGTTGACTGTCCGTTATTATGGTAGCGACAGCATGGGCAAAGCTGTGGCAAATATCACATTGACCGTGAGATACTTGGAGGATGATACGATCCATGCCTTAGAGCAGGACGGTGAAAGTACAAAGGCAATTGACCAAATAAATTGGCATACTTCTAATGTTACACTTGTCCCGCCGAACACCGATTGGCTGATTTCCGACAACGATTCTGATTGGTCTAATGATAAAACTTCGTTGATTATCTCGGAACAGGGCACCAATCAGATCACATATTATTTGCGTGATACATTTCAGAAGAAAATTGCAAAGAGAACGGTAACCCTCAAGATCGACAGTGATGAACTAGCCTTGTATGAAAGGTCGGTTCCGTCTGTTGACAGCGCTACTGTCACATTAAGCTCCAACAAAGAAAATGTGACGTACACATTGACACCAGAAAATGGCGCGCCCGCTGCAATGCCTAAAGGCGACGGCGAATTTGAAATCACCGGCCTTACCCCGCTCACCGAATACACCTACAAGGCAACCTGCACGGACACAACCGGGCACACCGCGACCACGGATGTGACATTCAGAACACTTGGCAAAACGCTTGCTTCTGCAAATGTAACTGTCGATGATGAGGGGCTCGTTTATGACGGAACCGCGAAAACCCCAGAGGTTACCGTAAAAATCGGCGAGAACGCGCTGGACGAGGGTGCCGAATATGAGCTTGAATATTCGAACAACACCGATGCTGGCACGGCGACCGTAACCATTATCGGCAAGGGCGAATATGAGAATACGCGGACATCTGAAACATTTAAAATCGCGCAAAAGGACGTCACCGTAGCTGTCACGATCAAGGAAAAAACCTACGACGGCAAAACAACCGCAGAGATTAAAGAGGTCACGGTGCCGGACACGGTCAGCGGTGAAACTCTGACCTACAAAACCGGTTTGACGGCGGCGTTTGAGGACGCAAATGCCGGTACGGACAAAGCGGTCACGCTCAGCGGCACGCCTACGTTTGAAGGGTCGGTCGCCAGAAACTATAATATCACGCTTCCCAACGATGTAAAGGGCACAATCACCCCGCTTACGCTGACCAAGTTTGCACTGCCCGGAGAGGACATCGAAAAGACCTACGACGGCAGCGCTGTTTCCATGAGTGTAGTTGAGATCGCGCCGGAATCGGCGAGAAAGGATCTCGTCAGCAGCTGGACGAAAAATGGTTCCAGTGAAGCGCTCAGCAGCGACCCAGCCAACGCGGGTGAATATACGCTGACCGTAACGCTGAAAAACCGGATAACTACACCTATCCGGACAACAAAAAAAGCCTTACGAAAAAAGTCACGATTAACAAGGCCGAGATTACGCCGAAAACCGACGCGAAAATGCTGATCCGCAACGGTCAGGACAACGAAACGGTTTATTTCAACTTAGATACGTTGTTCCCCAAGCCGGAAAGCCCGCGTGTATTCGGCAACCCGACGTACACAGTAGATAAAACCGGCCTGGATGCAGGTTATCGCGATATCACGGAAGTAAAAACCACTGGGCAGCAGCTGTCCGTCCACGTCAGTTCGACGAACCAGGACACCGAAGGTGAAGTCGGCACGATCAAGGTTACCATGGAGAGCGACAACTACAACCCAGCGACCGCAATCATCCATGTTTCCGCAACCAGCAAGGAAATCGTCAAGATTTCCGGCGTATCCATCACCGGCGGCAGCAAAACCTACGACGGCAAGCCGGTCGAACTGGTCTGGAACCCGAAGGCGATGGTGGGCAGCGACGAAGTGATCCTGAACCCTGAGGATTTCAAACGCAGCTTCTCCGACGGTGTGGAAGAGTTCACCGACCCGCCGGAAAAAGCCGGCGAATACACGCTGACCGTTTCGGTTGACACGTCAAGCGCAAGCGGACTGTTGGAAATCCCGTTTAAGATCGCCAAGCGTGAAGTCGAATGGGACACCTCCGGCCTGACAGCAGTCAAGAAGTACGACGGCACAATGGCGCCGCCTGCGGTAACGGGCGAGCTCAAGCTCAAGCCCGCCACCGAGGGCAAGGGATTCATTGAAGGCGATGACGTGCAGCTGGTCATCGGCGAGCTGCTCCTCGCCGAGAACTTCACCCACGCGGGCGCGCACAGCGAGCTCCTCCCGCTGAAAAAGGTGTGGGAGCTGACCGGCGAGGACGCGGGCAATTACCGCTTCCCGTCCGAGCTGCCGAAGGTCAGCGCCGAGATTACCTCGGACGGCACCTCCAGCGGTGACAGCAGCTCCGACATCGCGCTGGACGTAAAAGACCCGAGCGGCAAGGCGTTGAAGCTTGTCCGCACAAGCGGTATCCCGGAATCCGCCATCACGCAGGACCTCAAGGACAAGGGCTTCGACACCGAAACAAAGATCAAAGCGGAAATGGAAAAATCCCTGACCGCAGACCAGAAAAAGAACTCCGTGCTGTACGACCTGAAACTGATGGTGCAGGACGGCAGCGGCTGGAAGGAAGCGACCGCGGCCAATTTCCCCGCCGCCGGCATCACTGTAAACCTGCCCTACCCGTCCGGCACGAACAAAAACGACAAGTTCACGATCGTCCACATGTTCTCGACGACCGCGAACAGCAAGACCGCAGGCCAGACCGAAACCCTCTCGGGCTCGGCGGTTACGAATCTTGACAAGGCGATCCGCTTCAAGCTGACCGGCCTGTCGCCCGTGCTCGTCACCTGGACAAAGTCCAACACAAGCGGCGGCAACACCACCGACAAGGACGACGATAAGGATGATAACGACGAGGAGACCTACCGCGTCAGGATCGCCGACCTGTCGCACGGCAAGATTACGGCGCGCCCGACCCGTGCGGAAGAGGGCGAGACGGTCACGCTGACGGTCAAGCCGGACAGTGGCTACAGGCTTTCGTCGATCACGGTCACTGACCGCCGCGGCAAGGACGTAAAGCTCAAGGAAAAGAGCGATACCAAGTATACGTTCAAAATGCCCGCGCGCTGGGTCGAGGTCGACGCGACCTTCGTTGCGACCACCCCGACCTACACGCCGACCTATCCGACGACTTATTATCCGTCCACCCAATGGAATTCGAACACGACCAGCTGCACAGGCGGCGCGTCGTGCCCCTCGCGGGTATTCCCCGACCTCGATCCCGCAATGTGGTATCATGGTTCGACCGACTTCGTCATCCAGCGCGGCCTGATGGCGGGGCAGTCCGACGGGCGTTTTGCGCCGAACGTACCGCTTACCCGCGCGATGATGGTGCAGATCCTTTACACCCATGCGGGCAGGCCGATCCCGTCCTCCTCGGCTTCGTTCCGTGACGTCGACCGCGGCGCATGGTACGAGAACGCGGTCAACTGGGCGGCAGAGCAGGGGGTTGCAAGCGGCATCGGCAACAATGCTTTTGCGCCGAAGTCTCCGGTCACACGTGAGCAGCTGGCAGTCATGCTGTACAACTACGCGTCGCGCCGTGGGATTTCGCTCCAGGCGACGCAGTCCCGTTCCAGCTTCTCGGACAGCGCGCGCATCAGCTCGTGGGCGTCCTCGGCGGTCACAGTGATGCAGCAGGCGGGCATCGTTTCCGGCAAGCAGGGTTACATTTTCGACCCGAAGGGCCGGGCTTCCCGTGCGGAAACCGCGCAGATGCTTTGGAAGCTGCTGAACTGACAAAACACAAACATGGCAAAAATCCCCGGAGCCACAGCTCCGGGGATTTTTTCAAGCCCGCCGGAAAATCCCGAACCCAAACAGCAAAGGGGATCTGCGGAAGCTTTTTTCATCGGGTGCGGGCGGAGTCTTTAGAATTTACCCAAACAGCCCCCAGGAACCGAACGGCTCTGGGGGGCAGCAGCCATTTATTTTTCAATGCCAACCCGTGCAGGGACGCCTTTGTCGTAGGGGTGGCGGCGCTTCATGATCTCTGAGATATAATCCGCCATTTCGCAAATCCGTTCCGGCGGTTCCCTTCCGGTCATGACGACTTCAAGCTCGGCGGGCTTCGCCTGCAAAAAACCGAGCACCTCATCCTCCTGCAAAAAGCCGCCTGACAGCGCGGCGCATATCTCATCGAGCACCAGCAGCCCCGGCGACTTTGCTTTCTGCACGGCTTCACGAAACAGCTGTGTAAGG
This sequence comes from Clostridiaceae bacterium, assembly GCA_009911355.1. GTDB lineage: Bacteria > Bacillota > Clostridia > Oscillospirales > Butyricicoccaceae > QXXE01. The sequence continues at coordinate 62,664 of QXXE01000015.1, read as the reverse complement.
CAGCATGCAGTTTGATCCCGTTCCTCCTGGCACATTTGAAACGAAAACTTGCCGCACGGGTTGCCGGCAATCACGGTAACTCCGGGCAGCTGGCGCAGCATCTGGCACTCGCCCGACTCGCCGTCTTTCAAAAATTGTGCGACAACGACGGGCAGGCCGCGTCCGGCTGCGCGGAGTGCCAAGCCCATTGCGGCGGTTGTTTTCCCTTTTCCGTTGCCGCAGTAGATGTGTACAAGCCCCATTTGCTGCATATCCTTCTCCTCTCTCGGTTCGCCTCCGCAGCGGGCGCCAAAGGGCGCTGCCCTTTGGAAACCCGGCCCCCGCGGGCAGCGCCAGGGGCTCCGCCCCCTGGACCCCCGCGATTTTTTTGTAAAAAAATCGAGTAAAAACTTCATTCCGCCTGCGGGCGGGACGAAGGCCCTCTCCCGCTGACGGTCTAATTTCCCATTGAACCAACCAACATAATCAAACAGGTCATAATATTTTTTGTAAGTGTGGTCATTGATGTAATTGATAATATTTCCAACGCTGTTTTGGTTTTCAAAGCCCGGGATATAAAACGCGGACTGGATTTCCGGATATTTTTGGTTGCAGAGTATGGCCTTATGCCGGTATTTCAGCTGATCAAACCGTAAAAGGTCTTCATAAGTGCAGCCGTCGCGGTCGGTGCACAGGATGTAAATGTTGTCCCAGTCCATCCGTGCTTTTCGTTTTTCCCATTGTGCAAATGCTTCCTCCGCACTGGAATAGTGCATGAAATGGATTGGGATATCGTCCAGCAGCGCCACAGGATACACCCCGCCCTCAGGGTGCGGCTCGCTGTACACATCGTGAAACGCGGAACCCATATAATGCTCTAAATTTTCGCATAGCTTGATAAAATCGTGCGGCTTTATAAATAAGTTGATAAATGGCGAAGTAAATGGCAGGTTCAGATCCCGCAGGATACACCCGCCGGTGCAGTTGCTTGAAATCAGTGTGATATTGGTATTATGCAGCCGCCAGCGCTGGTACGCGGTATAATGTTGCCGCAGCTTTATATTTCTGTTCCCCATAACGATCCCTTCGCACCGCTGGCAGGCTGTGAGCCTGCGCAGCGCAGTATTGTTTCCAGTATAGCCGATCTGGGGGCGCCTGTCAATGCGGTTGTCTATGCTTGGCAGTTTTGTAGCAAAAGGGTGCAAGATTCTCCGAAATGGCGGGGCGCGAACCCGTTCCGATTCTTTTCTGCACACGAAAAAAGCCGAACCCATTCTTGGTTCGGCTTTTCAGTGGTGCATTTCGTTCATTGCGCGCCGCCTTTGCGCTTAGTGCAGGTCACGCAGGCGGCGTACCATTTCTTTATCTACGCAGTAACCGCTGTTACGCATGTTCATCCCGTAGCAAAGAAGGCCAAAATCCTCAAAATATTTCTTCATGTTCATGTGAGTACACTCCATTCCTGTAAGTTTTAGGTTGTTTTCTGTGCTGAGGCTTTGCGCTTAGTGCAGGTCGCGCAGACGGCGTACCATTTCCTTATCAACGCAGTAACCGCTGTTGCACATGTTCATCCCGTAGCAAAGGAGGCCAAAATCCTCAAAATATTTCTTCATGTTCATGTGAATACACTCCATTCCTGTAAGTTTTAGGTTGTTTTCCGTACTGGGTCTATGCGCTTAGTGCAGGTCGCGCAGGCGGCGTACCATTTCCTGATCAACGCAGTAACCGCTGTTGCGCATGTTCATCCCGTAGCAAAGGAGGCCAAAATCCTCGAAGTATTTCTTCATGTTCATCATCATACACTCCATTTCTATAAGTTTCGATTTGTTTTTGTGCTGGAGCCTTTCCCCTGAGCACGTGATTAGTATACCCCAAAGCATAGGGCGGCGCAAGCGGTGAACTCGCCAAAAGTAAATCGGCATATGTCTTTTTAATTGTCGTTATGCACAATTGGAAGACAAACTTTTTGTGCATTATAACTAATTTCTGCTGGAAAACCGAAAATTCCTGCTGAATATCCGGATTTTACCAATTAAAAAGACATTTTCACATTTTGCACTTTTTGAGCGTAAGACATTTATACGGGTATGATTTTTGTCATATCTATATAAAACAAATGTAATATTTATTCTTTTCCGTCTTTTTGCACAAACTGCATTTGTGTCAATTGTTAATATACTACAATTCAGAGGGAAAAAGACGGCCTGTACATTGTTAGAAATCAACATATCAACTGTTTTTCACAACATCCGTATCTAACACATTTCATCTGTTTTCGCTATAATAAGAATCAGAAAGGCAAATGGGAATGTGCACAACTCTTTGCAGCCTGGTAATTATAAGGAGGAAACAATTATGGCGAACCCCACAACGCAGGCCCAGAAGCTCCCAGCCATCCAGAAATACGCATTCGGGATCGGCGCGATTGGCAAAGATGCGATTTGTAACCTTGTCGGTGCGTTCCTGATGCTCTACATGACCGATACCCTCGGCCTTGGCGCGACCTTTGCCGGCCTTCTGCTCGGTGCGGCGCGCATCTGGGACGCGGTCAATGACCCCATGATGGGTATGATCGTGGACAACACCCGCACGAAATACGGCAAGTTCCGCATCTGGCTGATCATCGGTACGCTGATCAACTCGGTATTCTTCATCCTTCTCTTCACCAACTGCGGCATCACAGACAAGGGCACGCTGATGGTCTACGTCTCGGTCATGTACATCCTGTACGGCATGACCTACACAATCATGGACGTCCCTTACTGGTCCTGGCTGCCGAACCTGTCGAGCGACCCGCGTGAGCGCGAATCCATCTCGGTTATCCCGCGTATCTTCGCTTCGATCGGCGGCTTCATCGTCTGCACCTTCGGCCTGAACGTCATCAACTACTTTAACAACATGGCGGGCGACAACACTGTTGTACAGGAGCAGGCGGACGGCTCGGTTCTGAACATCTCGGTCACTGGCTTTACATACATCGCAGTCGCGATTGTCGTGCTCTTCATTATCTGCATTGGCATCACCTGCTTCTTTGTCAAGGAGAAGCCGACCACCGGCGCGGGCGTCAAGTCGGAAAAGACCAGCTTGGGCGAAGCGTTCGGCATCATCGTCAAGAACGACCAGCTGGTTGCCTTCATTGGCCTGCTGCTGACCTTCAACCTCTGCACCCAGATCCTCAAAGCGTTCGCGGTCTACTATTTCAAGGAAGCCTGCGGCAACGCTTTCCTGTACTCCATCTTCGGCTATGCGATCATCGCGGAAATGATTGGCCTGTTCTGCTTCCCGAAAATCGCGAAGGCGATCGACCGCGAAAAGGTTTACTTCCTGGCCTGCGGGCTGCCGATCATCGGCCTTGTGCTGCTGTTCCTGCTGGGCTATGTTGCCCCGAACAGCACTGCGGGCGTAATCGCGTCCTGCGCGTTCATCTTCTTTGGCTCCGGCCTGTCCATCGGCACCACCACCTGCTGCATCGCTGACGTTATCGACTACGGCGAGCTCAAATTCGGCAAGCGCAATGAATCGGTTACCTGCTCGGCGCAGACCTTCCTGATGAAAGCGGCTTCGGCGGTTGCAGGCACCCTGACCGGCGTTGGCCTGGACATCATCGGTTATGACGCTGCCAAGTCCGGCGCGCAGTCGGCCAGCACGATCGTCGGCATCCGCGTGCTGATGTTCGCAGTCCCGATCATACTGGCAGTGCTCAGCTTCCTGATCTTCAAGAACGCATACAAACTCAAGGGTCAGCGACTCGAGCAGATGACCCGCGAGGTCAATGCGCTGCACGCCAAGCAGGCGGCAAACTAAACCCTGACAAATAACGCTGCCCCCGCCAGATCAAGGCGGGGGCCGGCGCGGGCAAGGAGGTGTCCAGGAATGACCCATTATATGCCGATCCCGGAAGCGGCACGGCTGTGGGATATCGCGCCAGACGCGCTGCGGCGGGACTGTGAAAAGCACCGTGTACCCGGGGCGGTACGCTTTGGCTATCGCTGGCTGATCCCCGAGAATGCCCGCTGCCCTTACTCGCCCGTCCACTACGGCGAAGATTCTGCCAGCGCCTAACGGCAAAGGGATCAACCGTCAAGCCGTGTGCATTCCATAAAAGCCATAGCAAAGCTGCATATCCCATTCATATTCAACCTGTCAAACCGCTGCGGGCAGCGGTTTGACCTTTCCACGTCCCGCCCGCAGGCGGTAGAAGGGAGTCCAGAGGGGCGAGCCCCTCTGGCGCTGCCCGCGCAGGGCCGGGGTGCAGGGGCGGAGCCCCGCCGCTGCCCGCGCAGGGCCGGGGTGCAGGGGCGGAGCCCCGCCGCTGCCCGCGCAGGGCCGGGAGTCCAGAGGGCGGAGCCCTTTGGCGCCCGCTGCGGAGGCGATATCATCACACGCGACATCCTGAAAGGAGGAACATCAGTGATCCACTACCACGAAAGCACACAGACCTTCCATCTCAACAACGGCAAAATCAGCTACATCATGAAGCTGCTGCCCAACGGCCAGCTGGGCCAGCTGTACTTCGGCAAAGCCGTCCGCGACACAGAAAGCTTCGACCACCTGCTCGAAATGCACCACCGCCCCATGTCCTCATGGGTCTTTGAAGGCAACAAGCTGTTTTCCCTCGACCACACCCGGCAGGAATACCCCTCCTACGGCACCACCGACTACCGCCAGCCCGCCGTCGAGGTCATCCAGCCCAACGGCAGCCGGGTCACCGACCTCACCTACGCGTCGCACACCGTCACCCCCGGCAAGCCCAAGCTCGAGGGCCTGCCCGCAACCTACTGCGACGACAGCAGCGAAGCCGAAACGCTCACCATCCTCCTGCGCGATGAGCTGATCGGCCTCGAAGCCGAGCTTTGCTATACCCTCTTCGCGCAATATGCCGCGATCGCCCGTTCGGTCAAGTTCGTAAACCGCGGCACGCTCGACCTGCACCTCACCCACGCAATGAGCCTGTCCCTCGACCTGCCCGACAGCGATTACGAATTCATCCACTTCTCAGGCGCATGGTCGCGCGAGCGCCATATGAAAGTCCGCCGTCTGGAGCAGGGCGTGCAGTCGGTCAGCTCGGCGCGCGGCACCTCCTCGCACAACCATAACCCCTTTATTATGCTCCGCCGCCCCGGCTCCACCGAGGACAGGGGCGAGGTGATCGGCTTCTCGCTGGTTTACTCGGGCAACTTCCTCGCACAGGCTGAGGTCGATAACTGGGACGTGACCCGCGTCCTGCTCGGCATCAACCCCTTCGGCTTCGATTGGAAGCTGGCCCCCGGCGAGTCCTTCCAGGCCCCTGAAGCCGTGACCGTCTATTCCTGCGAGGGCATGGGCGATATGAGCCGCACCTTCCACAGCCTTTACCGCAGCCGCCTGGCGCGCGGGCAGTGGCGCGACAAGCCCCGCCCGATCCTGATTAACAACTGGGAAGCCACCTATTTTGACTTCACCGAGGATAAGCTGGTCAAGATCGCCGAAACCGCCAAAAACGACGGCGTAGAGCTGTTCGTGCTGGATGACGGCTGGTTTGGCGCGCGCTCGAACGACTTCGCCGGGCTTGGCGACTGGCAGGCGAACACCGACCGCCTTGCGCGCGGCATCACCGGCCTTGCCGAGCGCATTGACGCGCTGGGCATGAAATTCGGCCTCTGGTTCGAGCCCGAGATGGTCAACAAGGATTCCGACCTCTACCGGGCGCACCCCGACTGGATCATTTCCACTCCGGGCCGCCGCGTATCCCACGGGCGCAACCAGTATGTGCTTGATTTCTCCCGCCCCGAGGTCGTGGACAACATCTATGCCCAGATGTCGAAAATCCTCTCGGAAGCAAAGGTTTCTTATATCAAGTGGGACATGAACCGTTGCATCAGCGAGCCGTTTTCGGCGGCGCTGCCCGCCGACCGGCAGGGCGAGCTGTTCCACCGCTATATCCTTGGCGTATACAGCCTGTACGAGCGCCTGATTACGGCGTTCCCGCATGTGCTCTTTGAATCGTGCGCATCGGGCGGCGGGCGCTTTGATCCCGGCCTGCTTTATTACGCGCCGCAGGGTTGGGCGTCTGACGACTCTGACGCGGTCGAGCGCCTGAAAATCCAGTATGGCACTTCGTTCTGTTATCCGGTCAGTTCGATTGGCGCGCATGTTTCGGCTGTCCCGAACCATCAGGTCAACCGCGTCACGCCCATCCAGACCCGCGCGAACGTGGCCCATTTCGGGACGTTTGGCTACGAGCTGGATTTGAACAAGCTTTCTGACGAGGAGCGCGCGCTGGTACGTGAGCAGATCAAGTTCATGAAGGAATACCGCGAGGTCATCCAGTTCGGCGATTTCTACCGGCTGCGCTCGCCTTTCGACGGCAATTTCACTTCTTGGATGGTGGTTTCGCCTGACAGGAAGACTGCGCTGGTCGGCTGGTACAAGGTGCTTAACGAGGTCAACGGGCCTTTCCGCCGGGTGCGTTTGCAGGGGCTTGACCCTGAGCTGTGTTACCATGTTGACGGCGATGCGGGGCACTTCGGTGACGAGCTTATGCATGCTGGCCTTGTCGTAAGCGACAGCGCTGCTGGCGAATGCCAGCCTTACGAGCGCAAGAGCTGCGACTACGACTCGCACATCTTTGTGCTGAAAGCTTGATTGTCCTTCGCGGACAGCGGCAGGGCTCTGCCCTGCACCCGGTCCTACGCGGACAGCGGTCCTGCGCGGACGGCGCCAAAGGGACTTGTCCCTTTGGAATCCCTTTCATCGCCTGCGGGCGGGACGGGGGATGCCCTTTCAGATTTGTATTCATTCATTTTCATTCACCCCATTTTTAAGTCTTTGGCTGCCTTTTATAGTAGGAATCCCCCCGCGCTGGATTTACAGCGCGGGGGGATTCTCATTCCCGGGAGCCTGCCCTTTTTTGTCCATCATTTCTTCCAGCCCCTGCCGCGCCTTTTCGCGGTCCTGCCTGCGGTATTTCAAGGGGGTGATGCCAAATTTATTTTTGAACGCTTTGGTAAAGACCTGCGGGTCCTGATAGCCGCAGTTGAGCGCGATGCTCGCAACCGTGTTGTCGGTCAGCGTCAGCTCTTCCTTGGCGCGGGTCAGGCGGAAAAGCGTCAGGTATTCCTGCGGCGAAATGTGCAGCACCTTCTGGAAGAGCGCAAACAGGTAGCTGCGGTGCAGGGCGACATACCGCGCCACGTCGCCTACCGTGATACCCGTGTCATAATGGTTGCGGATATATTCGACCGCCTTGTGGACATACAGGTTTTCCCGGTCGGCCTGGCTCATCTTGCCGATATCGGCGTCCATACCCTCGGAAAGCTGGGCGAAAAAGGCGCACAGCAGCGATTGAAGCCGGAAATCATTCTGCGCCGCCTGCGCGTTGTGCATGAGCATTTCCTCAACCAGCTCGTGCAGCTTGCCCTTTTCGTCCGCACAGCGGAAGGTCAGGTGGTCGCTGTCCAGCCCGAGGGCGCGTACGCAGGTTTCCGCGCCCGTGCCGCCAAAGCCGATCCAGAGGTATTTCCACGGGTCGACCGCGTCGGCCTGATAAAAGGTCTGCTTGTTGGGCTCGATCAGGAAACCCTCGCCCTCGCCGAGCGTGTAGGTGACGCCGTTGATCTGGTAAATCCCCCGCCCCTCCGTAATGTAATGCAGCAGGTAGTTCGGCCGGACCGCCGGGCCATAGCTGTGCAGCGGCTCGCAGTTGGCATAGCCGCAGTAGCACAGGTACAATTCCTTAAAAAGTTGGTATTGCTGCCGCAGGTGCAGCACATAGCTTTCTTCCATCGGCCTGCCCCCTTTTTCTTTCAGTATAGCACAAAACAAGGGCCCTTTTCAAGCCCACATCGCCGCCAAACAGCGGGAAAGGCCGCACTTCATGACATCCTGCCGCCTTTCCATGCACTGGGGGTTGCCCCGGCGGCGGTTTTCTGCTATGCTGAAAGAATAGCGGCGAGCCCGGACGGCGGCGCGCTAGCCGTTTTGGCCAGGGCTCCCGTAGGATGCCGCATCCACTTCATCCGTCAGCATGGCGAGCTCCTGCTCGGCGGCACGCAGGCGTTCCGCGTCCCGTCGGCTGCGCTGCGCAATCTCCGCATTCTGCCGCCTGCACGACACCATCTCCCGATACTTCTCCGGGCACGCGGCCACCCCAAAGAGCGCCGCCAGCCCCAGCACCGTAGCCGCAGTATACAGGGCAAACACAACCAGCTTAACCGCAAAAAACGCAATACCGCTGATCCCCAACCCATAAAGGAAAGGGATCGCAACCCGCAGCAGCAGCCACGCCCCGAGCAGCGAGAGCAGGACAAGACGCACGCTGCGGCGCAGCCCCAGACCGGCGTCCCAAAGGGAAACCGGCTGCGGCGGCGGACACGCCCGCAGCGTTTCGACCTGCTGTGCAAGCTCGCGCATCCGCGCGCGCTTGCCTTCCAAATCCGATTTTTCCATATCCTATATTCCTCCCGTCCCGCCCGCAGGCGTGATGAAGCTTTTACTCAATTTTTTCTCGAAAAAATTGCGGGGGTCCAGGGGGCGGAGCCCCTGGCGCTGCCTGCGGAGGGCCGGGTTTCCAAAGGGCAGCGCCCTTTGGCCCCGCGCGGGGAGCGCATCTTCCGATTACCAGTATACCGGGCGGCTGGCGGGCTGTCAAGGGCGCCGCCAGCTAACGAAAAGAAAGGGGTGCACCATGCTGCAATTCGCAGTCTGCGACGACGAGCCGCAAATGGCGCAGGAAATCGCCGCCCTGCTCGCCACATACCTGAAAGAGCACCGCGCAGAACCCTATGCCATCAGGCAGTTCCGTGACGGCGCCGCCCTCCTTGCAAGCGGCTTTGCGCCCGACCTTGCCTTCCTCGATATCCGGATGCCCGGCATGGACGGGCTGGAAACCGCCCGGCAGCTGCGCCAAAACGGCAGCCGCGCACTGCTCGTGTTCGTTACCGTGCTCGGCGAGTGCGTCTTTGACGCGTTCGAGGTGCAGGCGTTCGACTTCCTCCTCAAGCCCCCCGACCCCAGTCGATTCCGCCGGATGATGGCCCGCGCAATGGCAGCGCTCGGCCCCGGGGACTCGCTCGTGGTGCAGCGCGGCAACGCCTGCCGCGTGGTCGGCTTCAGCGAACTCGCCTACTGCGAGGTGCAGGGCCGGAAAATCTTCCTGCACCTGTGCGACGGCTCGCTGGTCGATTATTACGGCCGCATGGACGCGCTCGAAAAACGGCTGGACAGCCGCTTTTTCCGCTGCCACCGCAGCTACCTCGTTAACCTCGACTGCGTGCGCGGCTGCGGGGACGGACAAGCCGCGCTGGCCCAGGGCGGCAGCGTGCCGGTCTCCCGGCTGCGCGAGGGCGATTTCTCCCGCGCCCTGCTGCGCCGGATGCGCGAAAGGGGGCACTGAATTGGAAATCCTCCTCTTCCTCGACGGCTGCACGCTGGCAGGGCAGGCACTGCTGCACACCGCCTTCCTCAGCAGGCTGTGCGGCAAGCCGTGGCAGGCACGCGTCACCGCTGCCTACCTGCTCCTGATATGCGCCATCCAAGCCGTGCCCCTCCCGGCAGCGGTCTCCATGCCCGTAGCGCTCGCCGCCGACCTTGCCGTCCTTTACGCGCTGGCACGGCTCCACTTCCGCTGCGGACGGGCAGCAGCCGCCACCGCCGCGCTGCTCGCCACATACATCACCCAGATTTCCTTCGGCATGGTCACTTCCGTCGAAGTCGTGCTGCTGCCGCCGCTGCTGCAAGGCTTTTTACTGTACGCGGCACTGCTGCTTGCAGTGCTTGCAGCGTTCGCCGTGTGCGCCGCGTGCTATGCGCTGGTGCTGCGGGCCATCCCGCCCGGAGAAAGCCTGCCGTCGCTCGGGCTGCTGATTTTCCCCGGCGCGTTCTGCTGGGCGGCAGAAATCTACATCCAGCATACCGCCTACAGCGTGGTCAGCACCCAGCGTACCCTGCGTATGGCGGGCGTGCATCTCGCGCTGCTGGCCGTGCAGGCGCTTGGCCTCGCGTCGCTGCTGTGTACGCTGTACGCCTACCGCCGCGCCTGCCGCGGCATACAGGCGCAGGCCGAGCTGGATTCGCTCGGGCAGGCGGCGCGGGCACAAAAAGCCTATGTTGCCGAAGCCCAGGCGCGCGACGCCGAAACCCGCGCCTTCCGGCACGATTTCCAAAACCATCTCGCCGTGCTGCGCGGTCTGCTCAGCCGGGGGGAGACCGCCCACGCCGCGCGCTATCTGGAGCGGCTGGAGGGCGTTTCGGCGCAGCTGTCCCTGCCGGTGCGCACCGGCAGCCCCGCCGTGGACGTGCTGCTGAGCGGCAAGCTGGCGCGCGCACGCGCCGCCGGTATCCGCGCCGAGGTGCTGGTGCAGCTGCCGCCCGAGGGCTGCGCCGACAGCTTTGACCTGTGCGTTGTGTTTGCGAACGCCCTCGACAATGCCATCGAGGCCTGCCGGGGGCTGGGCGGGGAGCCGCTGATCCGCGTCACCGGCGCGCGGCAGGGCGATTTCCTCCGGCTGTCGTTCGAGAACCCCTGCGGCGGGGGGCCGCTGCCGCCGATGGGGACCGGGCTGCGCAATATCCAGGCCGTCGCCGCAAAATACCAAGGCACAATGATCGCCGAACAGTCGGACGGGCGGTTCCGGCTGGACATGCTGCTGAACATCCCGTTACCAAAAGAAGGCATCCCAGAGCAAAACGGTTGATTCCCATACCGCGCGGCGCTATACTCGGGGTGGAGGTGATATTTGATGAGCATTCTTCCAGCATCCCTGCTCCGCCCGCAGCGCGCGGAGCTGCCCGAGGTGCGCAGGGCTTCCCGCGCGCCCCAGGCGGAGGAACCGGCGCAGCCGCAGCAGCGCCGCCCAGCAACCGACGCATACATCCCCTCGCAAGCGCCGGAACCGTCCGGGCGCTACTGGCCCGGCAGGGCGGAGGACGGCAGCCCGGGCATCTATTTCGACGACCCCGAGCGGGACGCGCCCGGACGCGCGCAGCCTGCCGGTGTGGAAGGCATGGAACCGACTGCCCCGACGGACGGAGAGCCCGAAGCCCCGGAAGCGGGACAGCCCTCCAAAGAAGGGAAGCCCGCGCGCAGCGAAGAGCGCTGCAAAGCGAGTACCGACAAGGTCGACCGCGAGATCGAGCGCCTGCGCAAGCGCCGCGAGGAGCTCGCCGCGCGGCTGCGCACCGAGGACGACCCCGCGAAGGCCAAAACGCTCGAGCGCCAGCTTGCGCAGGTGGAAAACGAGCTGCGCCAGAAGGACAACGACGCCTACCGGCGGCAGCACACCCAATTCACCCAGCTGTAAGCGGGTTTCCCCGCAGGAACGGCGGAAGGGTACGGCAATCAGCCCGTACCCTTCCGCCGTTTTTGGCGCGCTCAGTTGCGGTAGTCGATATCCTGCGCGCTGCCCAGGCTAAAATACAGCGTCTCCCGCCCGTCCCCGGCGGGGCGCACCGCCGAAATGCGGCGGTTTTCAGCGGGCGCGAAATAGTAGACCCCGCTCTCCGCGCACATCACCGCGGTGCACAGGGTCTGTTCGTAGCCCTCGCAGCCGGTCCCGCCCTTGACCAGCCCTTCCGGGATGTCAACCGGGGCAAACGCGCGGAACATGCGCGATACCCCGTCCAGCTCGTCCCGCCCGCGCACGGAAAACTGCTTGAGGAAGGCCATGCGCACAAACCGCGACGGCGAGGAATAATCCCCCGGCAGGCCGGCCCCGCCGCCCAGCCGCTCGCCAAACGGCCGGATCTCGGCCCCCGCGACCATCTGGGGCGGCTTGGGCAGGTTGGTCACGCCGACATAATTGCGCAGGTTGGTCAGGTGCCACAGGTAATCGGGGCTGTTCGCCAGCACGCCGATGGAATGACGGTGGATGGAAAGCCCGCCTGCGTCCGGCTCGGCGACGACGGCTTCCCCGCTGCGCCCGCTGAGCAGGTAATGCGCCCGGAGCGGCGCGCCCTGCGACAGATCATCGGTCAGCGTAAGCGCGGAAAGCTCGCGCACGGCTTCCTCAACGCTGCCGCAGCGCGCCAGCAGCCATGCCAGCAGCCGCCCCGGATGGACCGGGTAGGTGTCCGGCGCGGCCTCCGGGCAGTAGGCTGCGTAGCCCGGATAATGGAGCAGCGCGCCCATGAGCCCAGCCGTGTTCACGCCGTCCACCACGATGGGTTCGCCGAACCCCAGCACTGCCATGCCGGTGTACGCGTGCAGGGACGGCGACACCGCCCAGCCTGGCCGCAGCCCCGCCGCGCAGGGCGCGCCCTTCTGCACTGCAATCACGCGGTTGACGCGCAGGTCGCCGAACTGGTCATATGTGCGGCCCAGCAGGTGCCGCCCGTCTTTGGTTTCCCAGGAAAAGCTGGTGCATCCGAAACCCATTTTGCCTCGTCCTCCTTATCTGGCAGGCCGCGCCCGCAGGCGCAGCCCGGAACATCTATTATTATGGCAGTCCAGGACGGTTTTATGACAGGTCACGTGCCCCCGTACAAGTGTGCACTATGGGTTCGGGGACTCCCCGCGCCGCGCCTGCCCGCCGGGCAGCTCGGTTTCCACGACCCGCGCATAGCGGCGGAGCGCAAATTCTCCGTCGTGCGCTTCGCCCGCGATGGGGACCGACATGTTCCCGCCCGTGCGGATGCGGCTGACCCCCGCGCGGCGCAGGAGGGCGCTCAGCGCGTCCCAGTCTGCCGGGGCGCAGAGCAGCCCCGCAGTTTGCAGATACCCCTTATATGGACGCAGCTTTGGAACAATTTCCGCTCTCGGCAGGCGCTTTGCCCAGCAGTTGCCAAAGCATAGGGACATTTCAAGCGCGCTGTCCTCGCAGGCCGTAACCGTCGCGCGCGCACCCGGGAACAGGCGCGCGCCGGGGCTGCCCTCAAGATGCGCGGTATACTGCATCAGGGTGATCCGCGCCTGCGCGGCGGGCTCGGGCGGGGGCGCGGCGAGCGCTTCGCGGTCAAGGATGGGCAGAAAGCGCTCACAGAAGGCGTGCAGCTGCGCGAGATCGCCGGTGTCGACAAACACGCCCTGGCAGGAGGAGCACAGCAGCTGGCGCGTTGAGACAATCTGACGTGCGAGCCCCGCAAGGTCCTCCTCGGGCGCGTCCGGCACGGCATAGGCAAAGGACAGCTTGTGCCCCCACTCGATCACCCGCGTTTCGGGCGGGGCAAGCCGCCGCGCTGCCCGGACGGCCTCGTCGCCGCCCCAGACCACAACGCTGTCCGCGAGCGCCGCCAGCTTTTCCAGCGTCCCAAGGTCGCTCGAAGGGGTGTCAAATACATAAATATACGGCAGCAGTCGGGGTTCCAGCCGCACCAGCTCGGCCAGCAGCAGCACCGAAAGCCCGCCGTCGGCCTGCGGCAGCTTGAGCAGATTCACGTTGCCCGCGAGCAGCCCCTCAACAACGCTGTAGGCGGGCAGCGCGTCGACGTTACCCGCCGCGATGTGCAGCAGCACCCCCAGCGGCGCGAGGCGGCGCTCGATCGCGAAGGGGGCGCCGGGCGGGGTGAGGCGCACCGGGAAGCGCTCGGCGCCGAGCTCGGTTTCCAGCTTGAAAAGCAGGCTTTCGCGGCTGAAATATTGGACTGCCGCGAGGACCTGCGCGGGGGATACCGTGCCGCCTGCGATCAAGGCGCGGACAACGCCGTCATATGCGCCCTCCGCGACCTGCTGCGCGAGGGCGGCGCACGCGTCGACAACGCACAGCGGGCCGGGCGGCTCGGCGGCAGCGGTTTCCGCGAGCCAGACCGGCAGGCGTTCCAGCACCCCGCCGGCACCCTCCGGGCCGAGGATTTCGCCCCTTGACAGGATCATGTCGCACCTCCCAGCAGCTCGGCCGCCCCCGCGGCGCAGGTCTTGACCCCCTGCACCCCGGCCCGCCCGAGGATTTCCAGCCAGGGCGACGGGCACCCGCAGGGGCAGGAGCCCGCCGGGTGCAGGATGGCGAGGTCGTCGGTCATGACGCTGGTGAGCGGCACGCCGCGCACCAGCGGGGTCAGCAGGTTCAGCAGCCCCGCCTCCCCCTCGGGGAGCGGTGCAAGTGTTTTTACATCCCGGACAAGCACGCGCGCATAGACTGGGATGTGGAAATGGTGGGCGCGGCAGTCGGCGTAAAGGATGGGGTGCTCGACCGCGCCGAAGAATTCGTGGCAGCGGCTTTCCGGCACGCCCAGCACCTCCTCCGCGAGCGCATAAAGCTCAGCTTTTTCAACCTTTTCGGCGTAAAACTGCTTCCAGCCGCCGCCCATGCAGACCCGCGACGCGGGGTGCAGGCGCACGCGCACCCCCTGCCGCTTCAGCTCGCGCAGGAAGAAAAAGGTATACGCCGGGAAGCCCATCGTGCGCACCGGGAAGGGCTGGCGGCTGTAGCGCATGAGCGCCTCTATGAGCCCGGGCAGGTCGAGGGCGTAGCCGCCGTCCCGCCAGCGCAGGGCATAAGCGCGGCGCAGCCCCGGCGCGAAAAAGGTGAAGCCGAAGGCGGTTTTGGAGATTGCGGTCTGGTTTTCACGGCGGGGCTGGTAGCCGAGGACCAAGTAGTTCGTGGGCAGCGGGGAGAGCAGGCCGTGGCGGCGGGTGACGCGCAGCACCATGCGCAGGGCGTGCAGGCAGTCCTGCCATTCCCAGGCGATGCGGCTCATCTGGCCGGTGGTGCCGGAGGAGGTGGAGCGCAGGACGCGGCGGCGCTCCGGGATGGAGAAGAGGGCGTGGCGCTTGAAATAAAGGGTTGGCAGCGGCGGCAGGCGGTGCAGATCGGCAGGCACGCGCAGGCTGCCGGGGGAAAAGCCCTCGCGGAGAAGGATGGCACGGTATTCCGGGCAGTTTTCATAGTGGAACAGCGCGTTTTCGCGCAGCGCGGCGGTAAAGAGCGCGTCCGTACCCGCGAGGTCGTAGGGGTCGCGCCAGCCAAAGAGCTTGGCACGCAGGCTCATATACCCACCTCCTTTTTTCCTTGTAATACCTGCTTCCTATTATACCGGAAACAGCGGACGGCGGCAAATAAAAAATTTGCAGAAATTTGCAGAAAAGGGCTTGCCAGGATATGCCCGTTTCCGGTATAATGAGGTTGGCAAGATGCCGAAAATACGCAGAAAAGGATATTTTTGACCATGAAATGTTTTAGGAAGCTATTGTCGCTTGCGTTGGCAATTGGCCTTGTTGCGGGGATGCTGCCAGGGAGGGCAGCGGCGGCGGGACAGACTATTCAAGTGAGTGATGGAGCCGAATTTCTAGATGCCTTAAAAACAGCAGATGATGGGGACACCATTCAAATTACACAGGAAATCGTTGTTGTACATCCCGATAACAACGAAAGCCCTCTTGTTATTGGTAAAGAGTTAACTATTACGGGAGAACTTTTAACCTTGCGTGCAAATGGCATTATTTTAGGTAAGGATGTAACTTTTCGCGACATCAAAATTGCTGTAGCTGGGGTTACCTACTATAGTTTTTTAGCAAATGGACACACGCTAACTTTAGAGAATGTATCGCAAGGCCCTTCCAGCAGCAATATCAGTGTATTTTGTGGTGGGCTGGAAGATCCTCTCTATCCAAACCTTCCTACGCCCGGCAGCAATGGCAGAGTCATAATAAAAGGAAATACGAAACTTGGTGGTAATTTTTATGCGGGCAGTCTGTTCCCGAAAAACAGTACCGGTGCGTCCAGCACTTATTCGGGAGATTCTGAAATTTACATGCAGAGTACGACTAGTGACCAATTAGGTGCGATTTATGCCTCTGGGGCAGCAAAGATTGGGGATGGTACGCCCGACCCAACTGCGGACTCTGATAAGTATCCTTTTAGCGGTAGAGCTATTATTGAGCTTGGTAAATCAGGATCGGTGCAGGGGCAGGCGGCTAGTAATAATTTTGCCACTGTAGTATATAGTGGCGGCGGCAACGAAGGAGTTCCTTCGCTGCAAAATATTGGTGATCTCCGGGTTGAAAGCGGAAATTTAAATCCAAATGTATTGACTTTTGGGGTGGATTCTCCGAATATTACGATTCAGGATGGTGCGCGGCTGAATCTCAGCAAACTTGATAAACCCGTTAATGATTTTTCCGGCGGCGGTGAGCTGGTGCTTGGTGCGTCGCAGACGTTGACAATCAATGGGGATGTCAGCGGCTCGACACAGGTTGGTATTGGCAGCATATCAGCTAATAACGAATCGCTAAATGATCCCGCAGAAAATCATCCTTATATTAAAACATCTGTAAATACTGCTGACGATTCTTTTGTGCTGCTGCCATATCGTGGTAATCCTAATATGCGGTTTGAAAAATCAGCGGCAGGGGAATGGATGGTTGAAAAGGGTGCACCACCGGTATTGCTCGTTGAAAGCTTACGATCTGAATTGCCGGAGATTCAACCAGGCGCGGCGGAATGTGTGATACCATTGAATCCTACCTATGTGGAAAATGGTGCGCCTGTGCAAATGCTTGTCATGATTGATCTTGGAATTGCAATCAATGGAACCTTGGCGAATTGGGACGGTGAGGTTGGTATTTATCACATAACTTTAGAGGGCATTTCGTATGATGTAGAAATTACAGGGGATGATGAATTACTAATTTCTACCCAAAATGCAGACGGTATTCCTGCTGGGGACTATGCCGTTACGATTACTGTTCCTGCGGTAAATTCGTCGGATGGGAATGACTTGATTGAGACATTCACCCTAACAGTGACCGAAGGAAGCACAGATATTGAAAGCGTGCTTATACCCGTTGGGAAAACGTTGACTTATACCGGCAGCGAACTGGTCGGCGTTGAAGAAAATGAAACGTATTATACGCTTATGGGTCATAGAGAAACCGAAGTCGGTGAATATGAAGCAACTGCATCCCTGAAAGATAAAACCCTTTGCAAGTGGGAGGACAATACTACAGAGGATCAGATCATCCCGTGGAAAATCGTTGCGGCGGAAACGCCGGTGAAGCCGAACGCGCCGAGCGGGCTTGCAGGGTTCGCGCCGAGCACAGAGAACGGAAGAGACGGTAAAATTACCGGTACGACTTCTGCGATGGAATATGCGACTGCCGCTGACAGCCATGACTGGACGGACTGCACCGATGGCGAAACTACCGGGCTGGCGGCGGGGACGTATTACGTCCGCGTGAAGGCCCAAGGGATTCACCCAGCAAGCGACGCGACAGAGGTAGTTGTGCCCGACTATGTGCCGCCGGAGGAAGTCGCCCGTATTGAGCTGGTTGTAGGCGAGAACGCGAAAAAGGTCTATGAGGTCGGGGACGCGTTGGATGTTACGGGGCTTACGCTCAAGGTCACCAAAACAGACGGCACGGTGCAGGAAGTTGCGGTCACGGCCGAAATGGTCAGCGGGTTCAATTCCAGCGCCGCTGCCGAGTCGCAGGAACTGACGGTCACGTATCAGGGAAAAACGGCTGTTTTTACAATCAAAATTGTTGAAAAACCGGTTGAGCCGCCGGTTGACCCACCAGTAGAACCGCCAGTAGTCCCGCCAGTAGACCCGCCGGTTGACCCTGTCAAATATGCGGTTACGGTCAGCGGCAGCTACGCAACCGAAAGCGGCGCGGGCAAGTATGAAAAAGGCGCTTTGGTAACGGTCAGCTCCGGGGCGCGAGAGGGGTACACGTTCGCGCGCTGGACGGGCGACGGGGAGGACGTGGCATTTGCGAACGCCACGCAGCCTACGACGACGTTCACGATGCCCGAGCGGGCGGTCGCGGTTACGGCAAATTGGACGAAGAATAGTTCGAGCGGCGGTTCGTCCGGTGGCGGTTCGTCGGGTGGCGGAAGCTCGGGCGGCGGTTCGTCCGGTGGCGGAAGCTCGGGAGGCGGTTCGAGCCATCCATCGCGGCCTTCGGGCGGCGGGAGTTCGGGAGGGAGCTCGGGCGGCAGCAAGCCGTCGATGAGTACGCCGCCTACCACGCCTGTTGCCACGCCGCCGGTGAACCCGGCACCCACAACACCGCAGACCGGTGCGGCAAGCACCCCCTTCTCTGACGTGCCGGGCGATGCGTGGTACGCGAAGGCGGTCGCGTATGCCTACCAGCACGGGCTGATGAGCGGGACCGGCGGGTCGTCGTTCTCGCCGGAGCGGCCTGCGACGCGGGGGCAGCTGGTGAGCATCCTTTATCGGCTTGAGGGCAGCCCGACGGTCGGCGGGAATCTCGGGTTCCCGGATACGGCGGAGGATGCGTATTACGCGGATGCGGTGCGCTGGGCGACGCAGAACAGCATTGTAGGCGGCTATGCCAATGGCAGCTTCGGGCCGGCTGACCCGATTACGACTGAGCAGCTTTGCGCGTTCCTTTACCGCTATGCGCGGTTTAAGGGCGACTTGACAACGGCGCAGATGGGATTCCTCTCCGGGTTTGCTGACCAGGGTGAGATTTCCGACTACGCGGCCGAGCCGCTCGCCTGGGCGGTCGGGCAGGGCATTGTGTCGGGTACCGATACCGGGCTGCTGATGCCGAAAAACAAAACAACCCGCGCACAGACCGCAATGGTGCTGATGCTGCTGCGGGAAAATGTGCTTTGATGTAAAACAGGCTTTGCCTTGCCCCATTGGAAGAAGGCAGGGGAAGCTAAGAAAAGCCGCTGGCGACGTTATGCCAGCGGCTTTTTGTGCGTCTGGGCGGTAACCCGGGGAGCACCCATGCTTCCTCCCTGACCCGGCGCCGCCCGCCGCCGTTCTGGCGGGCGGCGCCATTGGGCAGTAAGGGCGGGCGAAAAACCCAAAGCCCCCGTCCCGCCCGCAGGCGAAACAGAGATGCGTCAGCATCTCGGGGTCTGGGGCGAAAGCCCCAGCGGGTGCAGGGCAGAGCCCTGCCGCCCGCCGCAGCATCAGCCGAAGTCCATGTTGGCGAAAATGCGCTCCATGCGCTCGTCCGGGAAACGCTCGTCGACCATCGACCAGAATGCACTGGGCGCAGGCTCGCCCTCCAACCGCTTCGACCAGCGCCCCGCCGCAACACACGTTACCAGCGCGTTCCAAACCATGAACACCGCCAGCGCACAGGTCAGAATGCGCCCCGCACGGTTCGGCAGTTTCAATATCCATTTCGCCATCCGCGGATACAGGTCCTTGATCCACAAAATCCCCAGAAAGCCCCAGAAAACTGAGTAGGTCAGGCAAATTCGCCCGTTCAGGTTCAACGGCATCGCGCTGTAATCCCAGGAACGCGAGCCCAACAGCAGCTCCTGCCCCCACGAACACGCATACTCCAACACACTGCCCACCACGAAGCCGCCACAGAACGACCACAGCCGGCCACGGTTGCGATACCTGTAAAGCGCTATGGTCAGGAAAACCGCGCCCGCGCCATACAACAGGTTGAACGGCCCGTAAACCAGCCCGCGCCGGCTCTCAACGATGCCGTACCGGGCGAACGCCCACAGCATTTCCACAACTACGCCCGCAAAACTGCCCGCAATGCATACCAGCAAAACTTTATACAGGTTCAGCCCGTGCGCAAAATGGTTCAGCCGCCGCTCCTCTAAATCAATCGCGGCATTGGCCGGAGGGTTCGGCGCGTACCATTTCCGGCTGCGGCTCTTGCGCAGGTCCCGAAGCCGCGCACCCGTTTCGTCTTCCAGCTCGATCAGCGACTGATACGCCTTTACCAGCGACTTTGATGCGCGGCGCAGCTGTTCCAGCTCCCCCTGCACCGCGTCGACTACCTGGCGGGCGCCCTCCGTGGGTACGCCGTCCTTCCAAGCAGGCCCCAACGCTTCCTCCGCCAGCTTGCCATAATACCGCGTCTCCATCTCTTCCCGCGTGTGCGCGACCGCCGGATAAACGGCCGCACACAACGTTTCCAGTTCCCCGGCGGCGGGGCCGTTCCCGACCGCCGCCGGGCTTGCTGCACCTTCTCCCATCGTGCCCTCCTCTGTTTCCCGTTTTCTGCCTTCTGTTTTCTGTTCTTGCCGATTTTGCCGCCCGCCGCCTGTCAGGCGTTCAAAATATCCATAAACTCTTCGCCGGTGATGGTTTCCCGCTCCAGCAGGTACTGCGCGAGCTCGTTGAGCTTGGCCGCGTTGGCCCGCAGGATACCGGCTGCCTTTTCATGCGCCGCCCGTACCGCGCCGACCACTTCCTCATCAATCCGGGACGCCGTTTCCGCAGAGCACGCCAGCGCCGTGTCGCCGCCTAAATACTGGTTGGTCACGGTTTCCAGCGCAACCATGTCAAAGCTGTCGCTCATGCCATAGCGCGACACCATCGCCCGTGCCAGCTTGGTCGCCTGCTCGATGTCGTTGGCCGCGCCTGTTGTCACCGACCCGAAAATCAGCTCCTCCGCCGCGCGCCCGCCGGTCAGCGTCGCAATCTTGTTTTCGATCTCTTCCTTGCTCATCAAATGCCGCTCGCCCTCGTCGACCTGCATCGTATAGCCCAGCGCCCCCGATGTGCGCGGCACAATCGTAATCTTAGTCACCGGCGCGGAATTTGACTGCTTCGCCGCCACGAGCGCATGCCCGATCTCGTGATACGCCACGATCTCCTTCTCATGCGGGCTGAGTACCGCGTTCTTGCGCTGATAGCCCGCGATCACCGTCTCGACGCTCTCTTCCAGGTCGCCCTGGCTGACCTCCTGCCGCCCGAGCCGCACCGCCCGCAGCGCCGCTTCGTTCACAATATTCGCAAGCTCCGCGCCCGACGCACCCGAGGTCGCCCGCGCAACCGCCGCAAAATCGGTCTTTTCGCCCATGTGTACCGCCCGCGCGTGTACCCGCAGGATGGCCTCACGGCCCTGCAAATCGGGCAGTTCGACCGGGATGCGCCGGTCAAAGCGCCCTGGGCGCAGCAGCGCCGGGTCGAGCGATTCCGGGCGGTTGGTCGCCGCAAGGATGACAACGCCCTTGCGCCCGTCAAAGCCGTCCATCTCGCTGAGCAGCTGGTTGAGCGTCTGCTCGCGCTCGTCGTTGCCCGACATGCCCGCGCCGTCGCGCTTCTTGCCGATCGTATCGATCTCATCGATGAACACGATGCAGGGCGCTTTTTCATTCGCCTGCCTGAACAAGTCGCGCACCTTGGCCGCGCCCATGCCGACGAACATCTCCACGAATTCCGAGCCCGAGATCGAGAAAAACGGCACGTGCGCTTCTCCCGCAACCGCCTTGGCGAGCAGTGTCTTGCCCGTTCCCGGAGGGCCGACCAGCAGCGCGCCCTTCGGCAGCTTGGCGCCGATCGCGTCATATTTGCCCGGCGCGTGCAGGAAGTCGACGATCTCCCGCAGGGCTTCCTTGGCTTCCTCCTGGCCCGCAACGTCGGCGAAGGTTTTGCCGGTCTCGGCTTCGGCGTAAATCTTTGCGCCTGATTTGCCAAAGGACATCGCCGGGTTCATGCCGCCCATTTTCTTACCCAGCCAGCGGCTCATCAGCGTGCCCGTGCCGAAGATCAGCACCAGCGGGAAGATCCACGAGAGCAGGAAATTCAGCAGCGGCGAATTCTGTTTTGGGATGGGGGAAGCGAATTTCACGCCCTCTGCGCGCAGCCGTTCGACCAGGGCGTCGTCGCCCAGCAGGCCGGTTTTGTATATTTGGGCAGTCTCGTCCTCTTGCGGGACGCTGAACAGCAGCTGTCCGCCTTCGCGGTCGATTTCCGCACGGTCGATGCTGCCTGCTTCGAGCATGTCCAAGAACTCGTCGTAGCCGACCTCGACCACCTGGCGGCTGGAGAGATAGGGCACCAGCGCCGCGTTCATCAGCAGCATGATCAGCAGCATGATTGCGTAATAAATGATAATCGGCTTCTTCTGCGGAAGTTTTTCATTCATGTTGTTTCGTCCTTTCCGTTCCTGCCCGGCCCGCGCAGAGCAGGAAGGTTTTATTTAGAACTATTCTACCCCGTGGGGGGCTGGAAAATCAACGGTTTTTTTGTAGATGTTTTGTGAACAAAAAGTGAAAGCGCCCGCAGGGCGCATTGTCCTCCGCGGACGGCGGCAGGGCTCTGCCCTGCACCCGCGCCTGCGCGGCGGGCGCCAGAGGGGCTAGCCCCTCTGGACTCCCTTCCTCCGCTGCGGCGGGGAATGGGTGCGCAGCAGCTCCGTTCAGGAGTGGTGCTGGGGAAGGGGATTCCGACGATTTTGGGCAAAATGAGTTGAAAAAAAGATGATGTTATGCTATAATCAGTGCGATAAATTGCGGTAAGGGATTGCTGGGTGAAACGGTGAGAGTTTTATGAATGGGTGAATTATTTAGGGAACGGGGGTGCGGAGAATGGAAGTAATGATGGAATTTGCCAGCCGGGAGGCTTTCCGGGAATGGCTGTCCGGCCACTGCCAGTCAAGCGGGGGCATATGGCTGCTGTTTGGCAAGGCGGGCGGGCCGGAAACCGTCAAAGCAGGGGAGGCGCTGGAGGAAGCGCTGTGCTTTGGGTGGATCGACGGGCAGATGAAAAGTATTGACAGCAAAACCTACAAAAAATATTTTGCGCCTCGCAGGGCAAACAGCAAATGGTCGGAGAAGAACAAAGCCCTCGCCGAAAAGTTGGAGGCGCGGGGCCTTATGACCAGCTTTGGCAGGGCAAAAATCGAGGAAGCGCAAAAAAATGGGCAGTGGGATGCACCCAAGCCCGCAGCGGTCACGGAAGAGCAGATTGCGGCGCTCGCCGCGCTGCTGGAAGGGCATGAGCCCGCGTGCGGCAATTTTGCGGCTATGCCGTTGTCGGTCAAAAAGACCTATACGCGGGCGTACCTGGACGCAAAAACCGAAGCCGGAAGGGCGAAGCGGCTGGGCTGGCTTCTGGGGCGGCTCGATCAGAACCTCAGGCCGATGTAGGCAACCCAGGCAGGGAAACGGGCGGTGCAGCCGAAGCTGTGCCGCCCGTTTGCGCTGCCGTTCAGCTGTCCTTTTTGAACAGCGCGTCTACAATGCCGCACAGCAGCCAGCCAACGCCGAAAATCAGCACCGCGCCGAACCCCAGGCCGTGCCCTATCCAGTCGCTTACCCTCCAAATGTAGAAATACACCAGGAACACGCCGGCCGCCGCCAGCATAATTGCCCCATGGATGCGCCCGAGCCGCCGGTTACGCGGTTCGTTTTCTGCAATGCGCTCGCGGTTGTAGCCCTCGACATGGTATTTGCTGTTCTGAATCCCGCCGTAGGTCAGCAGCCCCGCGCCCGCCGCGATCACCAGCAGCCCCGCGCCTGTGACAAGCCCCTCGCACTGCCCGCGCGTCAGGGCCCCGAACGAAACGCCCTCAAGCAGCATCATCACGATCACCCCGCCGATGCACAGCGCCACGCCGACCGCGATAAACACCGGGAAGCGCTGCCGCCATGCAAACAGTGTTTTTTTGTCATAAAACGGCTCAATATGCGCGTTTTCCCTGCAAAAGCTGCTGTGTTGGAGCCCGCCGATGATAAACAGCACCACCGCGCAGAGTGCCAGCAGCAGGAAAACAATGCCGCTCCAACGGTCGTCGCGGAGGAACGCGTCAACCAGCGCAGCCGCCGGGAAGCCGCAGGCGCACAGCACCACGCCTGCTGTAATCATCGCGGCGAACCGGTTCATATGCGCGTTGTAGCCTGCTGTGTCGGCTTGCCGGGACGCTTTCGCATTGCCGCGCAGCAGCGTGTCCAGCGTGCAGCCGAACAGGTCGCACATCACCAGCAGCTTGTCCATCTCCGGGAAGCTTGCATCCGATTCCCATTTGGACACCGACTGCCGCGAAACCTCAAGCCGCTCGGCAAGCTGCTCCTGCGTCAGCCCGCCCTCGCTCCTGTAATACTGTAAATTTTCCCCAAAGCTCATTTGATGAAAGACCTCCTTCGTTTTTTGGGATGCTCCGATTTTACCGCGCCATGCCGTCTTTTTCCACCAATCGCATGTTGCGTTTCGGTTTTTCCATGTAAACTTGCGGTTGCGCGTGGGTTTTGGCGGGCTTTTTGCGCCTTGCAGCCGATTCAGGCGGGTTGGAACCCTTTCAGATCGCTTTATCGTAAAATTAGCAAAATCACCAAAATAACACTTCCTATTTGCCGCGCTTTATGATATAATGTACGCGGACGACGGTCTTAGGCCAGCCCGTGCCTGACCGGGAACCAGTAAATGCAAATATGCTGACCGGAATCGGAACAACAAAATTGTTCCCCCGTCCCGCCCGCAGGCGGTGGAAGGGATTCCAAAGGGACGAGTCCCTTTGGCGCTGCCCGCGTAGGGCCGGGGTCCAGGGGCAGAGCCCCCTGGCGCTGCCCGCGTAGGGCCGGGGTCCAGGGGCAGAGCCCCTGGCGGAGGCGTATGCGTAATTTTCAGGAGGTATATTCTTATGAAATCAATCACCGTTACCATCCACGACAAGGAAGGCCTGCACGCCCGCCCCGCCGGCGTGATCAACAAAACCGCAAAAGGCTTTGCCTGCAAAACCACAATGACAAAAGAAGGCCAAGACGCCGACCTCAAGCGCATCTTCGCGATCATGGGCCTCAAGGTCAAGTGCGGCGACGTCCTGACCATCACCTGTGACGGCGAAGACGAGGACGCCGCGATCGCAGCCCTCGAGGAAACCTTCAAGGCCGTATAACATCTGCCCCCCCAGAGGGCAAAACAGCGGTATCTGGCGCGATACCGCTGTTTTTTTATGCCCTTAATTCCCGTCCATAAACCAAGCCTGCGCGTTAAAAGGCGCTTCGCCCTCCTCCGGACGCACAGGGAGATAGCCCTTTTTCCTGTGCAGCATGTGCCGCTTGGCCGTGTCCGCAAGCTGCGCCCGCAAGATACCCCGCACCCGCTCCGCAAGCGCTGCGTCCCGCACCGGGCAAAGCACCTCGGTGCGCCGGTCAAGATTGCGCGTCATCAAGTCGCACGAACCAATATACACCGTCTCCATCCCCGCCCCAAAGGCATATGCCCGCGCATGCTCCAAAAAGCGCCCGACAATGCTGTAAATCTGTACATTTTCAGTCAGCCCCTCCACGCCGGGGACAAGGCAGCAGATCCCGCGCACCAGCAGGCGCACCGGCACACCCTGCGCAGACGCGCGCTGCAACGCGTCCGCCATGCCGCGGTCGGTCAGCGAATTGCACTTGACTGTGATGCCGCACGGCAGCCCCGCCCGCGCCTTTTCGCATTCGCCCTCAATGCACGCGAGCAGCCCCGCGCGGATGCCCGTGGGCGCTGCCAACAGCACCCGGTAACTGCCCCCGGCCCCGCCCGACGCAAGGTCACGGAAGAGCGCCGCCGCATCCGCGCCGATCTCCTGATCGGCGGTCATCAAGCTGAAATCGGTGTACAAAGCCGCCGTCTTTTCATTGTAGTTGCCAGTGCCAACCTGCGTAATGTACTGCACGCC
The DNA here is from genome assembly GCA_009911355.1 of Clostridiaceae bacterium. Classification (GTDB taxonomy): domain Bacteria; phylum Bacillota; class Clostridia; order Oscillospirales; family Butyricicoccaceae; genus QXXE01. The sequence continues at coordinate 37,439 of QXXE01000015.1, read as the reverse complement.
GTCCGCCGTTTCACGGGTGATCAGGCATACTTTCGCATGGCATTTGTATGTTTCCGAGCCGTAACGCACCACGCAGCCCGCCGCTTCCAGCCGCGCTGCCCATTCCAGGTTGTTCTGCTCGTCAAAGCGCGCACGCAGCTCGAAAATGACCGTCACCCGCTTGCCGCGCCCCGCCGCGTCCAGCAGCAGCCCCAGCAGCCGCGACCGCTTTGCAACCCGGTAAACCGTCAGGCTGACCGCAGTGACAGCAGGATCGCAGGCTGCTTCCTCCAGCAAGCGCAGGAAGGGCGACATGCTCTCATATGGGTAATGCAGCAGGAGATCCCTTTCCAGCACCTGCCCCAGCACCGGGCGGCCGGCACTGGCCGATCCCGGCCAGCGCGGCGTAAACGGCGGATAAAACAGCTCCGGGAACCCCGCAAGCTCCGCTTCCAGCTGCCCCACCCAGCCCATCGAGAGCGGCGCGTCCGACCAGAACACCTGCCCCTTTTCCAGGCCCAGCAGCCCGCACAGCGCTTTGACCGCGGGCATTTTCAGCTTGCCCTGGATTTCCAGCCGCACCGCGCCCAGCCGCTGGCGCTGCCCAAGCGATTGCCGCACCCGCTCCCGGTAATCGCCGCTGCCGTCCGGGGCGATATCCGCGCTGCGCGTCACCCGGATGACCGCCCTGCTGGACACAGCCAGCCCCGGGAACAGCCCCGGCGCATAGTCGCGCACCAGCTGCCCGGCCAGTACGAAGCGCATGCCCTCGCCCGGCAGGCGGATAAGCGGCGGCAGGTCCCCCCGCAGCGTGACCAGCCCGAGCGCCCGCTCCTCGCTGTCCGGCTCGCCCAGCCACAGCGCAACCACAAGCCCGCCGTTTTCCAAATGCGGGAAGGGCTCCCCAGGGCGCGCCACCGAAAGCCGCGGGCGCACCTCCTCTTCAAAATACCGGTCAAGCCACGCGCGTTCCGCACCCTCCAGGTCACGCGGGCGCAGCCTCGAAACCCCGTATTTCCCGAGCCTGCCCTCAATCTCCTCTATCACGTCGTCCCGCGCCGCATAAAGCGCCCCGGTCGCTTCCCGGATGCGCGCCAGCTGCTCCGCCGCCGTCCAGCCGCAGTTGCTGTCCGGCGCGTCCCCCGGCGCATGCGCCAGGCTGTCCAGCGCTCCCGCCCGCACCATGTAGAACTCGTCCAGGTTCGAGGTGAAAATCGCAGCGAACCGCAGCCGTTCGTACAGCGGCACGTGCTTGTCCGCAGCCTCGTGCAGCACGCGGGCGTTAAATTGCAGCCACGAAAGCTCCCGGCTCTGGGTATAACTCAGGTCGAACGGCAGGCGTTTCGCCCTCTTTTTCGCGGCGCGCATGTGTTTGCCTTTCAGTTTCATCGGTACAGCCCCCTTTCCGGCCCCCGTCCCGCATCCGGCCAAACGCCGCCCGGCAGTTGCCCGGATCGGGAACAGGCCCTAAAAAAACACAGATGACCCGAAAATTTCAGGTCATCTGCGGTTTTGCTGATCCGTTGTCATATAGAATCCTCGTCTCTTTCTCGCTTTCTGGACAACTCCGGCTTGGTCAACGCATCTTCCGCTGATCTATCGAAAAAGACGGTCCGGGACGGCGACGCGAAAAGGGCTCAAAAAAACCACGCAAAGCGTGGCGCCTCTGCCCCACGGCCTGCCATACCCCAATTGTTTTTCAGACCGCGTTATTTCATTTTGCCGACTGGCGGACCGGTTCATCTGAGAAAATCAGATCATCGAGGTCTGGCCTGTCAGGCAGCTGCGGTCGGAGTGATCTCCGAATCATACTCTTGCCTCCTTTCGGGAAATGGGCATTGCCCTGTTATTTATATAATATAGCACATCAAAAAGAAATATGCAAGAACTTTTTATGTACTTTTTACAAGAATTTTCTGGGATTTCTAAAAAGCTGGGGATTATGAAGGGCCGCGCCATGCAAGCATGGCGCGGCCCTATCCCCGTGTCCGCTGAAAGGGGGGAGGCGGACACGGCTGATTGGCTGAAAAACCCCGCAGCTGCCGATGCCCCCAGATTAGTAACCTGCACGATTGGCAGGTGGGTTCCCTATCGCACGCCGCTGCGCTTCCAACTTCCGCTTTTGAGGGCGGGAGGCCTGCGCTTGTCGTGCGAAGGTTTTCGGGATCCCGTTCAAGAAATGTGGGTTAAAAAATGGAGACTGTCGAACAGTGCAGGGGGAGATACGGAAACCACAGGCAGGCCCGTCAGCCCTTCGGCGTATCCTTTGGCGTGTCCTCCGGCGTATCCTCCGGAGACTCTTGGGGGGCTTCGTCATAAAGATCTTCCACGCGCTGCATAATCAAGTCAAACGCACGGTCAGCCTCCTCGTCGTCATCCACCGAAATCAGAATCTCGTCGCCGTCTTCCTCGGCAATTTTGAGGATTACGACCTCGGCTTCCTCGTCGACTTTGAGGTCGGCCGGGATAAACGCCATGTAGGTCTCGCCATCCATATCTACGGTGTCAATGTGTTCAAATTCCTTTTCATTGCCGTCCTGATCGGTCAGCACAATATAATTATTGCCGTAATCCGAGCTCATTATGCTCCTCCATTCATACATTTGACCGGCGCGCCGGCGGGTCTTTAACTTATAATAAGCATAACGCATTTCCGGCGATTTGTAAACTCCTTTTTTAAAATTTCTCAAATTTCAAAGCGGTTATTTCAGAAAATCCTCGCGCACAGGGGTAAAGACGTCGAGGATGGCCCCGTCCTCGAGCGCGAGCAGCCCGTGCGGCTGGCCACCCGCCGTATAGACGCAGTCGCCCGCGCGGAGCACCTGCTTTGCGCCCTCCACATTGGACTCGAACGCCCCGCTCAGGACGTAGGTGCATTGGCGGTGGGGATGGGTGTGCAAGGCGCCCTCCTGCCCGGCCTTCCAGTGCAGCTCCACGAGCATCAGGTCGTCCAGATACCCCTTTACCTTGCGTACCACGCCGTTTTCCAGCACCTCGCCCGTTACTTCGCTGTCCAGTACGAACATCTTCCGTTTCCTCCTTATTTTATATCGATTGGATTTGCCCCGGCCCCTCGTGCGCCGGGCTTCCGGCGGGGGCTTCCCAGCCCCACTTATCTTCATTAAACCAGACGCCGCGTGCAAAGTCAACCGGTCCGGCCGCTTTTGCCGCTGCTGCCGGGATTGATATTTTGCCATTGGTTGCCTGCAATGGCAAAACGGGCGGGCCACCAAAGCCCCGGCGAGGGCCCACGCAGGGCCTCCCGCCGCCATGCGCAGCTGCCCGCCATTTCACGCCAAGGCTCCCATATCCTGCCAATCCCCGCCCATTCCCACGGCTTGTTCCTGCTTTGCCAAACTTCTTTCGTCAAATTATCCAAATTGGAGTTTACAAAACCGAGAAAGTACGATAGAATAATGACATACACGGGCTTCGGTATGTGCAATGCTGCCTTTGCCGTTTCGGCAAGGTGCTGTGAATATATTTTGGTTATTTGTTGATTATTTTAGTTGCACTTTTACAGATTTCTTGTTACAATAAGAAGGGAAGGCCAGCCGCCCTTCCGGAAATCGTGTAAAATGCCGTTCCGGCTTTTATAACACAACAAAATTTAGAAATGGAGATGTTCATTATGGCTATGGATTCTTTCAGCGCTTCCCTGATGAAGGACAAGAGGGAGATCATCATCGCCCCCACCATCTATAAGTTCGCGAATTTTGGGGAGTTCGCGCAGGAGTTCGCTCTCGGCGAGCGCGACGTAGTGCTGACCAACGAGTTTATTTACAAGCCCTTCATGGAACAGTTCAACCTCCCCTGCTCCTATGTATTCCAGGAGAAGTTCGGCGTAGGCGAGCCGTCCGAGGCCATGATCGAAACCATGTACGAGCAGATCCCTTATGAGACCTACGACCGCGTCATCGCGATCGGCGGCGGCGCGATTATGGACCTGTGCAAGCTGCTCGGCTGCAAGCGCCCCTCGTCCGTACATGAGCTGTACTTCAAGCGCGAGCCTGTTGTACATGAGAAGGAAGTCATTGCCATCCCGACGACCTGCGGCACCGGCTCCGAGGTGACCAACATCTCGGTTGCGATCGTCAAGGACGAGAAGAACGGCGTGCTCACCGGCGGCGAGACCAAGCTTGGCCTGGTTTCCGACGACATCATCCCGAACAAGGTCTGCCTGATCCCCGACCTGCTCAAGACGCTGCCGATGAAGCCCTTCGCGGCTTCCGCGATCGACGCGCTCATCCACGCGACCGAGTCCTACCTCTCCCCGTCGCGTAAGACCATGACCTCTGAGATGTACTCGGTCAAGGCTATGGAGCTCATCCTCGAAGGCTTCCGCCGCATCGGCGAGAACGGCGCGGACGCCCGTCTGGATTACCTTGAGGAGTTTGTTACCGCTTCGCTGTACGCGGGCATCGCTTTCCTGAAGGCTGGCTGCGCGACCGTACACGGCATGTCCTTCCCGCTTGGCGGCACCTACCATGTACCGCACGGCGAGTCCAATTATGCGCTGTTCGGCAAGATCCTTGAGATCTACGACGAGATCAAGCCCGACGGCGAGCTCGCGAAGTTCAAGGCGCTTGTCGGCCGCATCCTGGGCTGCGACGCTTCCGAAGCGCTCAAAAAGCTTGCCGAGCTCGAAGAGAAGATCCTGCCGCTCAAGCCGCTGCGCGAGTACGGCTTCAAGGAATCCGATATTGTTGACTTCCGGTATCGGTTATGGAGAACCAGCAGCGCCTGATCACCAACTCCTACGTCCCGATGACCAAGGATCTGATGGAGCGCATTTATCGCGAGTGCTACTGATGCTTCGCATCCGCCTGAAAAGCTGCGGTTTTTCAGGGAATTGGGGAATAAGGAAAAATGAATCCGCCGGTGCGTCCCCCCTGCGGGGACGCACGACGGTTTGCACCCGGACTGCGCGCGCCCTCTTTCAAGGGCGCACTTGCCGGGTGAGAGGGGAAAAAACCCACGTGCGTGCCGCAGGTTTTTTCCGCCGCCGCTGGCGGCGTTTTGGATGCGCGCTGCGGCGCGGGGGTGACGGGCTCGTCCTGCGGACACCGCTGCGGGGGACCCCATCGCTGCGCTCGGGGCCCGTGCCCCTTCGGGGCGCGGGCTGACCAACGGAAGATGTATACGAAGAAAGGAAACCTATCGCTATGATGACCAAAGCCCAGTATATTGAGAGCCTGCGCAAGCTGCACCTCAACCTGTGGATGTTCGGCAAGAAGGTCGAAAACCCGGTCGACGACCCGGTAATCCGTCCCTCGCTCAATTCCTTTGCCGCAACCTATGAGCTCGCGGAGGACCCGCAGTACGAAGACCTTATGACTGCGACTTCCCACATCACCGGCAAGAAGATCAACCGCTTCACCCATATGCACCAGTCCACCGACGACCTGATCAAGAAGGTCAAGATGCAGCGCCTGCTCGGACAGAAGACCGCCGCATGCTTCCAGCGCTGCGTGGGCATGGACGCGATGAACGCGGTGTTCTCGGCTACATATGAGACTGACGAAGCCTGCGGCACCAAGTACCATGAGAATTTCGTCAAGTTCCTCACCCGCGTGCAGGAAGAGGACCTTGCGGTCGACGGCGCGATGACCGACGTCAAGGGCGACCGTTCCAAGTCCCCCTCCCAGCAGGCCGACCCCGACCTGTTCCTGCATGTCGTGGAGCGCACCGCCGACGGCGTTTACGTCACCGGCGCGAAGGCACACCAGACCGGCTTCATCAACTCCCACGAGGTGCTGGTCATGCCGACCATCTCCATGCGCGAGGGCGACGAGGACTATGCCATCTCCTTTGCGGTCCCGACCGACGCGGACGGCATCACCCTGATCTACGGCCGCCAGAGCTGCGATACCCGCAAGCTTGAGGAGTACAATGACATCGACGTTGGCAACAAGGTTTACGGCGGGCACGAGGTGCTGGTCATTTTCGACCGCGTATTCGTCCCGAACGACCGCATCTTCCTCAATGGCGAGGTCAAGTTTGCCGGCATGATCGTCGAGCGCTTCGCGGGCTACCATCGCCAGAGCTACGGCGGCTGCAAGGTCGGCGTAGGCGACGTGCTGATCGGCGCAACCGCGCTGGCGGGCGATATGGCGGGCTCGGCAAAGGCTTCCCATGTCAAGGATAAGCTGATCGAGATGACCCACCTCAACGAAACCCTGTACTGCTGCGGCATCGCCTGCTCGTCGCAGGGCTCGAAGACCAAGGCGGGCAACTACCTGATCGACCTGCTGCTCGCGAACGTCTGCAAGCAGAACGTCACCCGCTTCCCCTACGAGATCGCACGCCTGGCGCAGGATCTCGCGGGCGGCGCGATGGTCACGCTGCCGAGCGAAGCCGATTTCCGCACGCCCGAGCTGCATGACTACATCGACAAATATTTCCGCGGCGTGGATTCCGTCCCGACCGAGGACCGTATGCGCGTGCTCCGCCTGATCGAAAACATGACGATGGGCACGGCGGCTGTCGGCTACCTGCCCGAGTCCATGCACGGCGCAGGCTCCCCGCAGGCGCAGCGCATCATGATCGCGCGCCAGTCCAACCTGGAAATGAAGAAAGACCTGGCGAAGAAGATCGCCCGTATCGGTTAACCCGGAAGCGCAGCCCTCCGGCTGCGGTTCTGAAAGCAGCGCCCCCGTCCCGCGCCGCGCGGGGCGGCAGGGCGCGCACCCCCCAAGTCAGGAGGCCCTTTATGCTCACCTGTTGTGTCAAATTCTGCGGCGGCTGTAACCCCCGTTACGACCGCGGCGAAGCCTATAAACGCATCCGCGAAGCGCTGGAAGGCGAAGCGTCGATCTCCCTGCCCGAAGAGGGCGCAGAATACGACGTGCTGCTGATCCTGCGCGGCTGTACCGGTTGCCCTTATCTCTACGAAGAGGAGGTCCGCGCGAAGCACCGCATCCCGGTGCACAGCCGCGAGGAAGCCGGCGCATTCCCCGCGCAGTTACGCAAATTAATGGCAGAACAACAGGATTCCTGACGAAAGCTTGGGCCTGCATCCGGAATCCAGAGGGATTCCGGACTTTTTAATTGACAAATATATGTAAAGGATGTAGAATACTTATGAAACGAGTTCGAGTATTGTCCGCAGAAGAAGCCGCCCTGCTTGTCCAGGATGGCGACACCATCGCAACCGGCGGTTTCGTCAGCTGCGCGTGCCCCGAAGCGCTGTCTACGGCGCTGGAAAAACGCTTCCTGGAAACCGGCCACCCGAAGGACCTGACCCTGTTCTTCGCGGCGGGCCAGGGCCACCGCGACGGCACCGGCGGCGACCACTACGGCCATGAAGGCATGGTCAAGCGCGTCATCGGTGGCCACTGGGACCGCGCGCCCCGCCTGGGCGAGCTGGCACTGAACAACAAGATCGAAGCCTACAACCTGCCGCAAGGCGTCATTTCGCACATGTACCGCGATATCGCCGCGCACAACATCGGCACAATCACCCACGTCGGCCTTTACACCTTTGCCGACCCCCGCAACGGCGGCGGCAAACTGAACTCGCACACTACAGAAGACCTCGTTAAAATCGTCAATATCGAAGGCGAAGAACGCCTCCTTTATAAAGGCTTCCCCATTCACGTCGTATTCCTGCGCGGCTCCTACGCCGACGAATACGGCAACTGCACCGTACACCGCGAAATCGGCCCGCTGGACGTGACCGCAATGGCGCAGGCATGCAAAAACTCGGGCGGCAAGGTCATTGTCCAGGTCGAAAAGATCGTCCAGGGCGGCTCGCTCGACCCGAAGCTTGTCGCAATCCCCGGCATCTACGTCGACTCGATCGTCGTAGGCTCCGAGGAGGACAACATGCAGTGCCTGGGCATGCCGTATGACGGCGCGCTTACCGGCGAATTCCGTATCCCGGTCGACGCAATCCCGCCGATCCCGATGGACGCGAAGAAAATCATCGCCCGCCGCGCAGCAATGGAGCTGCCGCCGGACGCAATCGTCAACCTCGGCACCGGCGCACCCGAAAAAATCGCAAACGTCGCCGCAGAGGAAGGCATCTCCGACTCCATGACCCTGACCGTCGAAGCAGGCTCCATCGCGGGCGTGCCCTACGGCGGCACCCAGTTCGGCGCAGCGGCAAACGCGATGTGCATCATCCCGCACAATGTCCAGTTCGACTTCTATCAGGGCGGCGGCCTTGACGTTGCCTTCCTCGGCCTTGCCGAGACTGCACCGAACGGTGACCTCAACGTTTCCAAATTCGGCACCCGCCTCGCAGGCGCAGGCGGCTTCATCGATATCACCCAGAACGCCAAGAAGGTCGTCTACTGCGGCACCTTCACCGCAAAGGGCCTGAAAACCGACTGCGTGGACGGCAAACTCGTCATTACCCAGGAGGGCGCAAAGAAAAAATTCGTCAAGCAGGTCGAACATATCACTTTCTCCGGCACTTACGCCAACAAAGTACATCAGCCCGTACTTTACATCACCGAACGCGCCGTGTTTGAGTTGCGCCCCGAGGGCGTGACCCTCGTTGAAATCGCGCCTGGCATCGACCTTCAGACCCAGGTGCTGGATCAGATGGACTTCGAGCCGCAGATCGCGCGCCAGCCGGATGGCAGCGTGAAGCTGATGGACGCGCGGATTTTCCGCGATGAGCTGATGGGGCTGAAAAACGACTGATTTTTCTTCCCGCCGCAGCGGGGGGTGGGATTCCAAAGGGAGGAGTCCCTTTGGCGCCCGCTGCGGAGGCGCGGGATTCCAAAGGGCAGAGCCCTTTGGCGCCGTCCGCGAAGGACAACCGGCCAACCGATTGTTTATCCGCATGCTGACAAAAAGCCATAAATAGATAGAAGGTCATATCATATGAACTTTTTTAAGAATCGTTTTCGTGCGGCTGCGCTACTCTTCCTAGTAACGTTCGCATGCCTTGTTTCTGCGCATGCCGTTGACATCAGGAGGGCTGGGCGTGATACCCAATACACATATAACGGCGTGACCTACACCTTTCAGGCGCAAATCAATTCCTCGCCCAACGGCGTCTACGGCAGCGCATCTGCAAAAAGCAGCAACCCCCTACAGGCGGGGAATCTGGGCATCTTGGCATATATCTACGATATCAGTGGCAAGATTGTTCAAATGTCAGATATCATATATAACCCAAACCATAACAGCACCGCCCTTTCCGCAACTGATGCGATCACTGCCCCAGGCACTTACTATTGCGGCGCGGCAATCTTCGTATATGATCCTTCTATCGGGGACTATATCCGCCGATATGCAAACAGCGATGCAGAACTTCTTGAGGTTTCCACTGCGTCAGCACCAGTCTTTCCGTCGAAAAGCCTTGATTCGTTAAAGCGAAGACACAGGGAATGGCTGGAAGAGCTGGAAGCAGAGCGGGAAGCCGAAATTGCGGAGCAGGCGCGGCAGGAAATTGAGCAGATGTTCCCCGACGCTGCGGCGAAAAGGGAACTCGAGCGGATCGCGCGTGAAAAAGCGGAGATCGAAGCCGAGATAGCGGAGCATGCGCGGCAGGCGACCAGGCAGCTGCATTCCTGACACACGGGCAACTGCGCTGCCGTGGACGCAAAATAATTGAAACCCTTGCGCACCCCCTTCCCCGGACAGATTGCCCGGGGAAGGTTACCCCATAACCACAACGAAAAAAGAAAAGAGAAAAGGAGACTGAAAAACATGAATGTCTACATTGTCTCAGCCGCCCGTACTGCGATCGGCACCTACGGTGGTACCCTGAAGGACGTACACTCCTCCCAGCTCGGCATCACCGCGGCAAAGGGCGCAGTGGAACGCGCTGGCATCGACATGAAGGAAATCGACGAGGTCCTCTTCGGGCAGGTCCTCCAGGGCGGCGTAGGCCAGAACGTTGCGCGCCAGGTGTCCCTTGGCATCGGCATGCCCATTGAGACCCCCGCTATGACGATCAATAAGGTCTGCGGCTCCTCGATGCGCGCGCTCTCCCTCGCGGCGCAGGTGATCAAGTCGGGTGACGACAAGCTGATCCTGGCGGGCGGCTGCGAATCCATGTCCGGCGCTCCTTACGTTTCGCGCAACCTGCGCTGGGGCGCACGCATGAACGACGTCAAGATGGTCGATATGATGGTTTACGACGGCGTTTTTGACGTATTCAACCAGTACCACATGGGCATCACTGCGGAAAACGTTGCTGAGAAATACGGCATTACCCGCGAGATGCAGGACGAAATCGCGCTGGCTTCCCAGCAGAAGGCGGCGGCGGCGATTGCTTCCGGCCGTTTCAAGGACGAGATCGTCCCGATGGAAGTCAAGGTGAAGAAGAACACGGTCATTTTTGACACTGACGAGCACTGCCGCGCGAACACGACGCTTGAGGGCCTGGCGAAGCTGCGCCCGGCGTTCAAGAAGGACGGCACGGTTACGGCGGGCAACGCGTCGGGCATCAATGACGCGGGCGCTGCGATGATCATCGCGTCCGAGGAATATGTCAAGGCGCACGGCCTGAAGCCCCTTGCGAAGATCCGTTCCTACGGTTCTGTAGGCTGTGACCCGTCGATCATGGGCGTAGGCCCGATCGAGTCCACGAAGCAGGCGCTGGCGCGTGCTGGGCTGACGGTTGCGGACCTTGACCTGATCGAATCGAACGAGGCGTTTGCGGCGCAGGCATGCGCGGTCAACACGACGCTGGGCTTTGACATGGACAAGGTCAATGTCAACGGCGGCGCGATTGCGCTGGGCCATCCGATTGGCGCTGCGGGCAGCCGTATCACCACCACCCTGCTGTACGAAATGATCAAGCGCGACCTGACCATCGGCCTTGCCACCATGTGCATCGGCGGCGGTATGGGTGAAGCGATTATTGTAGAGCGCGACGAACTTTGCAAGTAAACTTGCAAAGTTTCGTCCGAAATCTGCGGATTTCGGACGAGTTGGGGTTCCGCCGATGCGGGCTTTGCCCGCACGGCGGCTCGGCCTGCGCTGCATGCATCGCGCGGTGCGCGATACACTCCGCTGCGGCAGAGGTGTAAAAACCCACGCGCAGGTCGCGGGTTTTTACCGCCTGCGGCGGATTTGATGCGCGCTGCGGCGCTGGGGTGACGGGCTCGCCTGCGGCATCGCTGTGGGGCTCGCCTGCGGCATCGCTGTGGGGCTCGCCTGCGGCATCGCTGTGGGGCTCGCCTGCGGCATCGCTGTGGGGCTCGCCTGCGGCATCGCGCCGCGTTGCTGTGAGGGATTGCTTATGGCATTCTTATGGCATTGCGGCGGCCCCGGTTTTCAATTACTTTATGAAGGGAAGTTTTACCAATGACCGATGTAGTTATCGAGAAAAAAGGCCACGTAGCAATCGTCAAGATTGAGCATATGAAGGCAATGAACGCCCTTTCCACCGATATGTACGGACAGCTTGAGGAAGCGTTCGACGAAGTCGCTAAGATGGACGACGTTTACGCGGTTGTCCTGACCGGCTCTTCTATGGTTAATAAGAAGGGCAAGACGGTCAACTCCTTTGTCGCTGGCGCTGACATCTCCGAGATGTCCACCCTGACCGTTGAGCAGGGCAAGGTATTCGGCAACAACTCCAACCGCGTCTGCTGGAAGATCGAAAACTTCAAGCGCCCGGTTATCGCCGCAATCAACGGCTTCTGCCTGGGCGGCGGCTGCGAGCTCGCGATGAGCTGTGATATCCGTCTTGCGTCCGACAATGCTGTGTTCGGCCAGCCCGAAGTCGGCCTCGGCATTACCCCCGGCTGCGGCGGTACCCAGCGCCTGGCGCGCATCGTTGGCGTAGGCAAGGCGAAGGAGCTCATTTACACCGCGCGCGGCAACTATTCCGCACAGGCAGCGCTCGATATGGGCCTTGTCAACTACGTATACCCGCTGGAAAACCTGCTTGACGAAGCAGTTAAGCTGGCTGAGGAAATCGCGGCGCAGGCCCCGATCGCTGTCGCGCTCTGCAAGGAAGCGATCAACGTCGGCATGCAGACCGACCTCAACTCCGCGCTCAAGCTGGAAGGCAACATCTTCGGCGAGTGCTTCGCAACCGAGGATCAGAAGTACGGCATGGCCTATTTCCTCGATAAGAACCGCGACAAGCCCGCGAAGGAGTTCAAGAACAAGTAAGCGCGCCCCCGGCAGCATTCTGGAAGCTGCCTAGCAGGTATGCCCGCCCCCGGGAAGGGCAGGGCATGGTATGGGAAATTGAAAATTGAGTGAGGTTATCTTATCATGAATGTATGTGTATTTGGCGCTGGCAACATGGGCGCGCGCATTGCGGAAGTTTTCCTGACCAACGGCCACACCGTGACCATGCTTGACATCAAGCAGGAGTTTATCGACCGCGGCGTGAAGACCATCACAAACGACCTGAGCTTCCTCGTCAAAAAGGAAAAAATGACCGAGGACCGCAAGAATGAGCTGCTTGCCGGCCTGAAGACCTCTGTGGACCGCTCGGTTGCGAAGGACGCGGACTTCATCATGGAAGTCATCCTGGAGCGCATGGATCTCAAGAAAGATCTGCTCAAGGAGCTCGACGGCATCCTCCCCGAAAAGTGCATCATCGGCACCAACACCTCGGCGCTCTCGATCACCGAGATCGCGTCGGCTGTCCCGAACCGCGCGGACAAGGTCATTGGCTGCCATTTCTTCAACCCGGCACAGATTATGAAGCTGGTCGAAGTGACCCGCGCCATCCAGACCTCTGACGAAACCTTCAAGTTCGCGTTTGAGCTGATGGGCTCGCTGGGCAAGACCCCGGTATCGGTTGTCGAGGGCCCCGGCTTTGTCGTCAACCGCATCCTGATCCCGATGATGAACGAAGCGATCGGCATCTACGCTGACGGCCTGGCTTCGCCCTCTGATATCGACCTTGCGATGCAGAACGGCGCAGGCATGAAGTCCGGCCCGCTCCACACAGCGGACCTGGTCGGCCATGACGTCAACCTCGCGATCATGGAGACCCTTTACCGCGAGACCGGCGACCCGAAGTACCGCCCGCATACCCTGCTGCGCAAAATGGTGCGCGCGGGCTGGCTGGGCGTGAAGACCGGTAAGGGCTTCTTCACCTACGACGAGCGCGGCAAGGAAATTCCTGGCGGCGACCTGACCATGAAATAACTGGGACCTGCTGGTAAACGGAAGGCTGGAAGTACGGACCTGTACTTCCAGCCTTTCCCTTTTTTCCTTCCTTTTTCTTGCAAAAACTCTCATAATTCGACGATTTTTGAGAAAATATGACAAGTATCACCCCTAAAAGTTGCAAATATCATGGTAATATGCTGGAAATCACAGCCCAGAAAACGGAAATTATTGACTGAACTGCCAAATCTGCATTTTCCTACTGGACAAATCGAATTTAGTCGATATAATAATAATTAGGCCGTCGTTTTTCGGAAGTTTCTGTCGGTTCTGCGCCCTTTGGGCGGCCCCAGCCGCCCTTCCGCCGCACCTGCCAGCGCCTTCCTGGATTGCCGCCTTTCCACGGGCCTGGGGATTGCCGGCAACCCCGGAAGCCTGCTGCCAGGCCCGCCGGGCAAGCTTAGGGCCTATCCCGAAATGATCCGTACACAGCTTGCTTGTATCTTTTCCGTTATGCTGCCCGCTTCCCCTTGAAATCCACAAAGGATTCCTGCGGGGAACTGGCTTCGCCTGACGAAAAATCTGACAGCACAATCTGCGCACGTCTCATTATGGGATCGGCTCTCAGAAAAACAAACGCACAAAGAACGCGGCAGAGGTGAACGCCGCAAGGTCCCCGAGCAGCGCCGCAGGCAGCGCATAGCGCGTTTTGCGGAGCCCCAGGTGCCCACAGTACAGGCTGACCGTGTACAGGCTGGTTTCTGATGCACCCAGCATCACGGCGGCAGCACGCCCCGCGTAGCTGTCCACACCGGCCTGCCGCATCACCTCGCTGCCCAGCGCCAGCTTGCCCCCGCCGGATACCGGCCCCAGCAGCACCAGCGCCGCGCATTCCTCCGGGATGCCCAGCGCCGCCAGCACCGGCGACAGCGCCTGCCCAAACAGGTCGATGCAGCCCGACGCGCGGAGCATATACACCGCCGTCAGCATCCCGACCATCGTTGGCAGGATGCCTACCGCCGTCCGGAGCCCTTCCCGCGCCCCCTCCAGGAACGCAGGGAAAACCTCGACCCCTTCCCTCAGCGCAAAAATCCCAGCCGCCGCCAGCAGCAGCGGCACTACAGCGGATGTAAACCCAGACATACGGCTTTGTTTTCCCTCTTTTCCCGTAGAATAACCATGTTTTGCCGGAAAGAAATTATTTCCGGGCTCGACAGCGTTTGACAGGATATTTCTCTGATTGGGTGCATAATACTACTGTAAGAGAATTTACAAGTTTTGCCATTTCCTGTCATCCTTTGCCATTTCCCGCGACTCGTCCGGGAACGCACGGCGGAGCAGTCGGCCCGCAAGGATCACCGCCAACACCGAGACGGCGGACGCGCCCCAGACTGCGGGCATAATGTCAAACGGCGCTTCCGCCCCCAGCGAAGCGCGCACGGCGGCAACGGTCGACGGGATCAGCTGGATGGAAGCGGAATTGAGCGTGACCAGCGTCAGCACCGCATCGGGCGCGCCGCGCCGGCCGGAGACGGTATAAAGCCGGTCGGCGGCGCGCAGGCCGATGGGCGTTGCAGCATTGGACAGCCCCAGCAGGTTGGCCGTCACATTGGCGCTGACCGCCTCCATCGCCTGCCGGTCGCGCGCCGCTTCGCCAAACAGCGGGCGCAGCACCGGCCGCAGCAGTGCGGCGATCCCGGCGGCAATCCCCGACCGGGAAAGCACCTCCATCATCCCTGACCAGAAGCACATCAGGCCGGTGATAGACAGCAGCAGCGTGACCGCTTGGCCCGCGCCCTCGGTTACGGCGGCGGTCACCGCGTCCAGCCGCCCAAGCAAGCCGCCGCACACAAGGCTCAGCGCCAGGAACGCGGCCCAGATCCAGGAAAGCATGCTGATCCCCCTCCTTTTGACGGGCAGACGCCCAGCCCCGGCACAAGCTGCCGGGCGGGCCGCAAAATGGGAAACAAAGGGTTATTTCCGCTATCATATGGACGGAAAAGAAGAAATTGCTGGAATTCTTTGAAGGAGTGTATTCCGATGAAATCAACTGGTATCGTGAGAAAAGTAGATGAGCTCGGACGCATCGTCCTGCCGATCGAGCTGCGCCGCACATTGGACATCGAGGTCAAGGACGCGCTGGAAATTTATGTTGACGGCTCCCAGATCATCCTCAAAAAATACGAGCCCGCATGTATCTTTTGCGGCAACGCGAAAAATGTCATCCACTTTAAGGGACGCAACCTCTGCGAGGACTGCCTGCATGAGCTCAGCCAGGCGTAAGCGCGCCCAGCGCCCACTCCCGCCGTATGCCGGGGGAGCCGGACAATCAAAAGTGTTATGCCGCCTGTGCGCCCTCATCCAGCGGCGCATAGGTGGCCCTGCCAGCCACGCAGGCTGGCGTACCGCATCATAATACGTGTACTGGACGGCATCCGGCAACCCGGGCGCCGTTTTTGCTGCGCCAAAGAGGTGGTATGCATTCTACGCAGCAGCCGGTCAGCCGCCCTCCCCGCGCGCGGTGCGGTATTTTTCCTTTGTCGCCTGTCCGCCGCGGATGTGCCGCTCCCGCTTGTTCCGGTCTAAAACCGCCTGCGCCTGTAGGTACAGCGGGCGGTTCAGCAGCTTGAGCCGCTCGGTGATATCCTTATGTACCGTTGACTTTGAAATCCCAAACCGCGAAGCGGCCTGCCGCACGGTTGCCCCTTCCTCTATGATATACTGCGCCAGCATAACAGCGCGTTCCTCCGGTAAGCCTTTCACTCCCGCTTCCCCCTCCTGCGTATCGATACTTCATTCCTATGCGCCGTGGGGGCGGATTAGAAGCGGACGTTGAAAACACTGGATTGGCCCTGCGTGCGGGAAACCCTTTTTCGCGGCAGGCTTCATGCAGCTGCAGTTTTGCGTTTTTCTGCGTTTTGGATATTCTTTTGGGGAAGGTGCGGCCCTCCCGCGCGGATCTATCCGGCGGCGAATGGGTATATCCTTCCAAGCTTGCCCAGCTTTTTGCTGTCCATTTCCAGGTTGCAGTGGCCGAGGGGGGTATCTGTGCGCGTGTCCACGCGGAGAATGCCGCCGGTCTGCTCAAGCTGCACGCCGCTGACGGCGGCGGGAATGGAGCCGAGGGAAACGTTGGCTGCGGCAAGTTTTTTGCCTTTTTGCATGCAGAAAACCCGTTGTTTCCGAGAAAACAACGGGTTTTTGGAGCTGGTGGTGGGAATCGAACCCACGGCCTGCTCATTACGAGTGAGCTGCTCTACCTCTGAGCCACACCAGCGGAAGCGCCAGCGGGCTTTGCGCCCTGCTGTGCAACGGGTATATTCTATCACACAAATACCGCCCCGTCAATCCTCTTTTTTAAAAAATTTCAAAAAAGGCGGAAAAACGCCCGGATTTTTCTTGACTTTTGATTTTTGTCTGATACAATAGAAAGGAACTTGTTTCGGAGAGGTATGGGTTTGCATCCTTGCCCGCGAAACAGGCGGGAGCCGCAGGCGGCAGGCGCCGGGCCCCGATCCCTTGCCCATACCGGATGGGTGTGGGCCATAAGTCCAAAAGGAGGTGCTATAAAAATGGCAAAGGTTACTGGCAAATACGAGACTCTTTTCATTGTTACCCCCACGCTCGGGGATGAGGAGATCGCGGCGGTCGTAGACAAGTTCAAGTCTCTCATCGAGGCGAACGGTACGGTCGAAAAGGTTGACGACTGGGGCAAGCGCAGGCTTGCATACCCGATCAACGATCTGAACGAGGGCCACTACACCCTGGTTGAGTTCACCAGCGTACCGTCGTTCCCGGCTGAGCTTGACCGTAAGTTCAAGATCGACGACAACATCATGCGCTCCATGATTATCGCGCAGGAGTAAGGCGGGCGAAGATATGCTGAACAAAGCGATCCTGATGGGGCGGCTGACACGCGACCCCGAACTCCGCCATACGCAGTCCAACATGGCGGTTGCTTCCTTCACGCTTGCGATCGACCGCGACCGCAAGGACGCGAACGGCAACCGGCAGACCGATTTCATCGACTGCGTCGCTTGGGGCCGGCAGGCCGAATTTGTGAAGCAGTGGTTCACAAAGGGCATGATGGCAATTGTGGTTGGGCGTGTCCAGTCCCGCAACTGGGAAGATAAGAACGGCAACAAGCGCGTATCCGTTGAGGTCAACTGCGACGAGGTTTCCTTCGGCGAGACCAAGAAGGCGCGCGAGGAATCGGGCTACGTCGGCGGCTTCCCGCAGGGCGGCGGCTACGAACAGCCCCGCGCGGCGCAGAATTACAACAGCGCCCCGGCTGCCCCGGCATTTGATATGCCGACCGGCGGCAGCGATTTCGCTGAGCTCTCCGATGATGACGATGACAGCGACGTACCGTTCTGAAACACCGTTTCCCCCGAACAACGAAAGAAACCTGTTAAAAAGGAGGTTTATTGACAATGGAAGAGGCTAAGAAAGAGTTTACCCCCCGTCCGGACCGTGGTCCGCGCGGCGGCCGTCGCCGCAGGAAGGTTTGCGCCTTCTGCGTTGACAAGCTCGACTCGATCGACTATAAGGACGTAGCGAAGCTGCGCCGTTATATGTCCGAACGCGGCAAGATCCTGCCGCGCCGCATGACCGGCACCTGTGCTGCCCATCAGCGTCAGCTGACCGAGGCGATCAAGCGCGCACGCCATGTTGCGCTGCTGCCGTTCACCGCAGAATAAGATTTCAAAGCCCTCGTGGGAATCCACGGGGGCTTTTTACGTCCCGCGCGCCTGGGGGTATCCGTGCGGCGCTGCCGCTGCTGGGCTGGGCAGCGGCGTGCGGATTGGGACACTCCCGGGAGAGCGGATCACATCTCTTGATCTGCGGCGTCTCCGTCCACTGCACTTGAAAAATCGTGCCGAAAAATAGTCGGACAGACTTCATTTGCGGTGCAGCCGTCGTAATGGGATGCCCGCAGCCCGGCGCGGCGGCTGGCCTGCTGCCGGGAACCAACGCTGCTCCTGCGCGCTGGGAGAAGCCAGGGCAAAATGGATTTCTGTGGCCTGCTGATTTTCCGCTTGACATTTCGCGCCGGGTTCAGTATAATAAAGACGAATCTGGAAAACAGCGATGACGGAGGAAGTAGTGCGGCAACGTTGGCTTTGCAGGGAGTGCCCGCCTGGACTGGAAGCGGGCGCAGGCTGCTGCGGCATGAAGTTCCCTCCTGAGCGGGGCGGCTGAAAAGGGCAAGTAGGCTGCCACGGGCTTCTCCCGTTACAGGGATCAGGCATCGGGGAACCTGTGCCGTAGAAAGGTGCGGCGTTTTGTGCGCCGAATGTGGGTGGTACCGCGGAAAAGTTTGTCTTCCGTCCCTTGAAGCAGGGGAGGGAAGGCTTTTTTATTCCCTGCGCGGGCAAACGCCATCTCGGCAAAAAGGAGCAAAAAAATATGATTATCGTAATGAAGAACAGTGCAACGCAGGAGTATATCGGGCAGTTTTCTGAATGGCTGACCGGGCGTTATGATGTGCAGGTGAACCCGATTTATGGCACGGGCACGACGGTGCTGGCGCTGTTGGGGGACACGCATGCGCTGGATCAGGATGCGATCCTGCGCGACCCGCATGTAGAGCGCATCACAAAAATCCAGGAGCCGTTCAAGCTGGCTAACCGCAAGACCCATCAGGAGGACACGGTGGTAGAGATTGCGCCGGGGGTCGAGGTTGGCGGGAACCGGATCGTCGTGATGGCGGGGCCGTGTTCGGTCGAGAGCGAGGAGCAGATCATCGAGGTTGCGGAGCGTGTCAAGCAGCAGGGCGCTGCGGTGCTGCGGGGGGGCGCTTGGAAGCCGCGTTCGTCGCCGTACTCTTTCCAGGGCCTGAAAGCGGAGGGGCTGGAGCTGTTGCACAAGGCAAAGCTAAAAACCGGCCTGCCAGTGGTAACGGAGATCACGAACCCGGCACATATCGAGCTGTTTATGGACAAATGCGACTGTTTCCAGGTGGGGGCGCGCAACATGCAGAATTTCGAGTTGTTAAAGGAGCTGGGGCAGTTGAAAAAGCCGGTGCTGCTCAAGCGGGGCTTTGCGAACACGATCGAGGAATTCCTGATGAGTGCGGAATACCTGATGGCGGGGGGCAACGGCAATGTTATTTTGTGTGAGCGTGGGATTCGGACGTATGAAACTTACACGCGGAACACGCTGGACATTTCGGCGGTTCCGGTGCTCAAGCGGATCAGCCACTTGCCGGTTGTAGTCGATCCATCGCACGCGGCGGGGATTTACTGGATGGTGCGGCCGCTTGCGCAGGCGGCGGTGGCGGCAGGTGCGGACGGGCTGATCATCGAGGTGCATAACGACCCGGCGCATGCGATGAGTGACGGGGCGCAGTCGCTGACTTACGAATCTTTCGAGGAAATGATGCCGCAGCTGCGCAAGCTGGCGCAGGCGGTAGGCCGCGACCTTTGACGCTGCTGCTCCGTGCCCTCGCCGGAGGGGCAGCCTGCGCGGCTGGCGGCGGGGCTCTGCCCCTGCACCCCGCTCCTCGCCGGAGGGGCAGCCTGCGCGGCTGGCGGCGGGGCTCTGCCCCTGCACCCCGCTCCTCGCCGGAGAGGCAGCCTGCGCGGCTGGCGGCAGGGCGCTGCCCCGCACCCGCTGGGGCTTTCGCCCCAGACCCCGAGATGCTGACGCATCTCTGTCTCGCCTGCGGGCGGGACGGGGGTTTTGGGCGCTCGCTCCCCCTTACCGCCCAGTGACACAGCCCGCCAAACGGACGGCGGGCTGGTCGGGTTACGATTCTTCTCGAGTGGAACAGGAATAATAGATGGAGGTATCCCACGGATGGAAATAAAAACCCTGACCTTACAAGGCTCTGCGGGACAGTCGGATATTCTGATTGGGCGCGGGCTGCTTAGCGAAGCCGCTGCCCGCTGCTTATCGGTTTTTTCGCCGAGCCGCGTGCATATTGTGTCCGACTCGATTGTCGCGCCGCTTTATCTGGAACAGCTCAAGGGGCAATTTCAGCTGCCCGTAACCGCAACCGTCCTTCCTGCGGGCGAAGAGCACAAGCGTTTATCGGCGGTAGAAACGATTTATCATGACCTGCTCGCGGCTGGCATGACCCGGAAAGACCTGGTCATCGCGCTGGGCGGCGGTGTGGTCGGTGATATTACCGGATTTGCTGCGTCGTCTTTCCTGCGCGGCGTACCGCTCTGCCAGATTCCGACCACCCTGCTTGCGCAGGTTGATTCCTCGGTCGGCGGCAAGACCGGCGTTGACCTGCCCGAAGGAAAAAACCTTGTCGGCGCGTTTTACCAGCCGCGGCTGGTGCTCATTGATCCCAACGTACTCTCCACCCTGCCGCCGGAAACTTACGCGGATGGCATGGCCGAGGTCATCAAGTACGGCTGTATTGCAAACCGCGCGCTTCTTGACCAGATTGGGCATGACGATATCGAAAACATTGTTTATGAGTGCGTCAAAATCAAGCGCGATGTGGTTCAGCAGGACGAGCATGATACCGGCCTGCGTATGATCCTGAACTTCGGGCATACCATCGGCCACGCCTGCGAAAAGCTGGAAAACTATGTAGGGCTGACCCACGGGCAGGCGGTTGCGGTCGGCATGGTTGCGGCTATGCGCCTGTCGAATGCCCTCGGCGCGCCAGAGGATCTTTCAGGGCCGCTGGCAGATATTTTGCAGGCAAATGGGCTTCCGACTGTGCTGACCCATGACCGCGAGGCGGTCTTTAACGCACTGCTTTCGGACAAGAAGAAATTCGGCAGCACCGTGAATTTTATCCTGGTCCGTGATCTCGGCAAGGCCGAGATCGTACCGGTTGAAGCCGAACGTCTGCACGAACTGCTCTTAAAAATCTAATCAAAAAAACATAAAAATCCTTCGTCCCGCCCGCAGGCGAATCAGAGATGCGTCAGCATCTCATGGGGTCTGGGGCTAAGGCCCCAGCGGGTGCAGGGCAGAGCCCTGCCGCTCGCCGCGTAGGCGCGGGGTGCAGGGGCAGAGCCCTGCCGCCCGCCGCGCAGGCGCGGGGTGCAGGGGCAGAGCCCCGCCGGGTGCAGGGCAGAGCCCTGCCGGGGGGAAGGAGTTAAGGAGGTATCTTTCATGGGCTCTGTATGGGGGAATGCATTGAAAATTTCCGTCTTCGGCGAGTCCCACGGCAACGGCATCGGTGTCGTCCTAGACGGCTTCCCAGCCGGCGTGCCCTTCGACGAGAACTTTGTCCTCTCCGAAATGGACCGCCGCGCCCCCGGGAAAAACAAACAATCTACCACCCGCCGCGAAGCCGATCTGCCCCGCATCCTCTCCGGCACCTATAATGGCTTTACCGCCGGTACACCAGTCTGCGCCATCATCGAAAACACCGACACCCGGTCGGGCGACTACAAGGATTTTACCAGCCAGCCACGCCCCGGCCACGCCGACTACACCGGTGCCCTTCGCTACCACAGCTTCAACGACCCGCGCGGCGGCGGGCACTTTTCAGGCCGTCTCACCGCCCCGCTTGTGTTCGCCGGCGCGCTGTGTAAGCTGTTCCTGAAAAGCAAAGGGGTTTCCATCGGCGCACATATCCAGTCCATCGCGCAGATACAAGACATGCCGTTTGATGATACCGCAGTGACTGTCGATGAGATCGAAGCCCTGCGCCTCCAGCCCTACCCCGTCCGCAACCCCCGCGCCGAGGAAGCCATGCTGGCCGCAATCGAAGAAGCCCGCCTCGACGGCGATTCGGTCGGCGGAGTGATCGAATGCGCAGCAGTCGGCCTCCCCGCCGGGCTCGGTTCGCCCATGCTGGACACCGTGGAGGGGCGGCTGTCGTCCCTGCTGTTCGCCGTCCCTGCCGTGAAAGGCGTGGAGTTTGGCGCAGGCTTCGGTTTTGCAGGGCTGCGCGGCTCGCACGCGAACGACCCCTTCTGCCTGGACGCGTCCGGGGCTGTACGTACCGAGACCAATAACAATGGCGGCGTGCTCGGCGGCATTACAAACGGCATGCCGCTGCTGTTCCGCGTCGCCATCAAGCCCACCCCCTCCATCTCACACCGCCAGGAAACGCTTGACCTTTCTTCCGGTAAGGTCACGCCGTTTACTGTCAAGGGGCGGCACGACCCCTGTATTGTGACCCGCGCCGCGCCGGTGGTTGAAGCTGCCTGCGCCGTTGCGCTTACCGACCTTTATCTGGAGGGCTATGGCTATGCGCGATCTGAATGATATCCGCCGCGACATCAATGCCGCCGACACCCAGCTGCGCGAGCTGTTCCTGCGCCGCATGGCGCTTGCGCTCGAGGTCGCGGAGAATAAGGCGCGCTCCGGCGGGAAGGTGTTCCAGCCCGGGCGTGAGGCCGAGATCCTGCAAAGCCGCGCAGAGGGGCTGGAGGGCGGCCTGCGCCGCAAATACGTTTCTTTGCTGGAAGCCGTGATCCGCAAAAGCCGCGAATGCCAGTACGCCGAGCTGCTTTCCCGGTTCCCGGAGCGCTTCCCGTTCGCGCCCGAAACCGCGGCGCGCCCGGTGCGCACCGTCTTTTATCAGGGCGTGGAGGGCGCGTATGCCCATCAGGCGGCGCGCGCGCTTTTCCCCGGCGCGGTGCATGAAAGCCTGCCCACCTGGGACGAGGTGTTCCGCCGCGTGCACGCGGGCGAAGCCGATATGGGCGTTGTCCCGGTCGAAAACAGCACCGCCGGGACGGTCAACGAGGTCTACGACCTGATGCTCGGGTACGACCTGTTCATCAACCGCTCGTATATCCAGCCTGTGGTACACTGCCTTGCAGCGCCGCCGGGCGCGACGCTTGCTTCGGTGTCCTGCGTCTGCTCGCACCCCCACGCGCTGCCGCAATGCGACGGCTTCATCAAATCCCACGGCTACTGCACCCGCACCGAGCCGAACACGGCGGTTGCCGCCGAAAAGGTCGCGGCGGCGGGTGACCGGTCGCTCGCGGCGATCTGCTCGCGCGAAGCCGCCGAGCGCAACGGGCTGTCCGTCCTCGCTGAAGGCGTAAACGACGTAGGCTGCAACGAGACCCGATTCATTGCGGTCAGCCCGCGGCTGACCGCGCTCCCGGGCGACGATCGTGTGGAAATCTGCTTTTCGCTGCCCAACCAGGCGGGCTCGCTCAATTCCGTCCTGTCGGCGCTCGCGGATTACGGCATCGATATGACCGAAATCCACTCGCGCCCGATCAAGGACAGCCCGTGGTGCTACATTTTTTATGTTGATTTTACCGGCAGCCTGCTCGATGATGACGTCCGCGCGCTGCTGTACCAGCTCCATGAGGAGCTGCCATATCTAAAGGTGCTCGGCAGCTACCGGGCACGCCCGACGGAGGGGGCTTTATGAAACTGCATACATCTTCCGGGCTGCGCGGCACAGTCACCGTCCCCGGCGACAAATCCATCTCTCACCGCGCGGTGATGCTCGGCGCGCTCGCGGACGGGGAAACGCACATCTCCGGTTTCCTGATGGGCGAGGACTGCCTGTCAACCATTGACTGTTTCCGCAAAATGGGGGTGCAGATCGATGTACGGGACGGCGGCGTCACGGTGCACGGCGTGGGGCTGCACGGCCTGCGCGCGCCCGAAGGGCCGCTCTACACCGGCAACAGCGGCACGACCACCCGGCTGCTTTCGGGCATCCTTGCGGCGCAGCCCTTCCCGGTCTCCATGACCGGCGACGCGTCCATTGAGCAGCGCCCGATGGGGCGGATCATCACGCCGCTGCGCGAGATGGGCGCGGACATCCGCGGGCGCGACGGGAAATACTGCCCGCTGCATATCGCGCCTGCCGCGCTGCACGGCGTCCGGTATGAAATGCCGGTTGCGTCGGCGCAGCTCAAGAGCGCAATCCTGCTGGCGGGGCTGTATGCGGACGGCGTGACCGAGGTCGTCGAGCCCGCGCCCTCGCGCGACCACACCGAGCGGATGCTGCGGGCGATGGGCGTGCAGGTGGAGCAGGACGGCTGCCGCGTTGCGGTCCACGCGCCGCTGGCGCTGCGTGCGTGCAGCATTGAGGTGCCGGGGGATATTTCTTCAGCGGCGTTTTTCCTGGCTGCGGGGGCCATCGTCACGGGCAGTGAGCTGACGGTCAAGAACGTCGGCATAAACCCGACGCGCGACGGCGTGCTTGAGGTGCTGCGGGCGATGGGCGCGGATATCACATGCACAAACGTCCGGGACGCTGCCGAGCCGGTTGCCGACCTGACCGTCCGTGCGTCGGCGCTGCACGGTACGGAGATCGGAGGCCCCCTCATCCCACGCCTGATCGACGAGCTGCCGGTGCTGGCGGCGGCGGCGGCGTTCGCCGAGGGGGAAACGGTTATCCGCGACGCGCAGGAGCTCAAGGTGAAGGAATCGAACCGCATTGCGGCGATGGTGGCTGAGCTCACCCGTGCGGGCGTAGACTGTACGGAAACCGCTGACGGCATGGTGATCCGCGGCGGCAGGCCGCGCGGCGCGGCGTTTGAGACGTATCGCGACCACCGCATTGCAATGAGCATGGCGGTGCTGGCGCTGGGCGCGGCGGGCGAAAGTGAAATCTTAGACCCGGGGGTCGTTTCGATCTCTTATCCGGGCTTTTTCGACACATTGCGGCAGATTGGAGGGTAAAACGGGCAAATGGTATTGACGATGGAGGAATTCCGCGCATGGGAACCGCAGCGGGATACGTTTGCGATTTTCGGCTGGCCGGTAGCGCACACGATGTCGCCGGTGCTGCATGGGATGCTGTTCGGGATGCTGGGGAAGGATGCGGATTATATCGCGGTCGCGGTTCCGGCGGAGGGCTTACAGGAGGCGCTCGGGCTTGCGGCGCGCAAGCTGAAGGGGGTTAACCTGACCATCCCGCACAAGCAGGCGGCGATTCCGCTGCTGGACGAGGTGGACAAAAGCGCGCTGGATCTGGGGGCGGTGAACACGGTTGCGTTCCGGGACGGGCGCGCGGTTGGCTACAATACGGATATCCTGGGCTTTGCGGAGTCGTTTCAAAAGGATGGCGTAACGCTGGAGGGGAAAAAGGTTGTGCTGCTGGGATATGGCGGCGCGGCGGCGGGCATGGGTTATCATTGTGTCCGGGCGGGTGCGCGGCTGGTGATCAGTGGGCGCAGCCAGGAGCGCGCGGGCGTGCTGCGCGACCATTTGCTGAGGTGTTTCCCGTCGGCGAAGGTTTCGGTGGTGAGCCGGCGGCACATCCCGAGGGATGCGCAGGTGATTGTAAATGGGACGCCGGTCGGCATGACGCCGGACGAAGACCGGAAGCCGATTTTCTGCCTTTCGCGCAAGGTGGAGTATGTATTTGATGCGATTTACAACCCGCCTATGACAAAGCTGCTGAAAATGGCGAACCCGCGGCGGACGCTGACGCGGGACGGGACTTATATGCTGGTGATGCAGGGCGTACATGCGGAGAAGATATGGTTTGGCGCGGAATTCACGCAGCCGCAGATCACATCGGTTCTGCGCCGGGTGTATGGGATGATGGCGGTCAAGCGCCTGCACGAGGTACGGGGCAAGCAAAACATTGCGCTGTGCGGGTTTATGGGCGCGGGCAAGACGACGGTGGGGCGCAAGCTTGCGCGCATGTGCGGCATGGAGTTTTATGATGCGGATGTATATTTAGTGGAGCGGGCGGGAAAAACGATCCCGGAAATTTTCGCGCAGGAGGGGGAGGAAGCGTTCCGGGCGTTGGAGACGCGTTGCCTCCGGGAGCTTTCGGCGAAGGAAAACTGTGTGATTTCGTTAGGAGGCGGCGCGGTACTCCGTCCGGAAAACGTCGAAGCGATCAAAAGCAGCAGCTATTTGATCCACCTGGACACGCCTCTGAGCCGGATTATGAAGAACCTGTCGTATTCAAACCAGCGCCCGCTCCTGGAAAAGGGGAACGACCGGGAAGCTGAAATCCAGAAACTTTACGATGAGCGCAAAGAGATCTACAAATCGGTATCGGACTGCGGCGTCCGCTCGGCGAAGCTGTCCACGCTCGTCGAGCAGGTAGCCCGCTCTATCTAGCGCCTGCGCGGCTGGCGGCAGGGCGCTGCCCTGCACCCGCTCCTCGCCGGAGGGGCAGCCTGCGCGGATGGCGGCAGGGCGCTGCCCTCTGGACACCCGCGCCTGCGCGGCGAGCGGCGGGGCTCTGCCCTGCACCCGCTGGGGCTTCCGCCCCAGACCCCCGAGATGCTTGCGCATCTCTTTCTCGCCTGCGGGCGGGACGGGGGCTTTGGGCTTGTACCCGTCCTTCACGCCCGGTTGACGCAGCCCGCCAAAACGGCGGCGGGCTGCGTCGGTTGAGGTGTTAGGATGGGTGCTCACCCGCTTTCTGCTCAGACGCACAAAAAGCCGCTGGCATGAGGACACCAGCGGCTTTTCTTTGCTTCTGTTCAGTTTACACCCCTTCGTTGGGATCGCGTTCTATTGAATTTCCTGTTCCAATTCTTCAAAAATCCGATCGTTAAAAAATGCCGAAATGGAGATATCCAACCCGTCGCAAAGCTTTTTGACTGTGACAACAGAAACATCTTTGCGATGCTCGTCCATCATACTATACATGGTTGATGGGGTTACGCCTGACCGCGTGGCAAGTTCGTTGTATTTGATGTTTCGTTCCTGACATAAATGCTGAAACCGTTTCACAACCGCTTTTTTTATACCCATTATTCAAACCTTCCGTTTCAGCTGTCTTCAAATTTATCAACAAATACCTTGAGAAAATGGTCAAGCGCTGCCCGCTGCTCTTTGCTCAGTGAAGGGAATTTTACTGTATACGCATTGTCCAACCCGACAAGATAGTCTATAGAAGTGCGCAAAATAACCGCAATCTCCTTTGTGCGCTCCAAAGATGGGCTTTGAAGATTGTTTTCATAGCGATATATCGTTTCTTTGCTGACCCCTAGCTTTTTGGCAAATGCATTTCTGGATAGCCCGCGGTCTTCCCGAAGCCGCCGCAGACGAATGCCAAAATCATAAATCTGCTCCTCACTCATAAAACCACATCTTTTTCCTTCCGGTTTACCGTATTTCCGGCTCTAAATTCTCAAATTCGTATGAACCAAAGAAATCAGCCAGAGATATCTCTAACCCATCACAAA
This sequence comes from Clostridiaceae bacterium, assembly GCA_009911355.1. Taxonomy (GTDB): domain Bacteria; phylum Bacillota; class Clostridia; order Oscillospirales; family Butyricicoccaceae; genus QXXE01. The sequence goes on along the minus strand of QXXE01000015.1, from coordinate 10,368 downwards.
TTTTCTTGATCGTTAAGATTTTCGGGTCTTTGCTTTTGCCATAAAGGATATTTTTGATAGAAGATGGCGGCAAAGCTGAAATTGTCGCAAGTTTATTGACTGTAATATCGCGTTCGTCACAGAGATGTAAAATGCGGTCACGGATTGCCGATATAGTATCCATAGATTGACACCCTTTTTGTTTTATCATACAAAATTTATCTTGCAATTGTAGGCTACCCGTGCTACTATTAGGCTATGCGTAGTCTATTGTATGGGTTTGGAAAGAGAGGGCTATTTATGGAAACACGTAACCGCGAAGGGCTTATTTTAATTTACGCCTGCGAATTTGGGCTTTCCCTGTATAAAGGGACAAAATATATTCGCCTTATTCTCAAGCACTACATGGAAAACGGGGATTTTGAGAGCGCCGCAGGCTGCAAACGCGCTGTTTCTGCCGCTGCAAAAGAAGCCGGCATCGACACCAGCAATCTGAAACGCGGGGTTCTGTATTCGCTCCGCAAAAACTGGGCTTACGGTTCTGCTGCCGCCTGGAAGCACTACACCGGCTGGGAAGGCGCGGAGCTGCCCGACAAAGACGCCGCCATTCGCCTTCTCTGTGAGAATTACCCTGCTTTTGAAGAAAAGTATAAAAACGGGGCGAGAATCCCGTCTCCATGGGGATAATTTGTAAAAAAATTACTGCGGACAGGAAAAACGGGTTGACAACCCGCGCGAAATCGGGTATACTGTCCTTGCTCATGGAGCCATTCACTCACATAGCAGAGTAGGTTGCCGCGCGTAAAGTGCCGTCGGAACGGGGAGTTGTCCGGCGGACGAAAGGGTATTTTTGCCTTGCGGTGCGGCTGCCGCATCCCGCTGCACCCGTTTTAACCGCGTTTCCGCTTTCTTAAAATGAGTGCGCGACACAATTTTAAGGAGGTGGCTTTTTTATGCCAAAAAGAAACATTTTTGCCCGTTCGTTCGGAGAACTGCGCAGCCTGCGCTGCCTGGTGCTGACCGCGCTGTTTATCGCAATGAACATCACCCTTGACCTGCTCAAGCTGCGTATCGACCTGCCGGGGATGCGCATCGGGGTCGGGTTCCTGACCAATGCGTCAATCGGTATGCTGTACGGCCCCGTGGTATGCATGATGATGGGCTTCTGTACCGATATCCTCGGTTTTCTGATGAACCCGGGGACAGGTGGGGGCGGTTATTTTCCGGGTTATACCCTGACCGCGATGGTCGCGGGCGTGATCTGGGGGCTGTTCCTCTACCGCCCGGACGGCGCGCCGGGCAGCAAAACCCTTGCCGGACGGCTGTCATTCCCGCTGCGGACGCTCGCGGCGCGTATCCTGATTACGCTGATCTGCAACGTCTTTTTAAACACCCTTTGGCTGTCGCTTGGCAACAATGCGTTCCTGCCGATGCTGATTTCACGGCTTCCTACGCAGCTGGCCTATCTGCCGGTGCAGTATTTGCTGTTGCTGGTGGTGCTGCCGTTTGTGCGGCGGCTTTATCAGACGCTCCAGCCCGTGACCCGCGCCGTTGCGGAGTAAATGATCAGAAAGCTAAAACCCCCAACCGACAGGATGGGGGTTTTTCTGGCAAAAAGTGTGATTTCCCGCTGAAAAAAACTTTACAAAGAGTTATAAACCGGGTATACTATATGTAGTCAATTATCAGGTTTGTACCGGTTGGACAGCCAGAGCCCCCGTTCCGCCCGCAGGCGAGACAGAGATGCGTCAGCATCTCGGGGCCTGGGGCATAGCCCCAGCGGGGTGCAGGGGCAGGGCCCCGCCGGGTGCAGGGCAGAGCCCTGCCGCTCGCCGCGTAGGCGCGGGGTGCAGGGGCAGAGCCCCGCCGGGTGCAGGGCAGAGCCCTGCCGCTCGCCGCGTAGGCGCGGGGCGCAGGGGCAGAGCCCCGCCGGGTGCAGGGCAGAGCCCTGCCGCTCGCCGGGCCTGCGTGGCAGAGAAGCAAACCAGCCAGGACGGGAGTACAAGGGATGGCAAGTGATTTTTCCCGCACGCTTGCACTGCTGCGGCGTGAAAAGAAAATAAGCCAGCGCACCGCAGCCGGGGCCCTCGAGGTGTCCCAGGCGCTGCTGAGCCATTACGAGAACGGCCTGCGTGAGCCGGGTCTCAGTTTTGTCGTGCGCGCCGCCGACTACTACGGCGTTTCCTGCGACTATCTCCTCGGCCGCAGCATGGCCCGCGACGGCTCAGCAGTCCCCGCAGGCCGCATGGCTGAGCCCAGCCAGCCCGCCCAGGAAAACGCTGAGAAAAAACTGGTCTCCGAAGCAGTTGCACTGCTGCTCGATCTCGCGGGCCGCGCCGGAAGCCGCCAGCTTCCGCAGGAGCTTGCCGCATATCTTTCTGTCGGCATTTATAAAGCGTTCCGCTACCTGTACATGGCCGCGCCCGAAAGCGTTGACGCAATGTTCCGCACAAAGGGCGAGCACTTTGAAAACCTCTGCGACGCACAGCTAAAGGTCTGCGAGCTGCGCCTGCGGGCAGCGGCGGCAGGCGGCGGGCTGTTTGGCCTGGAGCCGGAACCCGTGGAGCTCCCGCCGCTTTCGCCGGACGCGTTGGCTGCGCACGCCCCGGAAGAAGCCGCGTCGCTGCTGGCCCTCCTGCAGACCGTCTCCGACGCGATTACGGCGCTGGGCGACGCGCTGCCCGCAGACGGGCGCAGACGGTAACAGAAACCGGCCTGCGCAAATGCGCGGAAAACTCGCCGGACGGTGTGGGAAAGAAAAAACAGCTGCTGGGCATCCTGCGAAGGGTGCCTTTTTGCTGCGTGTAAGCCCGTAAAAAAATTCTGGCCGGGAATATGGAAATTTTCTGCACAAACCTGAAAAAAAGGGTTGGAATACCATGATAGAATGTGGTAGTATTATAGGGTATGGGAATCCGTGATTACGCAGACCGGTTGGAAGCGGCAAAGTCGCTTCTTTCGTCCCGCCCGCAGGCGGAATGAAGTTTTTACTCGATTTTTTTACAAAAAAATCGCGGGTGCAGCCCGTAGGCCACTATCCTTATTCCCGCGCTGTGCGCGGTTCAATTGAGTGTGGCAGAGCCCTGCCGCAGCCCGCGTAGGGCCGGGGGTCCAGGGGGCAGCGCCCCATGGCGCCCGCTGCGAAGGCGGACCCGCGAGCCGGCTCGCGTACTGTATTTTCGTGGAAGGGGAAATGTTCTGTTATGACAGCTAAGCTTGCCGTCCTGCTCGGCATTGTGCAGGGCCTGACCGAATTCCTGCCAGTGTCCTCCTCAGGGCACCTTGTGCTGGTGCAAACCTTTTTGGGCGGTTCCAACCCAGAAGCAGACTATATGCTTTTCGACGTGCTGCTCCATTTTGGCACGCTGGTCTCCGTATTCATCGCGTTCTGGGGCGATATCCGCGAACTAATCATCGAATTTTTCGGCTGGGTGAGCAGCGGCTTCAAACTCGAAGGCCATGCCTACCGCCGGTTTATCGTCATGGTGCTGATCACAATTGTGCCGATGTTCCCTGTGCTGCTGGTTAAGGATCAGCTGGACGCGCTCTTCTCCAATACGATGTTTGTCGGCTGCGCGCTGCTGGTAACCGCGGTCGTGCTGCTGCTCAGCGAACGCGCGCCCCGTCTCCATAAAGACGCGGCAAACGCCTCCTGGCTGGACGCGCTGCTAGTCGGCTGCGCACAGGCCGTGGCGGTCGTGCCGGGCATCTCGCGCTCGGGTTCGACCATCTGCGCAGGGCTGTTCCGGGGGTTCAGCCGCGATTTTGCGGTGCGCTTCGCGTTCATCATGTCGCTGCCGGTGGTGTTCGGCGCGAACCTGCTCGAAGTCGGCGACGCGCTGGCGCAGGCCGAGTCGACCGGCATCCCCCTGCACCTGTACGCGATCGGGATCTTTGCCTCGATGGTGTCGGGGCTGCTGGCAATCCGCCTGATCCGGCTGGTCACCAATAAAGGCCATTTCCGCCCGTTCGTCATTTACTGCGGGCTGGTTGGGGTGCTGTCGATTGTGGCAACACTCGCGCAAAGCCTGGCAGCAGGGGCCTAAACGCCCGCAATAAATGTTATGCCTCCCCACCCGCAGGTGGTGAAAGGGAGTCCAGAGGGGCTAGCCCCTCTGGCGCTGTCCGCGTAGGACCGGGTGCAGGGCGGGGCCCTGCCGCCCGCCGCGCAGGCGAGCCAAGAGGCAAAGCGCATCGCAGAAACAGCCGGGGGCCTGCGGCTCCCGGCGAACTTATCACGCAAAAACTTGGAGGTGTGGCACTTGGCCGCAGAAAAAGGAAAGAAAAAAACAACTACACGGAGCGCATCCACCCGCAGGAAGGCCCCGCCGCAGCCCGAGCCCTCGCCCGAAGGCATCCCGCGCGGCGTATGGGCGCTCATCTGGGGGCTGCTGGGGCTGATTACCGCCCTTGCCCTGCTGCCGATCGACGGCGCGGTGCTGCGCGTGCTGCGCAGTTTCTTCGGCGGGATGCTGGGCATCGGGCTTTACCCGCTGCCGCTGGCGCTGCTGCTGATGGCGCTGCTGCTGTTCAAGCGCCGCAAAGGGCCGGTGCGCCTGCGCTGCTTCTGCATCGCGATCGAGCCCGTGCTGATCGCGGCGTTCCTGCACGCGGTGTTCTGGGCGAATGACTTTGAAAACAGTACATCGCTGGTGTCGGGGCTGCTGACCGCGGGCGCGGGGCTGCGCACGGGCGGTCTGCTCGGCGGTCTGCTGTACTGCGGCCTGGAATGGGCGCTGAGCTGGATTGGCGCGTTTCTCGTGCTGCTGGTGCTGCTGGTTACGGCGGCGCTCGCGGCGGCGCGCGTCACGCCGGGGATGCTGATCGATATGCTGCGCCCGCCCGTATATGAATACGACTCCGAAGAGGAGCGCGAGCGCTACGAAGCGCCCCCCGAGCTGCCCAACCTGCATGTTGTCCGCCAGCAGCGGCAGCAGCTGCGCGGCAAGCCGGATATCGCGAATTACAATATCCCGCTGGACGACGAGAAGCCCGCTCCGCCGGTGCTGGATGACGACCCGTCGGAAATCCTGAAAAAACCGGCGGCGCAGACCGTGGCGCAGGCGCGGCGCAAGCAGCCGCTGAGCCCTGCCGAATTCCTGCGCGGGACAGGCCAGGAGAATATCGACGCGCCGTCGCACGATATCCTGGACCTGGTGCAGCAGCAGGCGGAGGAGGGCGCTTCCCACGCCGCGCAGCCCGGCGAAGGAACGGTGATCCAGATGACGCCGCAGGGCGCTTCGCTTGCGATCGAAGCCGACGACCTGGACGATTTCGAGCCCGCGCGTGTGCTGGATTTCCCCGGCATTTCGGAGGAAGCGTCGCTTGAGGTCGGCGCGCCGCCGCCGGAGCCGATTGCCGAAGACCCCATCCCGGACAAGCCCGAGAAGCCCAAAAGCAAAGCGGAGGAAAAACGAGAAGCCGAGCGCGCGGCAGAGGAAATGGCGGCGCGGATGGCGGCGGAGATGGACGAAAACCAGCAGGCCCCGGTGCCGCCCTATACAAAGCCGTCGCTGGAATTGCTGGAAGAGGGCAGGGCGGCCTCAAGCGCAGGCGTAGAATTCGAGCTTCAGGAAAACTCGGCGCGGCTGGTAGACACCTTGCAGTCGTTTGGCATTGACGCGAATATTATCGGGATTGTACGCGGGCCGTCGGTCACGCGGTTTGAGCTGACCATCTCGCGCGGCATCAAGTTCTCGCGCATCACGGCGCTGTCGGACGATATCGCGCTGTCGCTGGGGGCGGTTTCGGTGCGAATCGCGCCCATCCCGGACAAGGTGGCGATCGGCATTGAGGTGCCGAACAAGACGGTTACGATGGTGCCGATCCGTGATTGTATCGGGTCGCGGGCGTTCCGGCAGGCGGCGAGCAAGCTGTCGTTTGCGGTCGGCAAGGACATTACAGGCGCGCCGGTTATTGGCGACATTGCGAAGATGCCCCATCTGCTGATTGCGGGCACGACGGGCTCGGGCAAATCGGTGTGCGTCAACTCGATGCTGATTTCGATCCTGTACAACTCGACCCCGGAAGAGGTACGGCTGATCATGGTCGACCCGAAGATGGTCGAGCTGGGCAATTATAATGGGATACCGCACCTGCTGATCCCGGTGGTGACCGACCCGAAGAAGGCGGCGGGGGCGCTCAACTGGTCGGTAGGCGAGATGGAACGGCGGTACAAGGTGTTTGCGGACAACCAGGTACGCAACCTTTCGGGCTACAACGACCTGATGCGCCAGAAGCGGAAGGAAGCACAGTATGCGGAAGACGACTCGCCGGACAACTACCAGGTGTTGCCGCAGATCGTGATTGTCATCGACGAGCTGGCTGACTTGATGATGGTGGCGGCGAAGGAGGTCGAGACTTCGATTTGCCGGATTGCGCAGAAGGCGCGCGCGGCGGGGATGCATTTAATTGTAGCAACCCAGCGTCCGTCCTCGGACGTGATCACGGGCATTATGAAATCGAATATTCCATCGCGCATTGCGTTTGCTGTGGCGAGCCAGATTGAAAGCCGGATTATACTGGACCAGACGGGTGCAGAAAAGCTGATTGGCAAGGGGGATATGCTGTATGCGCCGATTGGCGGGGGCAAGCCCCAGCGCATACAGGGATGTTTCATCTCGTCGGAGGAAATCGAAAGTGTAATTGAGCAGATCAAGCAGTCGGCGACGGCGGAGTACGACGAACAAATCCTCGAGCACATCGAGCGGCAGTACGACGGTGACGGCGACGGCAAGGGCAAGAACGGCTCGGGCGGCGAAGGCGAGGAAGACGAGATGCTGATGGAAGCGATTGACGTGGTCATGGACTGCGGGCAGGCTTCGACTTCGATGCTTCAGCGGCGGCTGAAGCTGGGCTATTCGCGGGCGGCGCGCATTGTTGACCAGATGGAGGAGCGGGGGATTGTGGGCAAATTCGAGGGCTCGAAGCCGCGGCAGATCCTGATCACGAAGGACGAATGGAAGGAGATGAAGCTCCGCCAGTCCGACCTGCACTGACCGGCGGGGCGCTGCCCCTGCACCCCGCTCCTCGCCGGAGGGGCAGCCTGCGCGGCTGGCGGCGGGGCGCTGCCCTGCACCCGCTGGGGCTTTCGCCCCAGACCCCCGAGATGCTGACGCATCTCTTTCTTCGCCTGCGGGCGGGACGGGGGATGGGGTTTGTTGTTGGGGTGCAGGAAGCCAGCCCGCCATTATGACAGCGGGCTGGCTTGGCTTCGTGCGCAATCGCTGTGGCCTGCGCCGCCGTATCCGCTCAGGAACCCGGCCCGCCAGGACAAAGGCGGGCCGGGTTGGTTTACCGCTCTGCTGTGGCAAAGGAGTTTGCGCCTGACTGCACTGTGCGCGAAATCTTTTTGGGAGTCATACTATAATTTATGCCGATAGCTGGTGAGGGTTTTTGCAACGGTTTTTATCGGCTTACATTCGAGAGGAGGAAATGCGTAATGAAAGCATTTGATATTCAGAAATTGGAACTCAACCCTTTTGAGCGTCTGCATAAGCAGTGGGCGCTGCTCGCTGCGGGTGAACCCGGCGCGTTTAATATGATGACGGTAAGCTGGGGCGCGCTGGGCGTGATCTGGCAGAAGCCTGCATGCACGGTTTATGTGCGTGAAAGCCGCTACACAAAGGAATTCATTGACAACCATGAGTGCTTTAGTTTGAATTTTTTGAAGGACGGCAACCGCAGCGCACTGAACCTGCTGGGTTCGCAGTCAGGCCGGGAGCTTGACAAGATGGGTGCGAGCGGCCTGACCCCCACCTTTGTCGATGGCTGCCCATCCTTCGAGGAAGCCGAACTCGTGCTCGTCTGCAAAAAGATTTACTCCGTGCCGCTGCCGGTAGAAAACCTGCTGGATAAGCGTCTTGTGGATGCAAACTACGCCTCCGGCGACCCGCATGTGCAGTATATCGGCGAAATCGTTGCCGCCTACCACAGCTGACCGCCCGAAACACGGTTGGAATCGGGTAAAATGGCGAGTTGGAAAGATAAGCTGGAAGATGATATCGTTTTGACGGGCCCGGGAGGGCGGATTATTGTAAATTTCCGCAGTTACTATGAACTTCTGAAATGGTTGATTACAGAATATGCGGGCGTTACTGAGCCGGAAGCGGATGCCTGCATGGAACGCCGCTTCGACTATTTTGATAATTTTGATCTTACGGTCACGCGTGTAACGCTTGAAAGCCATAGCTGGCCGTATTGTGATCTGGCTATGGGGTTTTATTTGATCGATCACCCGGAGGCATCCGCGATAAAACCGTCTCCTGATACGCAAAACGGGATAAAGCTTTATATGGAAATTGAAAACCGCATCATGAGAGAACACGCGCTGAAGGACCCCTTTGATTACGAAGGTTGGGAGTGACTGCCTGCCGCCTGGTTGGCGGCTTCCGGGGCCCTGCGGTAAAAATCCGGATTTTTGCATGGAAATTCCCGGATATGCCGTATAATCCCGCCGCTGGCGGTCGATACTATCCTCACAACGGGGCAGCCGCCCCGGAATACAGGAGGTATCAAGATGCGAAAATACGGCAAAGCAAACGCTGCCGCGCAGATGGATGATAAGGGATTTTACATAATCCTGGCCATCTGCGCTCTGGCGATTGTGGTCTCGGGTTATGTACTGTTTTTTGTCCCTTCCGGCAGCGACGATGCGGTGCTGGAGAATACGCCGTCTGTGCCAGTCACCGTCCCGGTGACTGCGCCGCCGCTCGACCTGACGGAAGACGAGCCGATGGAACGCGCCGCCGCCCCGGCTGAGCCGGACGAAAAGAAAGACGGCAAAACGGGCACGGAAGGGAAGGCTGCGGAAGATGAGCCCGCTCCCGCGGATGACGCGTCAGCCGAGCAGCCGGAGGAAGCCGTCCAGACGGCAGCGCCTGCTGCACAGCCGCCGGTCTGGGTGCGCCCTGTCGAGGGCGCGGTGACCATCCCGTTCTCGGGCGAAGAGCTGGTGTTCCAGCCCACCTTTGGCGATTGGCGCGTCCACACAGGCACCGACTATGCGGGCGATGAAGGCGACCGGGTATACGCAGTGACCGACGGCACGGTTGAACGGGTCTGGATGGACAGCCTGTATGGGCAGTGCGTGGAGCTGGCGCACGCGGACGGGCTTATGACCGTCTATATGGGTCTCAAGGAGAACCCGAAAGCGAAGGAAGGCGGCACGGTCAAGGCCGGCGACGTGATCGGTGAGCTTGGCGCGACAAACTCCTCAGAGAGCGCACAGGGCGCGCACCTGCACCTGGAAGCGCGGGTGGGCGACCGCCCGGTCGACGTGGAAACTTTCCTGACCGGCACACAGGGAGAATAAACACGGCTGTGCGCTGTGAATCCCTATTTGAAAATCAACCCAAAACGGGCGCCGCTGTTGAAAAACAGCGGCGCTTTTGTATGGACGGATGGGCTTTTCCGTTAGGGCAAGCTGTGGGGCTTATGCCCATATCATTTGGGCTGCCTGGTATGCTGCCGTACAGGAAGATCGGGGGCTTTTCCGGCGAATAAAAAACCACATGCCGGAGCATGTGGTTTCGTGTACGGTGATGATAAGCGGGAGCGCTTGGCGGTGGGGGAAAGGCTGAAGGGCTTCATCGGAGCGCAGCAGCGCCGATTGCGATACATACCGCGAGGGAAACGGCTGCTGCCGCCGCGAACCATTTGGCTTGGGCGCGCATCCGGTCGAGTTCCTCTGGGGAAGCTTCCCCGCGTTCTATTTTGCCGCCGAGCATCCCGCACCGCAGCTGGCAGAGGATTGTCAGCCCTGCGAACAGGACGAACAGCGCCAGCGCACCCATTTGCAGCTGCCTGAGCATTTCGGTTTACTGGGTAATGTTCAGGATGACCGCCAGCACAACAAACACGATCGCAACAACGATGGTCAGCTTGTTCAGCATTGCGTCCATGCCCTTTGCCTTGCCGGAGCCGAAAAAGGTTTCCGCGCCGCCCGAGATCGTGCCGCTCATGCCCTGGCGGGAGCCGCTCTGCATGAGGATGGTGAAGGTCAGGAACAGGCTCGCAAGGATCATAATTACCGCGAGTACGGTCTGCATTGTCGTCATAACTTGGTTTCCTCCCTGGGTTTCCTTTATTTTTCTCTTGCTGTCAAAAAGAGTACAATGGCATATCCTGAATCATAACATATTTCGCGTGCAATTGCAAGGGTTTTTGCGAAAATCGCGAAAATATCCAAAGATGTACTTAACTTTTCTGGTGCTGCATGGTATAATATCCTCAAATGGCTGAAAATATCGTTACTTTCGTGGCCTGAACAGCGGCAGTGAGGGTGAATCCCCCGTCCCGCCCGCAGGCGAGGGAAGAGATGCGTCAGCATCTCGGGGTCTGGGGCGAAAGCCCCAGCGGGTGCAGGGCAGAGCCCTGCCGCCCGCCGCG